>NZ_JBWJVM010000007.1:0-216718 GCF_056428985.1 Streptomyces sp. CA189 | reverse complement strand
TCGAAGTCGGTGGCGAGCCCGGCGTGCCCGGCCTCCATGCCCGTCATCGCCAGGTTCTCGAAGCCCGCACCCATCGACGCACCGGCCGCGTCCCCCGACTCCCGCAACTCCCCGATCGCCGCCCGCAGACCGTCCTGAATGTTCTTGACCGCCGCCGGCGAAACCTCAAGATCTCCGCCACCCGCCATCAGGCAGCCTCCCCGGCCACCAGGTCCACGGCATTCGCATCCGGGACGATCCCCGCCACCGGCGGGAAGAACATCGACCCGTCCCCGTCCGCCACGTTCACGACCACACCCGCCGGACCATCGGCCATCGGAATCAAAGCGTCCGCCAGCCGCGCACCCAGCACCGAGAGGAACTCCCACTCCCGGCCGGACTCCCCGCGCGCCGCGGCGAACCGGGCCAGCGCCTCCTCGTCCGTGAACGCGTAGATCCACCGGATGCCACCCGAAACCGCCGACATCAGACCGCCGTCGGGACCATCAGCGAGCGGAACCAGCAGGGCAGCCCGGCGGAACTCCCCCACCAGACGGTCCGGATCGCCCAGCCCGCCCCGTATCGCGGCGATTTCTTCGGTCAGTTGCATGGGCCGTATCCCCTCCAGCGCCGGTCGGCGTTTGCAGGAGACAACGCTACCGGGGGGCCCGGCGGTTCCGTTCAGGCCCCCTGGGCCGCCTCCAGGACCAGGCGGATCTCCGTGACCTCGTACCCGGCGCGGGTGAAGGCGGCGGCCATCGGGGCGTTCACGGTGTCCGTGGTGGCGGTGATGCGGTCGGCTCCCTCGGAGGCGTGGAAGCGGGTGATCTCGGCGAGGATCTCGTCGATCAGGCCCTGTCCGCGCTGTTCGGGGACCACGCCGAGGTAGCCGACGTTGCGGTGGTACGGGGTCGCGGAGGGGATCGCCATTCCGGCGAGCGTGCCGTCCGGCAGGTGGGCCAGGCGCCACCAGGAGCGCTCGCCCGGGCAGTCGGTGTAGAACTCGATGTCGTCGCGCGCCAGTTCCTCGGCGTCGATCGTGCGGAGCTCGTTCTGGGTGTGCAGGTCCAGGCTGCCGGACGAGAGGCGGACGAAGGCATCGAGGAACTCCTCGTCGGTGCCTTCGCGGAAGACCAGCCGGCCGGTGGGCCCGGCGGTGCCGGCGGCCGGGGTCCATTCGAAGCGGAGCCGCTCGATCTCGCGGACCAGGCCGGAGGAGGCGGCCGCCTTCTGGCGCCAGGCGACCGCGTCGGCCAGGCCGTCGGGGGAGGTGCGCCAGTCGCGCGGGAGCGAGATGTTGTAGTCGGGGAGCTTGCCGAAGGCCTCGTGCCCGGCGGCGAGCAGCCCGGCGGCGACGGCGGCCGGGTCCGGCACGGAGCTCCGTACCTGGAGGCAGTCGAGCGCGATCGGCCGCTCGCTGTCGGCGCGGCCCCACCACAGGGCGCGGGCCAGGACCTCACCGCTCTCGTCCTCGGCGAGCCAGGTCCACTCGGGGCGCATCTGGCCCGCGGCGAGCTCTTCTCGGATCTTCTCGGGGGTGAGGGCGGGGACGGGGCCGTCGGCCGGGTAGGCGAGGGCGCGGTCCAGGTCGGTGGGGTCTGCGGTGGCAGCGCGGAAGTGCATGGGCCGATGATCACACCGGACGGAGACGTTCTCCAAGGAGTTTCTGCACGTCAGAGGCAGTTTGGTACGGAATTCCGGCCTCCGGGTGGAATACCCGGAGGCCGGTCCGCAGGGCCGTCAGGACCAGGTGATCAGACGGCGGGGGTGCTCCAGGACGGCGGCGATGTCCGCGAGGAAGCGGGAGCCGAGTTCGCCGTCGATGAGGCGGTGGTCGAAGGACAGCGCCAGCGTGGTGACCTGGCGGGCCTTGACCTTGCCCTTGTGGACCCACGGCTGGAGCTTGATCGCGCCGACCGCGAGGATCGCGGACTCGCCGGGGTTCAGGATGGGCGTACCGGTGTCGACGCCGAAGACGCCCACGTTGGTGATGGTGATGGTGCCGTTCTGCATGTCGGCCGGGGAGGTCTTGCCCTCGCGGGCCGTGGCGACCAGCCCGGACAGGGCCTGCGACAGCTCGCCGAGCGTCTTGGCGTGGGCGTCCTTGATGTTCGGGACGATCAGCCCGCGGGGGGTGGCCGCCGCGATGCCCAGGTTGACGTAGTGCTTGAGCACGATCTCCTGGGCCGCCTCGTCCCAGGACGCGTTGACGTCCGGGTTGCGGCGGATCGCCACGAGGACGGCCTTGGCGATCAGGAGCAGCGGGTTGATCCGCAGACCGGCGAGGTCCGGGTCCTCCTTGAGCTCCTGGACCAGCTTCATCGTGCGGGTCACGTCGAAGGTGATGAACTCGGTGACGTGCGGCGCGGTGAAGGCGGAGCCGACCATGGCCTGGGCGGTGACCTTGCGGACGCCCTTGACCGGGATACGGGTCTCCCGGGCGGTCGCGGACCCGGCCACGGGCACCTCGGCCGGGGCCTGTACGGGAGCCTGCGCCGGAGCCGGAGCCGTGACGGCGGCCGGAGCCGGAGCCACGGTCTGCGGGGTGATCGCCGCCGCGGCCGCCGCGTGCACGTCCTCGCGGGTCACGACCCCGCCGTCGCCGGTGGGGACCACCGCCGCCAGGTCGATGCCGAGGTCCTTGGCGAGCTTGCGCACCGGCGGCTTCGCCAGCGCCTTGCCCGCGCCGCCCTGGGCGGGGACCGCCACGGGGGCGGCCGGAGCCGCCGCGGCGTGGGCGACGCCCGTGCCGCTCTGCGCGGCGACCGCGGGCTGCGGCGCAGCCTTGCGCGGGCGGCGCTTCGTAGAGGCGGTGGAGACTCCGTAGCCGACCAGGACGGGCTGGCGGGCCGCCGGGGCCTCGGGCTCCGCCGCCGCGGCGGGTGCCTCGACGGCCGGAGCCGCTGCCGGAGCCTCGTCGGCCGGGCCCGTCTGCACCGAGATGATGACCTGGCCGACGTCGACCGTGACGCCCTCCTCGAAGAGGAGCGCGTGCACGACCCCGTCGAAGGGGATCGGCAGCTCGACGGCCGCCTTCGCCGTCTCCACCTCACAGACGACCTGGCCGTCGGTGACGGTGTCACCGGGCTGGACGTACCACTTGAGGATCTCGGCCTCGGTGAGGCCCTCGCCCACATCGGGCATCTTGAATTCGCGGATCGTCATCGCAGGGCTCTCCTCAGTACGCCAGCGAGCGGTCGACTGCGTCGAGCACCCTGTCCAGGCCCGGCAGGTACTCGTCCTCCAGGCGGGCCGGCGGGTACGGGGCGTGGTAGCCGCCCACGCGCAGCACGGGCGCCTCCAGGTGGTAGAAGCACCGCTCCGTGATGCGAGCGGCGATCTCCGAACCCACACCGAGGAAGACCGGCGCCTCGTGGACCACCACGAGCCGGCGGGTCTTCTCCACCGACGCCTGGATCCCGTCGAAGTCGACCGGGGACATCGAGCGCAGGTCCACGACCTCCACCGACTTGCCCTCCTCGGCGGCGGCCGCGGCGGCCTCCAGGCAGACCTTCACCATGGGCCCGTAGGCCGCCAGGGTGATGTCGGTGCCCGTACGGGCCACCCGCGAGCCGTGCAGCGCGTCGGGGATGGCCTCGACGTCGACCTCGCCCTTGTCCCAGTAGCGGCGCTTCGGCTCGAAGAAAATCACCGGGTCGTCGCTGAGGATGGCCTGCTGGAGCATCCAGTAGGCGTCGCTCGCGTTGGACGGGGAGACCACCTTCAGGCCGGGGACGTGCGCGAACAGCGTCTCCGGGGACTCCGAGTGGTGCTCGACCGCGCCGATGCCGCCCGCGTACGGGATGCGGATGACGACGGGCATCTTGATCGTGCCGAGCGAGCGCGCGTGCATCTTGGCGAGCTGCGTGACGATCTGGTCGTACGCCGGGAAGACGAACCCGTCGAACTGGATCTCCACGACCGGCCGGTACCCGCGCAGGGCCAGGCCGATCGCGGTGCCGACGATGCCGGACTCGGCGAGCGGGGTGTCGATGACCCGCTCCTCGCCGAAGTCCTTCTGGAGTCCGTCGGTGATGCGGAAGACGCCGCCGAGCTTGCCGACGTCCTCACCCATGATCAGGACCTTGGGGTCCTCTTCCAGGGCCTTGCGCAGGGAGTCGTTGAGCGCCTTGGCGATGGTGAGCTTCTGTACGGCCATGACGGTCACTCCCCGCCTTCGAAGGACGCGAGGTAGGCGGCGAACTGCGCGCGCTCCTCGTCGACGAGCGCGTGCCCGTCCGCGTAGACGTTCTCGAAGATCGCCATCGTGTCGGGGTCGGGCATCGAGCGCACGACCTCGCGCACCCGCTTGCCGAGTGCCTCGCTCTCCACCTCCAGCTGCTCGAAGTACGCCTCGTCGGCGCCTCCGGTGGCCAGCAGGTGGGCCTTCAGGCGCAGGATCGGGTCCTTGGCCTCCCAGGCCGCCGTCTCCTCGTCGCGCCGGTACTTCGTCGGGTCGTCGGAGGTGGTGTGCGCACCCATCCGGTACGTGAAGGCCTCCACCAGGGTGGGCCCCTCTCCCCGGCGGGCCCGCTCCAGCGCCCAGCGGGTCACCGCGAGGCAGGCCAGTACGTCGTTGCCGTCCACCCGGACGCCCGGGAAGCCGAAGCCCTGCGCGCGCTGGTAGAGCGGCACGCGCATCTGGCGCTCGGTGGGCTCGGAGATGGCCCACTGGTTGTTCTGGCAGAAGAACACCACGGGCGAGTTGTAGACCGCCGCGAAGGTGAAGGCCTCCGCCACGTCGCCCTGGCTGGACGCGCCGTCGCCGAAGTAGGCGATGACGGCCGAGTCGGCGCCGTCCTTGGCCACGCCCATCGCGTACCCGGTCGCGTGCAGCGTCTGGGAGCCGATGACGATCGTGTACAGGTGGAAGTTGTTCGTGGTCGGGTCCCAGCCACCGTGGTTCACCCCGCGGAACATGCCGAGGAGGTTGGTCGGGTCGACCCCGCGGCACCAGGCCACACCGTGTTCGCGGTAGGTCGGGAAGACGTAGTCGTCGTCGCGCAGGGCCCGGCCGGAGCCGATCTGAGCGGCCTCCTGGCCGAGCAGCGAGGCCCACAGGCCCAGCTCTCCCTGGCGCTGGAGGGCGGTCGCCTCGCCGTCGAAGCGGCGGGTCATGACCATGTCGCGGTAGAGACCGCGCAGGTCATCGGTGGTGATGTCGGCGACGAAGGGCGCGAATTCCGCGACGTCGGGATTTTCCGCGACGTCGACGCGCACCCCCTCGGGCGTCAGCAGCTGTACGAGCTGGGGCTCGGCGTCATGCGTCTTCGCGGTGGCAGCGGCGGGCTTGGCGGCGCTTGCCGCGCCGGCCGGCCGCTTGGTGCCGCTGCGGCGCGGCTTGCGCGCGGCAGTGCTCTCCACGGTCACGATTGCTCCTCCGTCGGTCCGGCACCCGGGTTCTCCGGGGACCAGTGCGGCTCACCTGGATCTCTGCCCGCGCACGGGGTGGGTGCGCTTCGGGTCTGGGATTCAGGCGTGACAGGTGCCCCGGCGCGTGCCCTGCGCAATGCACGTTACCCAGTGCGTCGCATAACTGCGAAACCCCGTTTGACCTGCGATTTTGCTTGGATTTCCAAGTAAATCGGCGGAACCGGGAACAACCACTGGTCACAGCCTTGCAGGGGGCCGGAACAACGGCACGTTATCCCGCGCGACTCCGGCAGGGAAGGGGTGAGTGTGTGAAACTGAGTTCGTGCGCGAAAACGGAAAAATCAAGGTATTCCTCCTGGACGACCACGAAGTGGTGCGTAGGGGTGTTCACGAGCTGTTGTCGATGGAATCGGACATCGAGGTCGTGGGTGAGGCCGGTACGGCCGCCGACGCGCTGGTCCGGATCCCCGCCACCCGCCCCGACGTGGCCGTTCTGGACGTCCGGCTGCCCGACGGCAGCGGGGTGGAGGTGTGCCGCGAGGTGCGCTCCCAGAACGAGGACATCAAGTGCCTGATGCTCACCTCGTTCGCCGACGACGAAGCGCTGTTCGACGCGATCATGGCCGGCGCCTCGGGCTACGTGCTCAAGGCGATCCGCGGAAACGAGCTGCTCAACGCGGTGCGTGACGTGGCGGCCGGCAAGTCCCTGCTGGACCCCGTCGCCACGGCCCGGGTGCTGGAGCGGCTGCGCGACGGCAAGAACGGCAAGGGCGACGACCGGCTCTCCAACCTCACCGACCAGGAGCGCAAGATCCTCGACCTGATCGGCGAGGGCCTGACGAACCGCGTGATCGGCGAGCGGCTGCACCTGGCCGAGAAGACGATCAAGAACTACGTCTCCAGCCTCCTGTCCAAGCTGGGCATGGAGCGCCGCTCCCAGGCCGCCGCTTACGTGGCCCGCCTGCAGGCCGAGAAGGGGCGCTAGCCGCCCCGCCTTCGCTACACAGCGTTATGCCCCGTGGTCGCACAATTCCACGGGGCGCACTGTTTAATTCGGGACCAACGTCCCCGATGTGCGGGGCGGGCTCCTCTTTTCCGGCAGGGTGTCGGTACCGGACAGTGGACGACATGTCCCCAGAGGAACTCCACGCCATCGAACTGCTGCGCCGCGTGCCGTACGGCCGAGCCGCCACCAGCATGCGCGCGCTGCCCTTCCTCGCCGTCGCGCGCCACATCGTGGTGAACGGCAAGGTCGTCCTGAGAATGCACGCCGGTTTCGGCTACCACCAAGCCTGCAACGGCAGCGTGGTCTCGTACGGAGCCGACAACTTCAACTCCGGCGAGTCCCAGCTGTGGTCGGTGCAGTTCACCGGCACCGCGAACCTCGTCGAACCCACCACCGCCGAACTCGAGCTGTTCGGACCCGGTCCGCACTTCGTGGACGGCGCGGTCTTCGACCCCGTCTACATGCGGATCGAGCCGCACCTGGTCACCGTCCACACCCTCGCCGGCAATCTGGACCGGCAGTACCAGCACGCGCTCTGAGCGACCCGCGCGGGACTTTGGTCCCACGGAGAACGGCCCGGCGGCCCCTCGCATAGAGAGGGGCCGCCGGGCCGTTCCGATGACGCAGGGCTACTGTCCCTCGTCCCCGATCCCGTTGTCCTCGGGCGACTTCGACGGGCTCGGCGAGGGCGACTTCGACGTGCTCGGCGAGGGTGACTTCGACGTGCTCGGCGAGGTCGACGGCGACGGCGACGGCGAGTAGCTCGGCGACGGGGAGTAACTCTGCGACGGGGACTTGCTGCGGGTCGGGGGCGCCGAGTAGGAGTACGAGCTCTCCGGCGCCGAGTGGGAGACCGAGGTCTCCGGCACCGAACTCTCCGGCGTCGTACCGGCCGAGGAGGACGCGGAACTCGCCGGCGGGGTCACGCCCGTGCCGGGCTCCTTCGTGCCGCCGAAGCCGTTGACCGCGTACGCCACGCCGCCCGCGACCGCGAGGACGGCAAGGACCGCGAACAGCCACAGCTTCCAGTTGCCGCCGGAAGGGCGGTCGCCGTACCCGTCGTAACCGTCGTACCCGCCGGTCCCGCCGTGGCCGTTGCCGCCCCCGCCGGGGTAGGCGGAGCCGTCGTCCGGGTTCAGCGGCGGCACCATCGGCTGCTGGAACTGCGAGGTCGAGGAGTGCGAGCCGTACGGCGGCTGGCCCTGGCCGGGCGTCGCCATCGCCGTGGTCTGCGCCGGGCCGCGGCCGTGCGGCAGCGCCATGGTGACCGGGCCGGTGTTCCAGGTGCCGCTGTTGGGCCCCTGGTCGTGCAGCATCTGCAGGGCGTACTGGACCAGCCCGCGCATCTCCTCGGCGCTCTGGAACCGGTCGTCCGGGTCCTTCGCGAGGGAGCGCATGACGAGCCCGTCGAGCTCCTGCGGGATCTGGCCGCCCTCCGGCAGCTGCGAGGGCGGGATCGGCGCGTCCTGCACGTGCTGGTAGACCACCGAGAGCGGGGTCTCCCCGGTGAACGGGGGACGCAGCGAGAGGAGTTCGTAGAGCAGGCAGCCCGTCGCGTACAGGTCGGAGCGGTGGTCCACGGCCTTGCCGAGGGCCTGTTCGGGCGAGAGGTACTGCGGCGTGCCCATGACCATGCCGGTCTGGGTCATCGTCGACTGCGCGCCGTGCAGGGCGCGCGCGATGCCGAAGTCCATCACCTTGACCGCGCCGGTGTCCGTGATGATCACGTTGGCGGGCTTGATGTCACGGTGCACGATGCCGTGCTGGTGCGAGTACGCGAGCGCTTCGAGCACGCCGGAGGTGATGATCAGCGCCTGGTCGGGGCCCGGGGCCTCGGCGCTGATCAGCAGGTCGCGGATGGTGCGGCCCTCGACCAGTTCCATGACGATGTAGGGGACGACGTTCGGTCCGACCCGGTCCTCGCCCGAGTCGTACACGGCGACCACGGCATGGTGGTTGAGGCCGGCGACCGACTGAGCCTCGCGCGTGAAGCGGGCCTTGGACACCGGGTCCTCGGCGAGGTCGGGGCGCAGCAGTTTGACGGCGACGGTCCGGCCCAGCCGGACGTCCTCCGCGGCGAAGACCTCGGCCATGCCGCCCCGGCCCAGACGGTGGGTCAGCCGGTAACGGCCGTCACCCACCAGGCCGCCCGCGCCCCAGTGCTCAGGACCCTCTGCCATCCCGGCGCCGCTTCCCTCGGGTTCGGGTGCCATCAGTCCTCACCGTCGTCTGTCTCGGCCGCCGCTCAGCGGATGGGTCCTCATCGTGTGCTCCGACGAACGCTACAGCCTCAGAACCGGTCACCGTTCGGACGAGGACCCGCCGTGGGCCGCCTGTGGACCCCCTGTGGCCTTGTGGTCACGGAACGGGAACCTGGCTTGACGTGTGCTTGCCCTCCGGCAGACTGAGGCCGACATGCGCTCAGCCAGAGGCGTAGGGACACATCCCGAGGGGAAGCAACAGTCATGAGCCAGGACGGCACCCAGGGCCAGTACGCGGGCGGCTCTTTGGCCGGTGGCCGTTACCAGCTAAGGGACTTGCTCGGCGAGGGAGGCATGGCCTCCGTATACCTCGCATACGACTCGGCGCTCGACCGCCAGGTCGCCATCAAGACGCTGCACAGCGAGCTCGGGCGCGAACAGTCCTTCCGCGAACGCTTCCGCCGCGAAGCGCAGGCTGTAGCGAAACTGTCGCACACCAACATCGTCTCGGTCTTCGACACCGGTGAGGGAGTCGTCTCCTTCGCGAACCCCTCGACGGCCGACGGCGCGGTCATGCCGTACATCGTCATGGAGTACGTCGAGGGCCAGCCGCTCGGCTCCGTCCTGGACGGCGACATCAGGCAGTACGGGGCCATGCCGGCCGACAAGGCGCTGAAGGTGACGGCCGACGTCCTGGCGGCTCTGGAGAGCAGCCACGAGATGGGGCTGGTCCACCGCGACATCAAGCCGGGCAACGTCATGGTGACGCGGCGCGGAGTGGTCAAGGTCATGGACTTCGGCATCGCGCGGGCCATGCAGTCGGGGGTCACCTCGATGACGCAGACCGGCATGGTCGTCGGCACCCCGCAGTACCTCTCCCCCGAGCAGGCGCTCGGGCGGGCCGTGGACGCCCGCTCCGACCTGTACTCGGTGGGCATCATGCTCTTCGAGCTGCTGACCGGGCGGGTCCCCTTCGTCGCCGACTCGGCCCTGGGCATGGCGTACGCGCACGTGCAGGAGGAGCCGGTCGCGCCCTCCTCCATCAACCGCTCCGTCACCCCGGCGATGGACGCGCTGGTGGCGCGGGCCCTGAAGAAGAACCCGAACGAGCGTTTCCCCACCGCCGCCGCCATGCTCGACGAGGTCGCGCGGGTGGCGGGCTCCGGGCACACCGGGGCCCCGGTCATCGTCCCGGGCGCGCACCCGACGAACAGCGGCGCCGGGCTCGGCTCGGCCGTGTTCCCGCCGGTGGACTCCGGTCTGCAGGCGCCGCCGCACTCGGTGCAGCAGCCGTACCAGGCGCCGCACACCCCAGTGCCGTCCGCGTACGCGCCGACGCCGCCGCCGCAGTCCGGGGCGTACGGGTACCCGCAGCAGCACCAGCAGCAGCACCAGCAGCACCAGCAGGCGCCGACCCCGGCGCCGTACGGGGTCGCGACCCCGCCGCCGTACACGATGTCGCCGCAGGGCGGGCAGACCGGTCAGGCTGCGGCCGCGGGCGGGCGGAAGAAGAACGTCCCGGTCCTGGTGGGGGCCGTCGTGGTGGCGCTGGCGGCCGTCGGCGGGCTGATCGCCGCGCTGGACCTGGGCGGCGACGACAAGGACAAGGCCGGGCCGACGCCCCCGGGCTCCTCCACCTCGGCGTCCGGCCCGGCGAAGGCCGGGCACAAGGGGCCGGACCTCTCGCGGACGATCGAGGAGTCCAAGTGCAAGGAGCCCCAGAAGGCCCGCACCCAGGTCGGCAAGGTGGAGGCGCCGGACTTCCGGTACATGAACCAGGTCTCGGTGAAGGCGTGCATCCGGGCCGGCGGCTGGAAGTACGAGGAGAAGCCCCGGGACGAGGCGGTCTACGGCGAGGGGACCATCGTGCAGCAGACCCCCGAGGGGGGCGACGCGATCGACCCGGCCAACACCACCTTCACCCTGTGGATCTCCACCGGCGACCCGGAGTGATCCGCGCGGTCGTGCCCGAGGGATGCGAAGGGGTGCGACCCGCAGGGGTGAAGCGGAGTTCGCCCGCCGTGCGCCGGTTCTGATACATACGCGCAGGTCACGCCCGCCGCACCTCCGGGAGTCCTGATGCACCGCCCTGCACGCAACCTCGTACCCGACTCCGCACGCGACTCCGCACGCAACCGCGCACGCGGCCTCGTACGCGTCCTCACCGCCGGCGCCGCGGCGCTGGCGGTGGGCGCGCTCGCCGCCGGGCCCGCCTCGGCCGCCGGCGCCTCCTCCAGCTGCGATTCCGTCGGCGCCTACGGCAGCGCCGACTGGACGTGGCTGAACGGCTCCACGATCGTCCGCGTCAAGCTCACTTCCGTGGACACCGCGGACGACGCCCGCGTCGCGGGCGTCCAGCTCTACACGCTGGACCACTCGGGGCGCTCGCACGAGTGGCCCTGGCGCTTCAACAAGGGCGGCGCCGGCAAGAGCCGCACCTGGGAAACCAGCCTGCAGGACAAGCGCGGGATCGACCGGGTCGGCGTACAGGCCGCGGCGTTCGACGACGCCGGCTACCGGACGCTGTGCGGGTCCGGATCCGTGAAGAACCCGACCTTGTAGGTGGGGCCGGCATCCCGAACGGCCTGTACGGAATGCCGGTTTTGTCCGGTTATGCGAATCTGAGTCCGTGACCTACGCCCGCGCGCTGTGCTGGACCGCCGGGGCAGCGATGGCAACCGCCACGCTGCTGATCACGGCGCCCGCGCACGCCGCGGCCGCCGTCTCCGCGCCGGCTTCCGTCTCCGCCGCGGCGGCAGCGGGAGCGGACGCAGCGGACCGGGCCTTCGAGGATCTCGCCGGAAGCTCCGCCGGGGCCGGGCGGGAGCGGCCCGGGCGGCCGGTGGGCGAGCCCGCCAATCCCGAGACCGTGCTCGCCGCGCGCCCCGTCCCGAAGTACCCGCGCACCGAACCGGTACCGCCGGTTCCCGCGGCCCCCTCCGAACCCCCGGTGATCCCGGTGATCGGCGCGCTCGGCACCGAGCCGAACGAGCGGGCCGCCGACCTGGCCGCGCACATACTGCCGCTCGGAACGGGATTCGCCCTGATGGGGCTGGGTCTCGGATTCATGGGAATGCGGCTGCGCCGGGGCATGTAGCCCCCGGCCCCACACCCGCCCCACCCCGGTCCCGCACCCGGTCCCGCACCCGGTCCCGCACCCGGCCCGGTCGCCGGGTCCCCCTTGGGGCGTAGGCCCTAGGATGGTTGCGGAGAGGTGCATACTCGGTATACATACTGAGTATGTCGATCCGCCACGGCCTTCTCGCCCTGCTGGAACGGGGCCCCCGGTACGGCTCCCAGCTGCGCACCGAATTCGAGTCCCGCACCGGTTCCACCTGGCCGCTCAACGTCGGGCAGGTGTACACCACGCTCGCCCGGCTGGAGCGCGACGGCCTCGTCGCCCCCGGCGGCGAGGACCCGGCCGGGCACACCCTGTACGCCATCACCGAGATCGGGCGCCACGAACTGCGCGAGTGGTACGAGCGTCCCGTCGACCGGGCCAACCCGCCCCGGGACGAGCTCGCCATCAAGCTCGCCATGGCCGTCGGCGCGCCCGGCGTGGACATCCGCGCCGTCATCCAGGCACAGCGGCACGCCACTGTCCAGGCCATGCAGGACTACACCCGGCTCAAGGCACAGGCTCTCGCCGCCATCGAGAGCGGGCGCTCCGGCGAACGCGACGACATCGCCTGGCTGCTCGTCCTGGAACAGCTGATCTTCCAGACCGAGGCCGAGGCCCGCTGGCTCGACCACTGCGAGTCCCGGCTCGTACGGCTGGCCGCGCGCGGGGAGCGCGCACCGGCCGAGGCCGAGCCGCCCGAGGGCCCCGGGGCCCCCGCGGGCTCCGAGGCCACCACCGTCCCGACCACACCCACGACCACCGACCGGTCTCTTTCCCGTACCGCCCGCACGCGGCGGGTCTGAACCACCGCTCCACGTCCCAGGGGGGAACCCTTCATGCCCGACCAGCCCGTATTGCAGCTGGACCAGCTCGTCCGCATCCACGGCAGCGGCGCCACCGAGGTGCACGCCCTGCGCGGGATCGACCTCTCCGTGTACCCCGGCGAACTCGTCGCCGTCATGGGCCCCTCCGGGTCCGGCAAGTCCACGCTGCTGACCCTCGCCGGCGGACTCGACACCCCGAGCAGCGGCAAGGTGATCGTCGAGGGCACCGACATCACCACCGCGAGCCGCAAGCAGCTGGCCGCCCTGCGCCGCCGCAGCATCGGGTACGTCTTCCAGGACTACAACCTGATCCCGGCCCTCACCGCGGCCGAGAACGTCTCCCTGCCGCTCGAACTCGACGGGGTCTCCGCCCGCAAGGCCCGCGTCTCGGCGCTCTCGGCCCTGGAGGAGATGAACCTCGGCCAGCTCGCCGACCGCTTCCCCGACGAGATGTCCGGCGGCCAGCAGCAGCGCGTGGCCATCGCCCGCGCGCTGGTCGGCGACCGCCGCCTCGTCCTCGCCGACGAGCCGACCGGCGCCCTGGACTCCGAGACCGGGGAGTCCGTACTCGCCCTGCTGCGCTCGCGCTGCGACGCCGGTGCGGCCGGGATCCTGGTCACCCACGAGCCGCGCTTCGCCGCATGGGCCGACCGCGTGGTCTTCCTGCGCGACGGCAGCGTCGTCGACGAGACCCTGCGCAGCCAGGCCGACTCCCTGCTCTCCGGGCAGGCGGCCGCTCAGTGATCTCCTCGTACCACTCCTGGATCGCGGCGATCCGGATAGCCCGCCGCGACGCCTGGCGCTCCAAGGGCCGCAGCGCCCTCGTCCTGGCCATGATCGCCCTGCCGATCGTCGGCGTGAGCGCCGTCGACCTCACCGTGCGCAGCTCGGAGCTCTCCCCCGAACAGCGCGTCGGACGGGTACTCGGCGCCGCCGACGCCAAGGTGACCGACCCCCACATGGGCGCTCCCCTCTACCAGAGCCCCGACGCGCAGAGTTACGCCCCGGTCGGCGGATACGAAAAGCTCGAAGGGAGCCCCGGCGGCCGGGACGAACCCGCCGCCGCACCCCAGCTCCCGGCCGGGGCCCAGTCCGTCAAGGACAGCAAGTCCTACGCCAAGGTCCGCACCCGGTACGGGATCCTGGAGACCGAGCTCCGCGAGGTGGACCCCGCGAGCCCGCTGGTCAAGGGCCTGTGGACGCTGGAGCGCGGCCGGCTGCCGCAGGCTCCCGGCGAGATCCTCGCCACCGGCGCCTTCCTGGAGGAGTCCGGGTACTTCCTCGGCTCCAGCGTGACCCCGCGCGAGTCGACCGCCTCGTACAAGATCGTCGGCGTCTACGAGATGCCCGACAACCTGCACAGCGCACAGCTCCTGGCCCGGCCCGGCACCCTGCTGGCCCCGCTCGACCGGGACCTGAAGGCCGCCGGCGGCTCGGGAATGAACCCCCAGGACGCGTACCTGGTGAAGGTCGGCGGCGAAGGTTTCACGTGGAACATGGTCAAGGAGACCAACGCCAAGCAGCACCTCATCGTCGAATCGCGCGCCGTGCTGCTCGACCCTCCGGCCGACTCCGACGTGCCGCTCTACCAGCAGGAGCCCGGGAACATGTGGCGGCCCGGAGCCGTCATCGGGGCCACCGAACTCGCCATCGTCTCCACCGTCGTCGGCCTCGCCATGCTGGAGATCTGCCTGCTGGCCGGACCCGCCTTCGCGGTCGGCGCCCGGCGCTCGCGCCGCCAGCTCGGCCTGGTCGGCGCCAACGGCGGTGACCGGCGGCACATCCGGGCCATCGTGCTCTCCGGCGGCCTCGTCATCGGCGCCGCGGCGGCCGTCACCGGCACCGCCCTCGGCATCGCCCTCACCGTGGGGCTGCGCCCGGTGCTGGAGGACACGATCGGCAGGCGGTTCGGCAGCTTCGACGTCCGCCCGCTGGAGCTCCTCGCCATCGGCCTGCTCGCCGTCCTGACCGGGCTGCTGGCCGCCATCGTCCCCGCCGTCAACGCCTCCCGGCAGACCGTGCTGGCCTCCCTCACCGGCCGCCGCGGCGTGCGCCGGGCCAACCGGGTGCTGCCCGTCCTCGGCCTGATCGCCATCGCGGCCGGTGCCGCCATCGCCCTGTTCGGCTCCGTCTCCGAGATGGGCGTCACCGTCGTCGCGGGCGGCAGCGCCATCGCCGAGCTCGGCGTCGTCGCCCTCACCCCCACCCTGGTCGGCCTGTTCGGCCGGGCCGGCCGGTGGCTGCCGCTGTCGCCCCGCCTCGCGCTGCGCGACGCCGTCCGCAACCGGGGGCGCACCGCGCCGGCCGTGGCCGCCGTACTGGCCGCCGTCGCCGGCACCGTCGCCGTGGCCACGTACCAGCACAGCAAGGAGATCCAGGCGCGGCACGAGTACGTCGCCCAGCTCCCCTACGGCGCCGGGCTGATCGAGAGCTACGAGTACACCGCGTACCGGGACGT
This sequence comes from Streptomyces sp. CA189, assembly GCF_056428985.1. Classification (NCBI taxonomy): domain Bacteria; kingdom Bacillati; phylum Actinomycetota; class Actinomycetes; order Kitasatosporales; family Streptomycetaceae; genus Streptomyces; species Streptomyces sp. CA189. Next base: position 201,756 of record NZ_JBWJVM010000007.1, on the reverse strand, counting down.
GCCCGCGATGCGCGAGACCCTGTCGCAGCAACTCCCGGTGGACGTACGGGCCGACGTGGACCGGATCACCGTCGGCAAGCCCGGGTGTGCCCCGTACGGGAAGGACGCGGAATGCGGACGGGCCGAGATCATCATCCCGAAGGAGCAGCGCTGCCCCCTCTACTCGGCCGAGAACGGACCGAGTTCGTTCACCCTGGCCCAGCAGAAGGAGCTGCGCAACGACTGGCGCTGCCAGAACGACCGCTTCGGCATCCAGCACTCCGTGGTCGTCGCCGACGAGAAGCTGCTGTCCGTCCTGGCCGTCGAGGACCCGGGCGCCGCGGCCGCGCTGAAGGCGGGCAAGGCCCTCTCCTTCAAGAAGCAGAACGTGCGCGAGGACAAGGTCACCGTCCGGCTGATCACGGGCCGGGGCGAGCCCGCCCCCGGCTCCGCGCCCGATGAGCCGGCGCCCGGCCAGGACAAGGTCTTCGCCGCGTACCAGGCACCCGAGTCGGTGAACGGCTACGGCCTGGCCCTGGTGCTGCCGCCCTCGGCCGCGAAGAGCGCCGGCATCGCCACCGTCCCCTTCGGCTCGTACTTCACCCTCGACGGGGGCGCGAGCTCCGAGCAGCGCCAGCGGCTCGACGGGGCCCTGGACAAGCTGGGCCTGGACACGAACGTGCGGATCGAGAAGGGCTACGAGGGCAGCGACAGCCTGGTCATGCTCGTCCTGACCGTCTTCGCGGGCCTGGTCACCATCGGCGCGGCCGGCATCGCCACCGGCCTGGCCCAGGCGGACGCCGAGGGCGACCTGAAGACCCTGGCGGCGGTCGGCGCACCGCCGCGGGTGCGGCGCACGCTCAGCGGCTTCCAGTGCGGGGTGGTCGCCCTGATGGGCGTGCTCCTCGGCTCGGCGGCCGGGATCCTGCCGGCGGTCGGGCTCCGGCTCACCGAGCGGCGGGCCGCGGCCGATCTGGTCCGGTCGGGCATCGAGAACGGCTACGCGGCGGCCTCCGAGGCCATCCCCTACGTCCCGATCGCGGTGCCGTGGACCACGCTGGCCGGTCTGCTGATCGTCGTCCCGGTGGGCGCGGCGCTGCTGGCGGCCCTGGTCACCCGTTCGAGCGGAGCACTGGCCCGCCGCGAGGTCTGACGCGTCCGGCGCCGACGAGCGTCCCAGTTGGTGCCCCCGCACAGGGTGGATCACGCCCGTGCGGGGGCACACCGTGTGAATACGAAGGTGTGCGAGAGAATGACGGCATGGAGATGCCGAGGAGTGAACGGTCGCAGGACAGCCCCCCGCACGGCCTGATCGTGGGGCAGGACGGGATGCCGGTCGGCGGCGCCGATGACGAGTCGCGCGAGGTCCCGGTGACGGAGATGGTCGAACAGCCCGCCAAGGTCATGCGGATCGGCAGCATGATCAAGCAACTCCTGGAAGAGGTACGCGCCGCACCTCTGGACGAGGCCAGCCGGGTCCGTCTCAAGGACATTCACGCAGCGTCGGTGAAGGAGCTGGAAGACGGCCTGGCTCCCGAGCTGGTCGAGGAACTGGAGCGGCTCTCCCTTCCCTTCACGGAGGAGGCGATCCCGTCCGAGGCGGAACTGCGGATCGCCCAGGCGCAGTTGGTGGGCTGGCTGGAAGGCCTGTTCCACGGCATCCAGACGGCCCTGTTCGCGCAGCAGATGGCGGCGCGGGCCCAGCTCGAACAGATGCGCCGAGCCCTCCCGCCGGGCTCCTCCCACGAGGACGACGAAGACGGCCCCCACGGCGCCATCCGCTCGGGCCCGTACCTCTAACCCACCCCGCCCACACCCTCCGGGGCCGCCTCCGGGCGGCCCCGGAGCCATGTACCCCACCAAACCAATCCACCCCGCCGCCGTTTGCGGCACGGCGTCCGGGGCGGAGCCCCAGGATCTTCCAACCGTCCGGCGCTCGAGCCCCGGTGTCCGGGGCGGAGCCCCCAGGATCTTCCAGCCGTCCTGCGCTTGAGCACCGGTGTCCGGGGCGGAGCCCCAGGATCTGTCAGCCGTCCGGCGCTTGAGGACCGGTGTCCGGGGCGGAGCCCCAGGGGGTCCGGGCGCAGCCCGGTACCCCCTCCAGCCCGTCCGGCGTTTGAGGACCGGGTCAGGGCCGAGCCCTGGGAACGGAGGAACCGGGGGTCCCCCCGGACGAAGTCTGGGGGAGGGTAGGGGACTCCGCCCCGCGCAGCGGCCCCGCAGCCCACGCCCGGGCGACCGGGTAAGAACCCGGTAACCCCCTCAGCCCATCCGCCCCAACCCCCCCTCATACTGAGGGAATGACCTACGACGCCATCGTCCTGGCAGGCGGCGCCGCAAGCCGACTGGGCGGAGCCGACAAACCCGGCCTCCAGGTCGGCGGCCGCCCCCTCCTCGACCGCGTCCTGGACGCCTGCACGGACGCCCGCACCACCGTCGTCGTAGCCGGCCGCAGGCCAACGGCCCGGCCCGTGCACTGGACCCGGGAGGACCCCCCCGGCGGCGGCCCTCTCGCCGCGCTGGACGCCGGGCTGCGGCACACCACCGCCCCGCTGGTCCTCGTACTCTCCGCCGATCTGCCGTTCCTGGACCGGGAGACGGTCCGCGCCCTGCTCGGGACCCTCGACGCGCCCGAACACCACGCCCGGGACGGAGCCCTGCTCCGGGACCCGGGCGGCCGAGACCAGCCCCTGGTCGCCGCGTACCGCGCGGAGCCCCTGCGCAGGGAAATCGCCCTGCTGGCCACCGAACACGGCTCGGTGAACGGCCTTCCCCTGCGCGCCCTCACCGCCGAACTCGACCTCACCCCGGTCACTGCGGCTGCGCCACTCGCCTCCTTCGACTGCGACACCTGGGACGATCTCGCCGCCGCCCGCGCCCGAATCAGAGAGCATGGAACCGTGCTGGAGCAATGGATCACCGCCGTCAAGAACGAGCTGGGCATCGACGTCGCCGTCGACACCAAGACCCTGCTCGACCTCGCCCGTGACGCCGCCCACGGCGTCGCCCGGCCCGCCGCCCCGCTGACGACCTTCCTCGTCGGCTACGCGGCGGCCCATGCCGAAGCCACCGGCGCCGACCCGGCGCAGGCCGTGGCCGAGGCCTCCCGCAAGGCCGCCGAGCTGGCCCTGCGCTGGGCCGCGGAGGGCGAGGCCGCGGAAGCCGCCGGGGCCCCGGAAGCCACCGGCCGCGAAGCCGCCAGCCCCGAAGCGACCGGTTCCGGATGACCGCCGACCCCGGCACCGACGCCGACCGCGCCCTCGACCAGGCCCTCGCGCTGGTCAGCCGCGACCCCCGTTCCGAAGCCGCCGGCGGTGGCGGCAGTGGCCACCGCGCCGCGACCTGGCTCCGGGCCCGGGAGACCGCCACCCGCGCCGGTGCGGCCGTCCGCGGCCGCACCCACCGGGTCCCGCTGGCCGCCGCCCTCGGCGAGGTGCTGGCCGCGCCCCTCGACGCCCTGAGCGACCTGCCGTCCTTCGACACCTCCGCGATGGACGGCTGGGCCGTCGCCGGGCCCGGCCCCTGGACCATCCGCCCCGGCGAGAGCGCACTGGCCGGGAGCGAACTCCCCGCGCCCCTCGCGGACGGCGAGGCCGTACGGATCGCCACCGGCGCCCGGATCCCCGCGGACACCACCGCCGTGATCCGCAGCGAGCACTCCCGCGAGGCCGGCACCCTGCTGTACGCCGAACGGCCCGTCGCCACCGGCCAGGACATCCGCCCGCGCGGCCAGGAGTGCCGCTCCGGCGACCTGTTGCTGCCGGCCGGCTCCCTGGTGACCCCGGCCGTCCTCGGCCTCGCCGCAGCCGCCGGGTACGACGAGCTCACCACCCGGCCCCGGCCGCGCGTGGAGATCCTGGTGCTCGGCGACGAACTGCTCACCGAGGGCCCCCCGCACGACGGCCTCATCCGCGACGCCCTGAGCCCCATGCTGGGCCCCTGGCTGGGCCGCCTCGGCGCCGAGGTCATCGCCGTCCGGCGGATCGGCGACGACCCGGCGGGCGCCGAAGCACTGCTGGCCGCCGTCACCGGCTCCACCGCCGACGTGGTCATCACCACCGGCGGCACCGCCTCCGGCCCCGTCGACCACGTCCACCCCGTGCTCGCCAAGGCCGGCGCCGAACTGCTCGTCGACGGGGTCGCCGTACGCCCCGGACACCCGATGCTGCTGGCCCGCCTCGGCGACGGCGCCGACAGCCGCTACCTGGTGGGCCTGCCCGGCAACCCGCTGGCCGCCGTCTCCGGACTGCTCACCCTCGCCGAGCCGCTGCTGCGCGCCCTCGCCGGGCGGCGTCCGCGCCCGCGGTACGTGGTGCCCGTGGAGGGCGACGTACCGGGCCCCCCGCACGACACCCGGCTCGTACCGGTCCTGCTGACCGAGGACCACGCCGTACCGCTGCGCTACAACGGACCGGCGATGCTGCGCGGGGTGGCCGCCGCGGACGCGCTGGCCGTCGTACCCCCGAACGGGGCTCGATCCGGACAGGAGTTGGAGATCCTCGATCTCCCGTGGGCCTCCGGGGGATGTTTCACGTGAAACTTCACGGATCCGACGCGATGGCACGCGGCGCCGACGAGAAGCTCGTCTCGCGCCGCATCAAACTGCCCAAGCGCATCGTCGAGAAACCGCTCCGCCAGGTCTCCCGGCGCCTGCTGATGGCGCTGTTCGTGATGTTCCTGACGGTCCTGATCGTGTGGATCGACCGCGAGGGCTACCACGACAACGCCAACGACCAGGTCGACTTCCTCGACTGCGTCTACTACGCGACCGTCACCCTGTCGACGACCGGCTACGGCGACATCGTCCCGTACAGCGACAGCGCGCGGCTGGTCAACATCCTGCTGATCACCCCGCTGCGCGTGCTGTTCCTGATCATCCTGGTCGGCACCACCCTGGAAGTCCTCACCGAGCGCACCAGGGAAGAGTGGCGGCTGAGCCGCTGGAGGAAGAACTTGCGTGAGCACACGGTCGTCGTCGGCTTCGGCACGAAGGGCCGCTCCGCCCTCCAGACCCTGCTGTCCACCGGCCTCAGCAAGGAGCAGGTCGTCATCGTCGACCCCAGCGCCAAGGTGATCGACATCGCCAACGCGGAGGGGTTCACGGGGGTCGTCGGCGATGCCACGCGCTCCGAAGTCCTGCTGCGCGCAGAGATCCAGAAGGCCCGTCAGATCGTCATCGCCACCCAGCGCGACGATACGGCGGTCCTGGTCACCCTGACGGCCCGCCAGCTCAACCGCGGCGCGAAGATCGTGGCGGCCGTCCGGGAAGAGGAGAACGCGCCACTGCTGCGCCAGTCGGGCGCGGACGCGGTCATCACGAGCGCCAGCGCGGCCGGACGGCTGCTCGGGCTCTCGGTGCTCAGCCCGAGCGCGGGCACGGTGATGGAAGACCTCATCCAGCAGGGCAGCGGGCTCGATCTGATCGAGCGTCCGGTGAACCGCGCGGAGGTCGGCAAATCGGTCCGGGACACCGACGACCTGGTCGTCAGCGTCCTGCGCGGCCACCGCCTGCTCCCGTACGACGATCCGCACGCGAGCCCCCTCCAGCTCACGGACCGCGTGATCACCATCGTCCGCGCGGCCCCGTCGGCCACCCCGCCGGTGGTGCTGGGTTCGGCGGACTAGGCCGTCTCTTTCGGATCTTGCGGGTCCGGCACCGGAGGCTACCGCCCGAGCGGTAGCCTCCGGCCATGCATGCGATCACCATCGAACAGCCCGGCGGCCCCGACGCCCTGGTGTGGGCCGACGCACCCGACCCGGTGGCCGGTGACGGCGAGGTCCTCGTCGAGGTGGCGGCGAGCGCCGTAAACCGCGCCGACGTCCTGCAGCGGCAGGGTTTCTACAACCCTCCGCCCGGCGCCTCGCCCCATCCCGGCCTGGAGTGCTCCGGACGGATCTCCGCGATCGGGCCCGGGGTGTCCGGCTGGTCGGTCGGCGACGAGGTGTGCGCGCTGCTCTCCGGCGGCGGGTACGCGCAGCGGGTGGCCGTCCCGGCGGGCCAACTGCTGCCGGTACCGGCGGGCGTGGACCTGGTGACGGCGGCGGCCCTGCCGGAAGTCGTCTCCACGGTCTGGTCGAACGTGTTCATGGTGGCCGGCCTGCGCCCGGGCGAGACCCTGCTGGTGCACGGCGGATCGAGCGGCATCGGGACGATGGCGATCCAGCTCGCGAAGGCCGTGGGCGCGCGCGTCGCGGTCACGGCGGGCGGCAAGGAGAAGCTGGCGCGCTGCGCCGAGCTGGGCGCCGACATCCTGATCGACTACCGCGAGCAGGACTTCGTGGAGGAGCTCCGGGCGGCCACGGACGGTGCCGGGGCGGACGTGATCCTGGACATCATGGGCGCGAAGTACCTGACCCGGAACGTGGACGCACTGGCCGTGAACGGCCGCCTCGCCATCATCGGGCTCCAGGGCGGGGTCAAGGCGGAGCTCAACCTGGCCGCCCTGCTGGCGAAGCGGGCGGCGATCACCGCCACCACGCTCCGGGCGCGGCCCCTGGAGGAGAAGGCCGCGATCGTCGCGGCCGTACGGGAACACGTGTGGCCCCTGGTAGCGGGGGGCCGGATCCACCCGGTGGTCCACGCGACGTACCCGATGAGCGAGGCAGCCGAGGCCCACCGCGTCCTGGAGTCGAGCACCCACGTGGGCAAACTGCTCCTGACCACCTGAGCTGCATCCCACCCGGCGCCGCATCCAGCCCCGCCGGCGTTTGAGGCGCGGGGTCTGGGGCGGAGCCCCAGGGGGTCCGGGCGCAGCCCGGTACCCCTCCTCAGCCCGTCCGGCGCTTGAGGACCGGGGTCCGGGCAGAGCCCGGGGAACGGTGGAAGGGAGGGTAGGGGACTCCGCCCCGCAGGGCAGACCACCCGCACCCGCCCCACACCGGCGGAGCTACAGGCTGCGCAGCAGCATCGAGGGCGACTCGACGCAGTCGGCGACGTACCGCAGGAACCCACCCGCGGTCCCCCCATCGCACACCCGGTGATCGAAGGTCAGCGACAGCTGCACGACCTGACGGACCGCCAACTCCCCCCGGTGCACCCACGGCTTCGGAATAATGCGCCCCACACCGAGCATCGCCGCCTCGGGGTGGTTGATGATCGGCGTGGAGCCGTCAACCCCGAACACCCCGTAGTTGTTCAGGGTGAAGGTGCCGCCCGTGAGATCGGCCGGGGCCAGCTTCCCCGCCCGGGCCAGCTCCGTGAGCCGGGCGAACTCGGCCGACAGCGACTCCGTGCTGCGCGTGTGCGCGTCCCGGACCACCGGGACCATCAGACCCCGCTCCGTCTGCGCGGCGAAGCCCAGGTGCACGGCCGGCAGCCGGACGATCTCGTTCGCCGCCAGGTCCACCGTGGAGTTGAGCTCCGGGTGGCGGGCCAGGGCCGCCGTGCAGATCCGGGCGAGCAGCGCGAGCACCGAGATCTTGGGGCCGCCCGCGGCGTTCATCGCCGCCCGGGCCGCCATCAGCTCGGTGGCGTCCGCGTCGACCCAGCAGGTGGCGTCCGGGATCTCACGCCGGCTGCGCGACAGCTTGTCCGCGACCGCCCCGCGCACCCCCTTGAGGGGGATCCGCGTGGCGCCCTCCGGCACGGTGGAGGCGGCAACGGGGACGGCGGCGGCGGGGGCCGCCGCGGCCGGCGCCTGTGCCGGTGCGCGCAGCGCCGTCTCGACGTCCGCGCGCAGGATCAGGCCCTCGGGGCCCGATCCGCGCAGGGCGCGCAGGTCCACCCCGTGGTCCCGGGCCAGCTTGCGCACCAGCGGGGAGATGACCGGCACCGGCCCGGCGACGACGGCCGGTGCGGCGGCCGCCGGTGCCGTGACCGCCTGTGCCGCGGCACGTGCCATGACGGCAGGTGCCGTGACCGCCGGGACCGCGGCCGGAGCCGGACCTGCGGGAGCGGCCCCCGGCGCTGCGGAGCCGGGTCGCACCCGCCTCCGACGCGCCGGACGTGAGTGGTCCGTGCCGTAGCCGACCAGCACGTTCCCCGAGCCGGAGGAGGACTCCGCGGGCTCGTCCGCGCCATCGGCGAGGTCGGCGAGATCGGCGGCCGTGCCCACGGCCACGGTGATCAACGGGGCGCCGACGGGCAGTTCGGTCCCCTCCTCGCCGAAGCGGGCGGTGACCACGCCCCCGTACGGGCAGGGCACCTCCACCATCGCCTTGGCCGTCTCGACCTCGACGACGGGCTGGTCGATGGCGACGACGTCGCCGACCGCGACCAGCCAGCGGACGATCTCCGCCTCGGTCAGCCCTTCCCCCAGATCCGGCAGCTTGAACTCCATGACCTGCGGCATCAGTTCTCCCACTGCAGACGGGCCACGGTGTCCAGGATCCGGTCCACGCCGGGCAGGTGGTGCTTCTCCAGCATCGGCGGCGGATACGGGATGTCGAAGCCGGTGACGCGCAGCACGGGCGCCTCCAGGTGGTGGAAGCACCGCTCCGTGACCCGGGCGGCGATCTCCGCGCCCGGTCCGCCGAAGCCGCCGGACTCGTGGACCACCACCGCGCGCCCCGTCCGGCGTACGGAGGCCACGACGGTCTCCTCGTCGAAGGGGACCAGCGAGCGCAGGTCCACGACCTCCAGGTCCCAGCCCTCCTCGCGGGCCGCCTCGGCCGCCTCCATGCACACCGGCAGGGAGGGCCCGTAGGTGATCAGCGTCGCGCTCGTGCCGGTCCGCCGGACGAGCGCCTCGCCGATGCCGGGGACCGCCGCGGGGGCGTCGGGCGACCAGTCGGCCTTGGACCAGTACAGCCGCTTCGGCTCCAGGAAGATCACCGGGTCGTCGCTGGCTATCGAGGCGCGCAGCAGTCCGTACGCGTCCTCGACCGTCGCCGGCGTCACGACGGTGAGCCCGGGCGTGGCCACGTAGTACGCCTCGGAGGAGTCGCTGTGGTGCTCCACCCCGCCGATCCCGCCGCCGTACGGCACCCGGATCGTGATCGGGAGCGGCATCGCGCCCCGCGTGCGGTTGCGCATCTTCGCCACGTGCGAGATCAGCTGCTCGAAGGCCGGGTACGCGAACGCGTCGAACTGCATCTCCACGACCGGCCGCAGCCCGTACATGGCCATGCCGACGGCCGCGCCGAGTATGCCGGCCTCGGCAAGCGGAGTGTCCGTGCAGCGGTCCTCGCCGAACTCCTTCGCGAGGCCGTCCGTGATGCGGAAGACCCCGCCGAGCGCCCCGACGTCCTCGCCCATGACGTGGACCGTCGGGTCCTCGGCCATCGCGTCGCGCATGGCCCGGTTCAGGGCCTGGGCCATGGTCGCCGGCTTCGTGGCCGCCGGCTTCACCGCCACCGTGGTCATGATCCGTCCCCCTCTTCCTGCTCGGCCGCGTCCAGCTCGGCACGGAGCATGGCCGCCTGTTCGCGCAGCCGGCCGGTCTGCTCCGCGTAGACGTTTTCGAAGAGGTCCATCGGGTCGAGCACGGGCTCCGCGTTCATCCCGTCGCGGAGCGCCGCCGCCATCTCCTCGGCCGCGTCCTTGGCGGCCTTGATGCCCGCCTCGTCCAGCAGGCCGCGGGAGGTCAGCTCGCGCTCCAGCAGCTCGATCGGGTCGTGCGCCTTCCAGGCCTCGACCTCGGCGTCGCCCCGGTAGCGGGTGGCGTCGTCGGCGTTGGTGTGGGCCTCTATGCGGTACGTGACGGCCTCGATCATGGTCGGTCCGCCGCCGGCCCGGGCCCGCCGGACCGCTTCGGACAGCACCTCGTGCATGGCGGCGATGTCGTTGCCGTCGACGAGGCGGCCCGGCATCCCGTACCCCACGGCCTTGTGGGCCAGGGTCGGGGCGGCGGACTGCTTGGCGAGCGGGACGGAGATCGCGAAGCCGTTGTTCTGGACGAGGAAGACGACCGGCGCCTGCCAGACGGCGGCGAAGTTCATGGCCTCGTGGAAATCGCCCTCGCTGGTGCCGCCGTCGCCGACCATGGCGAGGGCGACCACGTCGTCCCCGCGCAGCCGGGCGGCGTGCGCCAGGCCGACCGCGTGCGGCAGCTGGGTGGCGAGCGGGGTCGAGAGCGGGGCTATCCGGCGCTCGCGCGGGTCGTACCCGGTGTGCCAGTCGCCGCGCAGCAGTGTTAGCGCCTGTACGGGATCCAGTCCGCGCGCGACGGCCGCGAGGGTGTCGCGGTAGCTCGGGAAGAGCCAGTCCCGCTCCTCCAGGACCATCGCGGCGGCGATCTCGCACGCCTCCTGGCCGACGGTGGAGGGATATACGGCCAGACGGCCCTGCCGGGTGAGGGCGGTGGCCTGGGCGTTGTAGCGGCGGCCGCGCACCAGCTCGGCGTAGCACCGGCGCATCAGCTCGGGGTCGAGCCGGTCGGCGGCCGGGGTGCCCAGCACCCGGTACGGCTCGGGGTCCGGGAGCAGCGGGGCGGCATCCGTACGGGGCCTCCAGGCGGGCGGCGGGGTGGAGCGGTGGGACGCACCGGCACCGGGCAGCTCTTGGACCGTCATGGCGGCGTACACCTCCTCGTGGGAAGCGGGCAGGGAGGCCACGGGTGTGAGGCCCCTCACCTACCGATTGTTCGGTTGTCCGGGCAATTTGGCTACAGGCGGCTCCAGGCTGTGGACAAAGTGGCGCCGACGCCCTGGTATGGGTGCAGGACGTCCAGGAGAGGCAGGCATCGGACGATGACGGATGAACAAATGGCCGGACCGGGTTCCGGAGCGGGTTCCGGACCGGGGGGCGCACTCGGGGGCGCGCCCGTACCGCCGGTAGCCCCCGGGCCGGCGGCACCGCCCCGCCCGCTGGACCCGATAGACCGGTCGATCGTGCGTCTGCTCCAGGCGGACGGCCGGGCCTCCATACGTTCTGTCGCCGAGCAGGTCCACGTGTCCCGGGCCAATGCCTATGCCCGGATCAACCGGCTCATCGACGACGGGGTGATCCGGGGGTTCACCGCCCGGGTCAACCACGAACGGGCAGGTCAGGGCGCCTCCGCCTATATCACCCTGAAGATCGTCCAGAACTCCTGGCGCACGGTCCGCGAACAGCTCCGCGAGCTCCCCGGCGCCGCCCACATCGCCCTGGTCAGCGGCGATTTCGACGTCCTGCTCCTGGTCCACACCCCGGATAACCGCACCCTGCGCGAACTGGTCCTGACCCGCCTCCAGGCCATCCCGGAGGTCCTCTCCACGCGCACCCTGCTGGTCTTCGAGGAAACGGATCTCCTGGCCCGCGACCAGACCGCCGGCCCCACGATCACGGAGGACTGAGGTCCGCCCCCGAGGGGCCGTCCAGCCCTTCCGGCCGGGACCCTCCTCCTCGCGTATGACAACCGGAGGTCCCGGGGACGCGTCTGCCCGGACATGAACACGAGCCCCACCTCCGACACCGGTCCCTCACCCTCGCCCGCGCAGCGCCTGCCCGAGCCGCTGCGCTCCCTGTGCTGGGCCTCGTCCATGACCGCCCTCGTCGTGGTCCTGGGCTACGCGGCCCACCGCTGGGCGGGCGCCGGAGCGGGCACGCCCCTGGAACCCCTGCCGGGCTCGCCGTGGCCGTACCTCACCGCCTGGGCCGTGCTCGGCTTCTGGGCGTTCCTGCTCGTGCGCTGGGTGGCGCACCATCTGCAGTGGGACGCCGTGTACGTCGCGGGACCCCTCTTCCTGGGCCTCCGCGTGGGCCTGGCCCACCGCCCGGACCTGACGCTCCTCTACGGGTACGGCGCGCTGACCCTGGCCGTCGCGGCCGGCGCCGTCCTCCTCTGGCGACTGCGGAGCCGCCCCGCGCGCACCCCGGACTGAGGGGTCAGCGGACCGTGCGCAGGCCGTCCAGGGCCATGCTGACCACCGCGTCCGCGAGCTGGTCGGGGGTGGTGCCCGGGTGCGGGCGGTACCACTCGACCAGGGAGTTGACCATGCCGAAGAGCAGCCGGGTGGCGAGCCGGATGTCCACGTCCGCCCGCAGGTCGCCCTCGGCGGCGGCGGCCTTCAGCAGCTCCGCGACCTGGTGGTCGAACTCGCGGCGGCGCTCCAGGGCCCAGCGCTCGGTGCGGGTGTTGCCCCGGACCCGCAGCAGCAGGGTCACGTAGGGGAGCTCCGCGACGAGGACCTCGACCGTGCGGCGCGTGACGTACTCGACGCGTTCGACCGCGCGTCCCCGTATCGCCCCCGGCTCGGCCAGGACCGCGAAGAGCTCGTCCAGGGCCCGGCTGACGGCGCGGTGGAGCAGCTCCTCCTTGCCGGCGACGTGGTGGTAGATCGAGGACTTCGAGATGCCGGCGGCCTTGGAGAGGTGCTCCATCGAGGTGCCGTCGTAGCCGCGCTCGTTGAAGACCTGGACGGCGACGGACAGGAGGGTCTCGGGCGTGTACGTGTCCCGCTTGGCCGTGGTCATTCGGTCTCCCCCGCCTCGTCGCCGGCGCCCTCTTCGTCCGCGCTGCCCTCGTCCGCGCCCTCGTCTTCGCCCGCCGCGTAGCCCAGCTTGTACAGCGCCAGCGACGGCGCGTACCGGCCTCCGGGACAGCGCTCGTCGAGGTGGTGCAGCAGGTCGTACGCCCAGTCGCGGCCGAGCCGGTCGTGCCATTCGGCCGGACCCGCCGGGTAGTTGACCCCGAGCCGCATCGCCGTGTCGATGTCCTCGGCGCCCGCCACCCCGCGCGCGACGGCGTCGGCGGTGAGGTCGATCAGCATCGCGACCGTCCGGGCGACGATCATGCCGGGGACGTCGCCGATGACGGAGACCTTCTTGCCCAGCTTCTGGAACAGCCCGACGGCCTCGGAGAGGGTCCGCTCGCTCGTGTCCTCGCTGGCGGAGAGCGCGATCCGGGTGGCGCCCCGGTAGTCGAAGGCGAGGTCGAAGTAGACGACGTCGGCGAACTCGATCGCCGTCTTGCCGTCGGCGAGCACGAGCTGCCCCTCGCCCGGGAGCTGGATGTACGGACCCCCGTGCTCGACGGCGGTGACCGCGATCCCGGCCTCCTCCAGGAGGTCGAGGAGTCCGGCCGCCGGTCCGAGGTCACCGACGACGGTCACCTTGGCGGGCGCGTCCTCGGGGCCTGCGGTGTGCGGGGCCGGGACCTTCGCGTCCGGGCCGTACGGGTACCAGCCGTGGCCCGACTTGCGGCCGAGGCGGCCCGACTGGACCAGCCGGCGCTGCGCGAGGGAGGGGGTGAACTTGGGGCTGCGGAAGAAGGACTCCCACACCGAGCGGGTGACGGCCTCGTTCACGTCCTGGCCGATCAGGTCGGTCAGCGCGAAGGGACCCATCTTGAAGCCGCCGCTCTCGCGGAGCACGGCGTCGATGGTGGCCGGGTCGGCGCCCTGCTCCTCGTACACCGCGAAGGCCTCGGCATAGAAGGGCCGGGCGATCCGGTTGACGATGAAGCCCGGGGTGTCGGCGCAGCGCACCGGCGTCTTCCCCCAGCCCAGGACGGTGGCGTACGCGCGGTTCGCGGCGGCCGGGTCCGTCGCGAACCCGGAGACCACCTCGACCAGCGGGAGCAGCGGGGCCGGGTTGAAGAAGTGCAGGCCCAGGAAGCGGCCGGGGTGCGCGAGGCCGGCGGCGAGCTCGGTGACCGAGAGGGAGGAGGTGTTGGTGGCGAGCAGCGCCTCCGGTGAGACCACCTCTTCGAGGGCCGCGAACAGGGCCCGCTTGACGGTGGCGTCCTCGACGACCGCCTCCACCACGAGGGCGGCTCCGGCCAGCTCCGGCAGCTCGGCCGCCGATGCGATCCGGCCGATCGCGTCCTCGGCCTCGGCGCGGTCCAGCCAGCCCTTGGCGGCCATCCGCTCGACGCGGTCCTGGACGAATCCGACCGCGTCGGCGGCCAGCACGGCGTCGATGTCGTAGATCAGCACGCGGTGACCTGCGAGAAGGGCGACTTGGGCGATGCCCTGCCCCATGGTGCCGGCGCCGACGACCGCCACTGTGCGGGACCGCTCGATTGCTGTCATGCCCAGATCCTCCCGCACCGACTTGTCCACAGGTCTGCCGGGCCCTCTTGTCCCGACCGATCGTTCGGTTACTCTAACTCCAGTCTGCTCTTGTTCATCCCTTCTTGCCTGCCCCGATCGCCTGATCCCGCCCGGCTCAAAGAGGAGTTGGTCCCTGATGGCCGCCGAGCTCACCGTCCCCCAGCTGTCCGCCAAGCACCGGCCCACCCTGGACCAGGCGCTGGCCACGATCCGCAGCCGCGCCTACTGGTCCCCGCACCCCGAGCACCCCAAGGCGTACGGGGAGACCGCGCCGGCCGACGGCCTCGCCGCCTTCGAGGCGCTGCGCGGCACCCGGCTCGACCTCGGGCAGCCCGGAACCGACGGCTGGACGGGCGCGGAGACCTCCCCGTACGGCGTGGAGCTCGGCGTCGAGTACCCGCACGTGGACCCGGAGGTGCTGCTGCCCGCGATGCGGGCCGGCATGGGCGCCTGGCGTGACGCCGGGCCCGAGGCGCGCGCCCTGGTCTGCATCGAGATCCTGGCCCGGATCTCGGCGCGGACGCACGAGTTCGCGCACGCGGTCATGCACACCAGCGGCCAGGCCTTCATGATGGCGTTCCAGGCCGGCGGCCCGCACGCACAGGACCGCGGCCTGGAGGCGATCGCCTACGCCTACGAGGAGCAGACCCGCGTCCCGGGGCAGGCCGACTGGTCGAAGCCGCAGGGCAAGAAGGACCCGCTGGAGCTCGGCAAGACCTTCACGGCCGTCCCGCGCGGCATCTCCCTGATGATCGGCTGCAACACCTTCCCCACCTGGAACGGCTACCCGGGCATCTTCGCCTCCCTCGCCACGGGCAACCCGGTGCTGGTCAAGCCGCACCCGCGCGCCGTGCTCCCGCTCGCGCTGACCGTCCAGGTGGCCCGCGAGGTCCTCGGCGACGCCGGCTTCGACCCGAACCTGGTCGCCCTGGCCGTGGAGCGTCCCGGCGAGGGCATCGCCAAGGAGCTCGCCGTCCGTCCCGAGATCAAGGTCATCGACTACACCGGGTCCACCGAGTTCGGCGAGTGGCTGGAGGCCAACGCCCGCCAGGCGCAGGTCTACACGGAGAAGGCCGGCGTCAACACCGTCGTCCTGGACTCCACCGACAACTACAAGGGGATGCTCTCCAACCTGGCGTTCTCTCTGTCCCTGTACAGCGGCCAGATGTGCACCACCCCGCAGAACCTGCTGATCCCGCGCGACGGCATCGAGACGGACGCCGGGCACAAGACGTACGACGAGGTCGTCGCGGACCTCGCGGGCGCGGTCGGCGGCCTGCTCGGCGACGACGCGCGGGCCAACGCCCTGCTCGGCGCGCTGGTCAACCCGGACGTCAAGGCCCGCCTGGAGGCCGCAGCCGGGCTCGGCGAGGTCGCGCTGGCCTCGCGCGAGGTGACGCACCCCGACTTCCCGGGCGCGGTCGTGCGCACGCCGGTGATGGTCAAGCTGGACTCGTCCAAGCCGGACGACTCCGCCCCCTACCTCTCGGAGTGCTTCGGCCCGGTCTCCTTCGCGGTGGCGGTCGACTCCACGGCGGACGCCCTCGAACTGCTGCGGCGCACCGTCCGCGAGCAGGGCGCCATGACGGTCGGGGCGTACACCACGTCCGCGGACACCGAGCGGGCCATCGAGGAGGTCTGCCTGGAGGAGTCGGCGCAGCTCTCGCTGAACCTGACGGGCGGGGTCTATGTGAACCAGACCGCGGCCTTCTCCGACTTCCACGGCTCCGGCGGAAACCCGGCGGCGAACGCCGCGCTGTGCGACGGGGCGTTCGTGTCGAACCGCTTCCGCGTGGTGGAGGTCCGCCGCCAGGGCTAGAAGGTCTCCTTCGGCCCGCCCCAGTGGAAGAGGGTCATGGCCACGCTGGTGGCCAGGTTGTAGCTGGAGACCTGCGGCCGCATCGGCAGGGACACCAGGTGATCGGCGCGGGCGCGCAGCTCGGGCGAGATGCCGTGGCGTTCGGAGCCGAAGGCGAGCAGGGCCTCGTCCGGGAGGGTGAGGGCGCGGATGTCCTCGCCCTCCGGGTCGAGGGCGTACAGCGGGCCGGGCGGCAGCGTGCCGAGCTCCACCCGGTCCACGGTGGTGGCGTAGTGCAGCCCCGCGCCGGCCCGGACCACGTTGGGGTGCCAGGGGTCGAGGTCGCCGCGGGTGACCACGCCGGTGGCGCCGAAGCCGGCGGCGAGCCGGACGACGGCGCCGACGTTGCCCAGGTTGCGGGGGTTGTCGAGGAGCACGATCGGGGCCGTCCTGGGCCGTGCGTCGAGCCGGGCCCGTCCCTCCGCCCGGCCGGGCCGGACCGCCAGGGCCGCCACCCCGGTGGGGTGCACCCGCGCCAGCAGGCCCTTGAGCGGGGCCCGCCGCACCAGCCGGGCCACCTGCGCCTCCACGTCCGGAGCCAGCTCGCGCGCGAGGCCCCGTACGGCGTCCGGCTCCTCGGCGACGACCAGCCGGACGTCCGCCCCGAAGCGCAGGGCGTGCTTCAGCGCGTGGAACCCGTCGAGGAGGACGAGATCCTCCCGCTCGGCGGCCTCCCGCCACTGCCGTTCGGTGTCGTCGGGGGTCCCGCTGTTCCCGTGCTGCTCACTCATACCGCGACCCTACGGTCCCGGCCCGATCCCTCCTCGCCGGCCCGATCCAGCCCCGCCGGCGTTTGAGGCGCGGGGTCTGGGGCGGAGCCCCAGGGTCTTTCAGCCCGTCCGGCGCTTGAGGACCGGGGTCCGGGCAGAGCCCGGGGAACGGTGGAAGGGAGGGTAGGGGACGGCCCCGCAGGGTCGGGCCTCAGCGCGGGACGGGGCTGGGGAGCGCGGGCTCGGGGTCCGCGTAGGGCTCCGGCCCCGGCAGGGGCCGCCTCCCACGAACCCGCCGCGCAGCGACCCGCGCGCCGAGCCAGACCAGAAAGCCGGTCGGCAGGAACACCGCGTCGGCGGCGATCATCGCCAGCGAGAAGAACGGCAGGCCCAGCAGCACCGCGATCCCGGCGTGCTCCAGCATCATCAGCGCCAGCAGCACGTTCTTGATCCGCCGGTTGAACAGCGTGAACGGGAAGGCCACCTGGACCGCGACCGTCCCGTAGGACAGCAGCATGACCAGCGTGCCGCTGCTCGCGAGGAAGGCCGAGACCCCGGGCCACGGGGTGAAGTAGTCCAGGTTCAGCGGGTAGTACAGCGCCGTGCCGTCCTGCCACCGCGAACCCTGGATCTTGTACCAGCCGGCCGTCGCGTAGATCAGGCAGACCTCCACCATGATCACCAGCATCCCGGCGTTGTGCAGCAGGTTGGCCAGGACGTCGAGGACCGCCCGCCCCTCCCCCTCCGGGTCGTAGCGGTCGACCATCCACCACAGCGCCGCGAGCACCCACAGGGCCGCGAACACCACCAGCCAGCCGGTGCTGAACCGCCCGGTCGCGGCCCCGTACGCGAACACCGCGCCGAGCACGCCCCACAGCACCGGCCCCGCCCGCCCGGCCGAGGCCGAGCCGAGGCGGCGGGCGCGGCGGGCGTCCAGCGACCACACCTGCGCGCACCGGGTCAGCACGAGGTAGATCGCCATCAGGTGGATGACGTTGTCCCCGCCGTCGCCCATGAAGACGCTGCGGTTCTGCAGGGACAGCACGCCGACCATGAACAGCACGGAGGTCGCCCGGGTGCGCCAGCCCAGCATCAGCAGGGCGGACGACAGCACGGCCACGGCGTAGACGATCTCGAACCAGAGCGCCGAATCCGACCACATCAGCACCGTGAAGGCGCGGTTCGTGTCGATCAGCCGCCGCGCCAGCTCCCAGCTCCACGGCCCGTCCGGCCCGTAGAGCTCGTGGCGGTGGGGGAACTCCCGCAGCAGGAAGAACAGCCAGGTACCGGCGAAGCCGATCCGGACCACGGCGCTCTGGTACGGACCCAGCGCCTGCCCGCTGACCCGGGCCAGCGCCCGGCCGGCGGAGGCCTTGAGCCCCGTCACACCGTCCACCACGGCAGCTCCCGGTAGTACGTCTGGGTGTCGGCCTCCTCGTCGGACCACGCGGGCGCGGGGACCTCCGTCGTCGCCGCGCGCAGCTGGATCCGTACGATCCGGCCCTCTGTGACGCGGCCGGGCCGGCCGCCCTCGCCCACCGGCGTGTCGGCCGGGGTGCGCGGGTCCAGCCGGTCCAGGGCGATCCGGCGCAGGTACTGCTCGGAGAGTTCGCCGCGCTCGCCGGTGGACTTGTTGTCCTCGTCGTGCGAGGTGGTGAAGAAGTCCCAGGCCCGGCGGAGCTCGTTCTGCTCGGTGTGGCTCGGCAGGAGGCTGTGGCGGATGGCCGCGCCGTCCTCGGCGGAGAGCCCGCGCCAGTCGCCCGTCACCAGCAGGCCGTCGTCCGTCCGCACTTCCGCGCGCACCTCCACGGCGATGTTCTGCTGGAGCGGGTTGGGGGCGAAGAGCTTCCAGTTCTGTTCGAACTCGGGGTAGATCCAGCCGTCGATCACGCGCGCGTGCCGCTTGCTGACCGTGTTGGACGGGGCCACGTGCAGGAAGACGAGAGCCAGGTGCCAGCAGGCGGCCACCGCCACCGCACCGAGCGCGAGGGCCGTGACGACCCGGTACGGGGTGGACAGGCCGGCGATTCCGGGCGCCCTGGGAAGGGGCGGAGCCTCTCCTTCCAGGGGCTCGCGCTCGTTCGAATCCATCCCGCCCCGATCATCCGGTGTCCACAGGGTTGACCACAGAGGTTGACACCCTACGGGCCCTCGTCCCACCATTGAAGAGCATGAACCGAACGATCGGTCGGTCGGGCGGGACGAGGCGGGAAAAGACCTCTGACAGGGGGCCGTGATGGTGGCAGTGACCCCGGCAGTGACATCGGGGACCGGGGGGCGGGACGCGGGACGCGACGCGGGGATCAGCGTGACCGCCGACCTCGGCGCGCAGCTCGCGGCGGCGTTCGACGCGGCCGTGGCGGCCGACGAGCGGGTGGAGCCGCGCGACTGGATGCCCGACGAGTACCGCGCCTCACTGGTCCGCCAGATGGCCCAGCACGCCCATTCCGAGATCATCGGCATGCAGCCCGAGGCGAACTGGATCACCCGCGCGCCCTCACTGCGCCGCAAGGCGATCCTGATGGCCAAGGTCCAGGACGAGGCCGGTCACGGGCTGTACCTGTACAGCGCCGCCGAGACGCTGGGCACCAGCCGCGACGAGCTCCTCGACAAGCTCCACGCCGGGAAGCAGAAGTACTCCTCGATCTTCAACTACCCGACGCTGACCTGGGCCGACGTCGGCGCGATCGGCTGGCTCGTGGACGGCGCGGCGATCACCAACCAGGTCCCGATCTGCCGCTGCTCCTACGGGCCGTACGCCCGGGCCATGGTCCGGATCTGCAAGGAGGAGTCCTTCCATCAGCGCCAGGGGTACGAGCTGCTCCTCGCCCTCTCCCGGGGCACCGAGGCCCAGCACGCGATGGCGCAGGACGCCGTCGACCGGTGGTGGTGGCCCTCGCTGATGATGTTCGGCCCGCCCGACGCCGAGTCGGGACACTCGGCGCAGTCGATGGCCTGGCGCATCAAGCGCCACACCAATGACGACCTGCGCCAGCGCTTCGTGGACATCGCCGTCCCGCAGGCCGAGTCGCTGGGGCTGACGCTGCCCGACCCGGACCTGAAGTGGAACGAGGAGCGCGGACACCACGACTTCGGAGCCATCGACTGGGCGGAGTTCTGGGAAGTGCTCAAGGGCAACGGCCCGTGCAACGAAGAGCGGATCGGACAGCGCCGCGCGGCGCACGAGGAAGGCGCCTGGGTGCGCGACGCGGCCGCGGCGTATGCGGAGAAGCAGGCGGCGGCCACGGCGGCCGCGGCGGCAAACGGAAGCGAGGCTCGGGTATGACGCAGAACTGGCCCCTGTGGGAGGTGTTCGTCCGCTCGCGGCGCGGCCTCTCGCACACGCACGCGGGCAGCCTGCACGCCCCCGACGCGGAGATGGCCCTGCGCAACGCCCGCGATCTCTACACCCGGCGCGGCGAGGGCATCTCCATCTGGGTGGTGCCCTCCACGGAGATCACCGCCTCCTCCCCGGACGAGCGGGACCCGTTCTTCGCCCCGTCCGCCGACAAGCCGTACCGGCACCCCACCTTCTACGAGATCCCCGAGGGGGTGCAGCACCTGTGACGAGCACCGAGACGAGCACCGGAGCGGGTACGGCGGCCGTGGCGGCCGCGCTGGCCCTCGGCGACGACGCACTGATCCTTTCGCACCGCCTCGCCGAGTGGGCGGGCCACGCGCCCGTCCTGGAGGAGGAGGTCGCCCTCGCCAACATCGCCCTCGACCTGCTCGGCCAGGCCCGCGTCCTGCTGTCGACGGCCGGCGACGAGGACGAGCTGGCCTACCTCCGCGAGGAGCGGTCCTTCCGCAACCTCCAGCTGGTCGAGCAGCCGAACGGCGACTTCGCCCACACGATCGCGCGCCAGCTCTACTTCTCGCTCTACCAGCACGAGCTCTACGGGGAACTCGCCCTCGGCGACGGCCCGTTCGCGCCGCTCGCCGCCAAGGCGGTCAAGGAGACCGCCTACCACCGCGACCACGCCGAGCAGTGGACCCTGCGGCTCGGCGACGGCACGGAGGAGAGCCGGCGCCGGATGCGGGCCGGCCTGGACGGGCTGTGGAAGTTCACCGGGGAGCTGTTCCGGCCGGTGGACGGGCTCGAAGAGATCGACTGGGCCGCCCTGGAAGGCCGTTGGCTGGCCGCGCTGGGCGGCGTACTGGAGCGGGCCGGGCTGGAGCCGCCCCAGGGGCCGCGGCACGGCGCCTGGGCCGCCGGAGCCGGCCGGCAGGGACTGCACACCGAGTCGTTCGGCCGCCTGCTCGCGGAGATGCAGCACCTGCACCGCAGCCACCCGGGGGCATCGTGGTGACCACCGCCGGCGCGGGCACCGGCACCGACAGGACCCGGCTGGAGGTGGAGCTGGCCGCGCTGGCCGGCTCCGTCCCCGACCCCGAACTGCCCGTGATCACCCTCGCCGAGCTCGGCGTGATGCGCGGGGTGCGGATGCACGAGGACGGCCACGTGGAGGTCACCCTGACCCCCACCTACACCGGCTGCCCGGCCATCGAGGCCATGTCCGCCGACATCAAGCGGGTCCTGACCGACCACGGCATACCGGAGGTCCGGGTGCGGACCGTGCTGGCCCCCGCCTGGTCCACCGACGACATCAGCGCCGAAGGCCGCCGCAAGCTGGCGGAGTTCGGCATCGCCCCGCCGCGGCCGCACGCCGCCGGCGGCCCGGTTCCGCTCGCCCTGTCCGTCCGCTGCCCGAACTGCGGATCGACCGACACCGAGCTGCTCAGCCGGTTCTCCTCCACCGCGTGCAAGGCGCTGCGCCGCTGCATCGCCTGCCGCGAACCGTTCGACCACTTCAAGGAGCTGTAGATGGCCGTGTCACCGCCGTCGCCCACGCCGGTGGCGCCCGAAGGCCCGGCGGCCGCCGCCTCGGCGCGCCCCGCGCGCCACGGCGCGTTCCACACCTTGACGGTGACGGCGGTCGACCGGCTCACCGAGGACTCCGTCGCCCTGACCCTGGCCGTCCCGCCGGAGCTGCGCGCCGACTACCGGCACGCCCCCGGCCAGCACCTCACCCTGCGCCGCGGCGGTTCCGGCGCCCCGGCCGGCACCGCGGAGGGGCGGCGTACGTACTCGATCTGCTCCCCCGCCCAGGCCGCGGACGGGCCCGGTCCCGCCTCGCTGCAGGTCGGGGTGCGGCTGGTGGAGGGCGGGGAGTTCTCCTCCTTCGCCCACAAGGAGATCGCCGCCGGGGACGTCCTGGACGTGATGGTCCCGGCCGGCCGGTTCATCCTGGACCCCGCGGCGGCTCCGGCCGCCGCGCACTACGCCGCGATCGTCGGCGGCAGCGGCATCACCCCGGTGCTGTCGATCGCCGCCACCCTCCTCGCCGCCCGCCCCGACGCACGGTTCTGCCTGGTGCGCAGCGACCGCAGCGCGGCCTCGACGATGTTCCTGGAGGAGGTCGCCGACCTCAAGGACCGCTACCCCGACCGGTTCCAGCTCGTCACCGTGCTGTCCCGCGAGGAGCAGGAGGCCGGGCTGCCCTCGGGCCGGCTCGGCGAGGAGCGGCTGACGGAGCTGCTGCCCGCCCTGCTGCCGGTCGCGGAGGTGACGGGCTGGTTCCTGTGCGGGCCGTACGGCCTGGTGACGGGAGCGGAGAAGGCGCTGGGCGCGCTCGGCGTGCTCCGCACCCGGGTCCACGAGGAGGTCTTCCACGTCGAGGACACCGCCCCGCCCGCGCGCACCGCCGCGGCCGACGCCACCCGCGGCCGGGTCACGGCCCGGCTCGACGGCCGCTCGGGCACCTGGCCCGTGCGCGACGGCGAGTCCCTGCTCGACGCGGTGCTGCGGGCCCGCGCGGACGCCCCGTACGCCTGCAAGGGCGGGGTGTGCGGCACCTGCCGGGCGTTCGTCGTATCGGGCGAGGTGCGGATGGACCGCAATTTCGCGCTGGAGGAGCGGGAGACGGAGGCCGGGTTCGTGCTGGCCTGCCAGTCGCACCCGGTGTCGGAGGACGTGGAGATCGACTTCGACCGCTGAGCCCCTGCCGTCCCCCTGTCAAATTTTAAGAACGTGTTCTATCTTGACGCACCGTCAGGCAGAGCGCGATCCGGGTACGCGGGAGGACAGGCAGTGGACTTCACCTTCACCGAGGAGCAGCAGGCCGCCGTCGAGGCGGCCAAGGCCGTGTTCGCGGATGTGGCCCCCGACGGCGTGCCCAGCCCCGCCCTCACCCCGCGGGCGGTGGCCGAGGAGTTCGACCGCGAGCTGTGGGCGAAGCTCGCGGACTCCGACCTGCTGAGCCTGGTCCTCACCGAGGAGCACGGCGGCTCCGGACTCGACGCCATCGCCCTGTGCCTGGTCCTGCGCGAGGCGGCGAGGGTACTGGCCCGGGTGCCGCTGCTGGAGCACTGCGCCACCGCCATGGCCGTCCAGACCCACGGCAGCCCCGAGCTGGCCGGCGCTCTGCTGCCCGGCGCCGGGCAGGGCAGCCTCGTCCTCACCGTCGCCGCGCACGGCCGCAGCGGCCACGACCCGGCCGAGCTGGCCGTCACCGCACGGCGGGACGGGGACACCTGGGTCCTGGAGGGGCTCCAGACGGCCGTCGCCTGGGGGCACAGCGCCGACTGGATCGCCGTACCGGCCCACACCGGGGAGGGCGAGGGGGTCCTCGCGTTCGTCCCCCGGGGCGCCGAGGGCCTGTCCCTCGCGGAGCAGTACTCCACCAGCGGGGAGCGGCTGGCCGAGCTCACCCTCGACGGCGTACGGGTCCCGGCCGCGCACCTGATCGACGCGCCCGGCGCCTGGGACCACCTGCGCCAGCTCCTGGCCACCGGGACCTGCGCGCTCGCGCTCGGCCTCGGCGAGAACGTGCTCACCATGACCAGCCAGTACACGAGCAAGCGCGAGCAGTTCGGCTTCCCGGTGGCCAGCTTCCAGGCCGTCGCCGTCCAGGCCGCCGACCGCTACATCGACCTGCGCGCCATGGAGGTCACCCTCTGGCAGGCCGCCTGGCGGCTCGACGCCTCCACGGGCGGAGCGGGCGGGCCGCTGCCGAGCGCCGGAGACGTGGCCGTGGCCAAGATCTGGGCCTCCGAGGGCGTACGCCGCGTCGTGCAGACCGCACAGCACCTGCACGGCGGCTTCGGCGCCGACACCGACTACCCGCTGCACCGCTACCACGCCTGGGCCAAGCAGCTGGAACTCCAGCTCGGCCCGGCAGCGGCCCACGAGGAGGCGCTGGGCGACCTGCTGGCCGCCCACCCCCTCGGCTAGTGCTGCGGTCACAGCACTAGCCGCGGACGGGGCCGCCGTCTCAGACGACGAAGCCCGGGGCGCCCGCGTCGGTGACGACCGGGCGGCCCGCGGCCTCCCAGTCCTGCATGCCGCCGGACACGTTCACGGCGTCGATGTCCTGGCCCCGCAGATACTGGGCCACCTGGGCGGAGCGTCCGCCGACCCGGCACATCACGTAGACCGGGCGGTCGTCCTCGATCTTCTCGGTCAGCTCACCGATGCGCGCCACGAACTCGCTCATCGGGATGTGCAGCGCACCCTCGGCATGGCCGGCCGCCCATTCGTCGTTCTCGCGAACGTCGAGGACAAAGGCTTCGGAGGGCAGCGCGGCGGCGTCCACCGAGGGAAGCGGTCCGGAGTTCATAGCTGTCGCCTTCTCTCGTCACGGATAGGTGAGCCAACCTATCCGACGGGCCTTCCGCGGCTCACGGAGTGATCAGTGCCGCCAGTTCCGCCTCGCGCTTCGCGACATCGGCGAGGAGCTGCTCCGCGATCTCCTCCAGCAGCCGGTCCGGGTCCTCCGGGGCCATCCGCAGCATCGACCCGATCGCGCTGTCCTCCAGCTCCCGGGCCACCACCGACAGCAGCTCCTTGCGGCGCGAGAGCCACTCCAGGCGCTCGTACAGCTCCTCGCTCTCGCTCAGCCGCACGGCGGCCGGCGCCGGGCCCTCCGCCCACTCCTGGGCCAGCTCGCGCAGGAGCTGCTCCTCGCCGCGCCCGTACGCCGCGTTGACCCGCGCGATGAACTCGTCGCGCCGCTCGCGCTCGGCCTCGTCCTGGGCGAGGTCGGGGTGCGCCTGGCGGACCAGCTCGCGGTAGAGGCGGCGCACCTCCTCCGGCGGCCGCACCCGCTCCGGCGGCCGCACCGCGCGGTCGGTGAGCATCGCGGAGGCGTCGTCGGACATCCCGTCCGAGTCCATCCAGTCGTGGAACAGCTCGTCCACCCCGGGCATGGGCATCACCAGCGAGCGGGCCTCGCGTGCACGGCGCAGGTCCTCCGGATCCCCGGTGCTCGCGGCCTTCGCCTCGGCGATCAGGGCGTCCAGCTCGTCGAGGCGCGAGTACATCGGCCCGAGCTTCTGGTGGTGCAGGCGGGAGAAGTTCTCCACCTCCACCCGGAAGGTCTCCACCGCGATCTCGAACTCGATCAGTGCCTGCTCGGCCGCCCGCACGGCGCGCTCCAGGCGCGCCTCGGGCCGCTCGTCGGCAGCGGGGCCGGGGCCGGAGCCGGGCTCGGACGCTTCGGGAACAGTCTGCTCGCTCACCCGGCCAGCCTAAGGCCCTGACGCCCGGGTGTTTCACGTGAAACATCCACCGGTTTCACGTGAAACATCCCGCCCCCGGCTCGGATGCCGGCGCTCGGACGCCGGCGCTCGGACCCCAGCCGCTCAGACCCCGGTCGTCGCCGCGATCCGCCCCGCCCGCACGGCCGCCACCAGCACCGCGTGGTCGGCCTCGCTCCGGTCGGCGTAGGCCACGGCGAAGCCGGCAATGGCCTCGTCCAGCTCGTCGCTCTTGCCGCAGTACCCGGCCAGCAGCCGGGGATCAGCGCTGTGCGCGTGGGCCCGCGCCAGCAGGGCTCCGGTCATCCGCCCGTAGTCGTCGAACTGGTCGGCGGCCAGCGCCGCCGGGTCCACGCTGCCCTTGCGGTTGCGGAACTGGCGGACCTGGAATGGCCGCCCCTCCACCGTCGTCCAGCCCAGCAGGATGTCGGAGACCACCTGCATCCGCTTCTGCCCGGCCACCACCCGGCGGCCCTCGTGCTCCTCCGGCGGGGAGACGAAGCCGAGCCCGGGCAGGTGCGGCAGCAGCGCGGAGGGCCGGGCCTCCTTCACCTGGAGGACCAGCGCCTCACCCCGGTGGTCCAGCAGCAGCACCACGTAGGAGCGGGTACCGACGCTGCCCGTGCCCACCACCCGGAAGGCCACGTCGTGGATCGCGTACCGGGCCAGCAGCGGCAGCCGGTCGCCCTGCAGCGTCTCCAGGTACGGGCCCAGCGCGGCCGCCACGGCCGCCGCCTCCCCGTCCCCGACCCGGCGCAGCACGGGCAGCGCGTCCACGAAGGCCCGGCCACCGTCGGGCGTGGGCTCCGTGGACTTGGCCGCGAACCGGGCGGAGGTGTTGTTGCGGGCCTTCTCCGAGACCCGTTCCAGCGTGCCCAGCAGGTCACGGGCGTCGGTGTGCGAGACCAGCTCCTCGTCCGCGATGGCGTTCCACGCGTCGAGGGCGGGCAGTTTGGCCAGCAGGCGCATCGTGCGCCGGTAGGCGCCCGCCGCGTCGTGCGCGGCCGCCCGGCAGGTGTCCTCGTCGGCTCCGGCCACCCGGCCGGCCAGGACCAGCGAGGTGGCCAGCCGCTTGAGGTCCCACTCCCACGGGCCGAAGACGGTCTCGTCGAAGTCATTGAGGTCGATGACCAGCCGGCCGCGCGCGTCCCCGTACAGCCCGAAGTTGGCCGCGTGGGCGTCCCCGCAGATCTGCGCGCCGATCCCGGTGACAGGACCGCCGGAGAGGTCGTGCGCCATCAGCCCGGCCGCACCGCGCAGGAACGTGAAGGGGTTGGCGGCCATCCGGCCGACCCGTATCGGCGTCAGCTCGGGGACCCGCCCGACGTTGGACTCCTCCACCGCCCGTACCGCGTCCGGCCGGTCGGCCGGTGCCTCGAACCGCGCGTGCGCAGCCCGGGGCACCCGCGTGCGCAGCGCCTTGCCCGCCTCCCGGGGAGACCCGGCGGGTGAACCGGCGAAACCGGCCGGCGAACCCGCGGCCCGCGCCGCCGACCCCGCGGAGTACCGCGGAGCGAACCCCTCGACCACCGGGATCCGTACCTTCGGCTCCGGTTCCACGCCCCGCTGCTGCGCTACCACCGTCATGCGCCCCGCCCCCTGATCGCCATCGGATTTCGGCCCGACCGTACCTAGAGCCCGGCGTCCCTGGCCAGCAGGGCCGCCTGCACCCGGTTCTCGCATTCCAGTTTCGCCAGGATCCGGCTCACGTACGTCTTCACCGTGGCCTCGCTCATGTGCAGCCGCCGCCCCGCGTCCGCGTTCGACAGCCCCTCCCCCAGCAGCGCCAGTACCCCGCGCTCGCGCTCGCTCAGTTCGGCCACCAGACGCCGCGCTTCCTCGTCACGGCCGGCCGTCCGGCCGGACGCCAGCTGGTCCACCACGTGCCGGGTCGCCGCCGGGGACAGGTACGCGTCCCCCGCCGCGGCCGCCCGTACGGCGCCGATGAGTTCGCCGGGCGCCGAGTCCTTCAGCAGGAACCCCGCTCCGCCTCCGCTCAGCGCCCGCAGCACGTTCTCCTTCTCCCCGAAGGTGGTCAGGATCAGCGCCCGCACCTCGGGCGCCGCCCGCCCGAGCTCGGCCAGCGCCGTCAGCCCGTCCATCACCGGCATCTGGATGTCCAGCAGCACCACGTCCGGGCCGTGCGCCCGGGCCAGTTCCACCGCCTCCCGGCCGTTCGCCGCCTCGGCGACGACCTCGATGTCCGCCGCCGAGGTCAGGATCATCCTGATCCCGGCCCGGATCAGCGGCTCGTCATCAGCGATCACCACGCGGATCACCTTGGCTGTCACCCGTGCTCCTACTGCTTGGCCTGGTACGCCTGCTTGTCGACGAGCTTGCCGTCCTTGAAGCAGAACCGGAAAACGCTGTCGCTGCCCAGGTCGGAATCGTCGTCCGCCAGAAAGACCACACAGGCCGCGCCCTGCGGACGCGGCGGCCCCTTCCGGTCGAGCCCCTCGGTCAGGATGCTGTCCCCGCTGGGCAGCTGCGAACGTACCGCTTCCTCCGATTCGCCCACGTGGACGGCGTCGTACTCGGCCTTGCCGAGCATCGCGTCGCCCACCGATCCCACCAGCAGCGCCACCGCGGCCCCGATCACGATCAGCAGCACCACGACGGCCGCGACCGCGATCCCGCAGCCCAGCGTCACGCCCCCGACGCGGCCGTTCCCGCTCAGCAGCTTCCGGTCGACCGCGTCCCAGTCCACCGGCCCGGCGCTTCCGCTCAGTGTCCTGGCCTGCATCTGCTGTCCGAAGTCGTCGGCGACCCCGCCCGCCCCGGCCTCCTCGGCCCCCGCCTCCTCGGCCCCGGCCGGCTCGGTCCCGTACGGGAGCACCCCGGCCACCCGGAACCCTCCGCCCTCCACGGCCCCCGCGTAGACCATGCCTCCGACCAGCCGGGCCCGTTCGCGCAGCCCGGTCAGCCCCTGGCCGCCGGACACCACCTCACCGGCGCCCGGGCCGGCCGCCGGACCGTTGGCGATCTCCACCACCAGGGAGTCGTCCTCGTACCGCAGTTCCACCGTGATGGGCGCGCCCGGCGCGTGCTTGTAGGCGTTGGTCAGCGCCTCCTGCGCGATCCGGTACGCCGCGTGGTCGCACGCCGCGACCAGCGGCCTGGGCTGCCCCGCCGTGGTGAGCCGTACGTCCGTCCCCGCGCTCCGCGCCGACTCCACGATCCCGGCGATGCCCGCCACCCCGCGCGCGGCCGGCTGCGCCTCTTCGACCGGCAGCGGCGCCTCCACCCCGTCCCGCAGGATGCCGACGACCTCGCGCAGCTCGTGCATGGCCGCGACCGAGGCCTGGCGCAGGACGCCCACCGCCTCGCGCTGCCGGTCGGTCAGGACCGGATCGACCTCCAGCGCACCGGTGTGCACCGAGATCAGCGCGAGCTGGTGGCCGAGGCTGTCGTGCATGTCCTGGGCGATGCGCTGGCGTTCGCGCAGCCGGGCCTGCCCCGCGACCATCGCCCGCTCCCGCAGCAGCTGGGCGTTGCGCTCCTGGAGGGCGCGCAGCAGCGTGTGGCGCTGGGACCAGTAGCGGCTGGCCAGACCGGGCATGACCACCATGGCCAGGAACATCAGCGCGCTGAAGACGACGATCAGCACCGCGCGGCCCTGCGGAAACTCCTTGACCACGCTGAGGCCGATGGCCAGGGCGAAGGCCGCGCTGAAGGCACCGAGCGCCCGTCCGACGCCGACGATGCGCCGCCCCGCCGACCAGCCGAGGGGGATCGCCACGAGGAAGGCCCCGGGCAGGTAGACACCCACCGCCGAGCCCGCCACCAGGGTGAACACCGGCAGCCGCCGCCGCAGCAGGGTCAGCACCACGACGACCACGGAACTGGCCAGCATCCGCGCCCCGGAGCCCTTGTCGAGATCCTCGACCCCCAGCCCGAGCAGCACCAGCACCCCGGCCAGGGCCAGATCCCCCGCCAGCATCCGCCGGGTCCAGGGCTCGGGCCCCTTCACCCAGTCCCGTCCCGCACGCACCCTCGCCGTCACATTCACCCGCCCGACCCTAGACACCGCGCCACCACCGGGCTGCCCTCTTTAGTCGCGCCCCCGGCAACGAAAGTCTCCCGGCGCAGTCCGGACCCGGGTCCGGGGCCGTTCCATACCGCCGAGGGTGAGGCCTCCGGCTTCTCCGCTACAGGCGACCTGCCTCCGAAGGGGAGCACCCCCCTACATCTTTCGAGGCAGCACCGTCGCCGTCGGGCCGCTCCGCCTTGTGAGCCTCGTCTCTCCTACCTAAGGTCCTGCCATGACCAAAGGGAATGGATCACGCGGGGAAACCGGCGCCAAAGAAGATCGGCGGGTGGAAGAGGCGTGCAGCTACCCGAACTGAGCGCCGAGATCCGCATACCCCTCCGTGTCCTTCAGCTTTACGTACGCATGGGACTGCTCCCCGCTCTTCCCGCGTACGACGAGTCCCATGTCCGCAGAGCCGTATTGGTCAGAACCCTGCTGGACGTCGGCGGCCTTTCGTATTCCTCCGCCCGCCGCGTCGTGCGGAGGATAGACATGTCACCGCCGCCGATCGGCGAACTGTGCGGCACCATCCAGTACGCCCTGCCCTCGCCCGGCTCAGAGGCGCAGGACCAGAATTGGGATCGGGCCAGGGAGCGTGTTCAGGCACTGGCCCTGGCGCGGAACTGGCGGGTGAGTCCGGAGAATCCGGCGTGGCACACCTTGACGCAGACTCTCGTCGCGGTGGAGTGGCTCGGACAGGACGACCTGCTGCGCCTCCTGGACACTTATGCGGACGCCTTGGAACCGGTTGTGGCCGCCGAGGTGCGTCTCCTGCGCGAACAGCCTGACCCGGAGAGTGCGGCCGCGCACATGGTGACGGGAACCGTCCTCGGGGACGTCGCATTCTCCGCACTACGCCGCCTTATTCACGAGCACGCTTCCTCCCAAGAACCATCCGAATGTCCGTAACAGTAGCGACCGTCCAGTAAGTACCTTAAGGTTGACGCCCCTTCGGTTGACGTGCATCCTGTTTGGTGATCACTGGAGCCCACTCCTTCCGAACAGATCGACCGTAAGGGGATAGGCGACTTCGGGCTACAGCAAGGGCGGGGGATCTTGCGGTACAACCCAGACGGATACGGGATCGATAAAACAAACAACAGAAGAGAAGAGGAGGGATTAGCAAAGAAATTAAAGGACCAGCAGCCAGAACTTCTCGAAGACTATCGAAACACCCTGGTCGAGCATCACAATCCATTAGGCTCGAACCCGGAAGCATGGGCCACCTGCAAAGAACAGGCCCAGCACATTCTCGCCGAATGTCTCCGCGCGATGGAAGACGGAGCCGAGGAACCACTCGACACCCATCTCATCGCGAAGACGCGAAGGCTCAGCGGCGCCCGCATCTCGCAGGGAATCGCACCCATCCATTCGGTGCGCGCCGGGGCCCTGCTCTTCCAGGTAGCCACGAGCCACCTCATCCGGATCGCTTCGGGCCAACCCGAAGACCAGCGCTGCCTGATGAAGATCCTGCCCGTGCTGCAGTCATCGATCACCCAGCGGCTGGAAGCCGGCTCCACCGGGCACGACCTCTTCCTGCTCGACGTCGTACGCGACGCCACCCGGCACGGCCGCGACGGCATGGCCCGCGAGATCCACGACCGCATCGGCAGCTCCGCCAGCCTCGCCCTGCGCCAGCTGGAGCTCTACGAGCTCACCGGGCAGCACTCGGGAACGGACACCAGGCTCAAGGCCGTGAAGCAGGCCATCCTGGAGACGCTGTACACCACGCGGGACATCGTGACGGACCTGCGGACCCGGGCGGAAGCCACCCAGTCCCTCTACGTCTCGCTCTCCGCCTTCGTCAACGCCATGGCCATGGAAGACCTAGAGGTCGACATCCACGTGACCGATCCGGGCGACCTCCTGCCGGACGAACTCACCGAAGACCTCTACCTGATGCTCCGAGAATGCCTGCGCAACGCCTTCACCCACTCCCGTTCCTCGCGGATCGACATGGAGGTCCGCGTCGAGGCGGGCCGGGTCGACGCATCGGTGCGGGACGACGGCAAGGGCTTCGACCCACACGCCCACCGACGGGGAAACGGGCTGTCCTCCCTGACCGAGCGCACCAAACTGCTGGGCGGCCGGCTCACCATCGACAGCGCTCCGAGGCAGGGAACGGCGATCTCGCTGTCCATCCCCTTCGACACGGAGAACCATGCACACGCCAACTGAGCCACGCCCGGCCGCCGAACCCCTCCGCATCATCGCCGTCGACGATCACTCACTGCTCCGCCGGGCCCTGTGCGAGCTGATCGAATCGGAGGACGACCTCACCGTCGTCGCCGATACGGACACCTCCGAGGGACTGGCCGACCTCGTGGAACGCACCAGACCCCACGTGGTCCTCCTCGACGTGGAAATGCCGGGTCACCACGCGCCCACCGTCGTGCGCGCCCTCACCACCCGCTTCCCCCAACTGCACGTACTGATCCTGACCATGCACGGCGACGCCCAGCTGGTACAGGAACTGCTCGCCCACGGAGCCCGCGGCTACCTGCACAAGAGCGTCCCGCACGAATCGCTGCTCGCGGCGTTGCGGAACACCGCCGCCCGCGATCCGCACGTCACGATCGCCCTGCCGAGCAGCGGCGTTCCCACCGTCGGATTCAGCACCTCGCACCAGACCCTCTCACCGCGGGAGCGGGAGGTGCTCACGTTCGTCGCCGCCGCCCTGAGCAACCGGCAGATCGCCGTCCGGCTGCGCATCACCGAGGGCACCGTGAAGCGGCACCTGCGCAACGTATTCGAGAAACTCGGCGCGATATCACGTATCGACGCGGCGAACAAGGCAATAGATGCGCGGCTCATCAGGAGGCCAGGGCCGGAAGACCGGCCCGGAACCGGAAGGGGATAGGACTAAAAGCTGCACAACTGGCCCGCCCAGTACACAACCGGCCCGCCCGCATACCTCTTTGAGAGTATCGGGGTTACTCCCAGCGGGTCTGCCCCGGGTTGGGGCACTCGAATATATTCGAGCCATGTCGATAAAGACGCCCATAATTTCCGATGGAATTGAGCGTTCCACAAGACCGATATCGCCATCGTCCGCACCCGTGAAATGGGTCCGGGTCCTGCTGCTCTGCTTCCAGGAATCCCGGGCAGCGGTGCAGGCAATTTTCCTGATGCGATTCCTGCTGGCCGCCACGGCCGGCGCCACGTCGTATCTGACGCTGCCCCCGGCCCTGTTCGGCGGGGCCGCCGTCTGGCTGCTTGCGGCGACGTCCGTCTACCTCTTCAACGGGGTGACGGACGTCGACGAGGACCGGGCCAACGGCTCCACCCGCCCCATCGGACGCGGCGCCCTGTCGCCCGCCGACGCCCGTCGTACCGCCCAGGTGATGGCCGCGCTGGCACTGACCGGCGGCGCGTGGATCGGCCCGGCGATGCTCACGGCAACCGGGTGCATGCTCCTCCTCGGCTTCGTGTACTCCGCTCCCGGCATCGCCCTCAAGACCAGCACCCCCGGCACCATGGCCACCGTGATCGGGAGCGGCGCCCTCACCTACACCGCCGGGGTGGTGTGCTCCGGGAGCCCGGTCTCACCGTCGCTGATCGCGTTCTGCACCGCGATGTGCCTGTGGATGGGACTGGTCGGGGCCGTCGCGAAGGACTTCTCCGACGCCGCTGGCGACGCCCGGCACGGCCGCCGCAACTGGACGGTCCTGTGGGGGTACCCGAAGACGGCCGCGGTCGTCTCGCTGAGCGCCGTGACCGTGGGGACGGGGCTGCTCGTCTCCGCCCTCGTCCTGGACTCGCCCCAGCTGCTGGTACCCGCCTGCGTCCTGCTGGGCGGGGCGCTGGCGCTGGCGGCCGCGGCGCTCACGGGGCGGTCGGACGACTCGCGGTCCCGGCGCAGGCTGCCCTACCGGATGTTCATGGTCACGCAGTACGCGGCGCATCTCGCCGCTTTCGCCCAGCCCATCGGCTGAAACGACGACGGGGGATT
The DNA here is from genome assembly GCF_056428985.1 of Streptomyces sp. CA189. NCBI lineage: Bacteria > Bacillati > Actinomycetota > Actinomycetes > Kitasatosporales > Streptomycetaceae > Streptomyces > Streptomyces sp. CA189. The sequence goes on along the minus strand of NZ_JBWJVM010000007.1, from coordinate 168,775 downwards.
CACAGTGAGGCACAGCCAGATCCATCCCGGGGCATCCGGCCGCCCGGACCCGCGACCCGGCGTCGCCGTCGACACCGACGCCGACACCGACAACGGCACCGCCGACACCGACGCCGCGATGCGCCACGACGGGTTCGGCATCCGCATCCTGGGCCCGCTGGAGGCGGTCAACGGCGCCTCGGCGCACCGCCCGCGCGGCCCCAAGGTACGCAAGCTGCTCGCCCTGCTGGCCGTCCGCGCGGGGGACATCGTCGAGGTGGACACGCTCGTGGAGGAGCTGTGGGACGGATCGCCCCCGCCCACCGCGGTCAGCACGGTCCGTACCCACGTCTACCACCTGCGCCAGGAACTGGGCCGGGAGTTGGGCGACGCCGACGTCCGCCGCGTCATCGCCACCGAGGGCACGGGGTACTCGCTGTGCCTGGCCCCCGGCCGGCTGGACCTGGAGCAGTTCACCCAGCTGTACGGACAGGCCCGCACCGACCTGCGCGCCGGCAACGCCGAAGCCGCGCTGGAGCGCCTGGACACCGCGCTCGGCCTCTGGCGGGGCCGTGCGCTGGCCGATGTGACCCGGGGCCGCGTCCTGACGGGCCACGGCGCCCGCATCGAGGAACTGCGCTCACGCGCACAGCAGTTGTGGATAGAAGTGATCATGATCCTGGGGCGGCACGGCGAGGTCGTGCCGGAGCTGCTCCGGCTGGTCACGGTGGATCCGCTGAACGAATGGCTGCACGCACGCCTCATCGACGCCCTGTACCGGAGCGGGCGGCGGGGCGACGCCCTGCGCGCCTTCCACCACGTACGGAACGTGCTGGCCGAGGAACTGGGCCTGGAGCCCTCCGACGACCTGCGCCGGCTCCAGCACCACATCCTGGCGGGAGGACCGGCCGCGTGAGCATCCGGATCTGGACCGTCCCGACCGCGGACGCCGCGGCCTGGGTGCCGTACGAAGAGGCGTACGCGGTGATGGACTCCCGGGAGCGGCACCGGCTGGCCCGCTTCCGCCGCGCGACCGACCGGCTGCGCTACCTGGCCGTCCACCACGTCTACCGCAACCTGCTCGGGCAGGAACTCGGCATCCACCCGGCCGAAGTGGACTTCCGCCGGTCCTGCGCCCGCTGCGAGAGCCGGGAGCACGGCCGGCCGGTGCCCCACGGACCGGACGGGACCACCCTGTCGGTGAGCCTGTCCCATTCGGCGGCGTACGCGGTCGTCGCGATCGGCGACGACCCGGACGTCCCGGTCGGAGTGGACATCGAGCGGGTACGGCCGCACATGGACTGGAGCCGCATCCCGTGCGTCCAGGGCGTGCGCACGACCCACGGCTTCGAGCAGTGGACGCGCGCCGAGGCACTCGTGAAGGCCGCGGGCACCGGCCTGGAGGCCGACCCGCCCCGCTACACCGGCCACGCCTTCGGGCCCTGGCGCGCCGCGCTCGTCCCGGGCTCGGCCCGGGACTGGTACGTGCGCAGCATCCGCTCCCCCGAGGGGTACGCGGCTTCGGTCGCGTCCGGGAGCGCGGACGCGCGGGTCACCGTCGCGCAGTGGCGGCCCTGACGGCCGGCGGCCGGAAGCGCAGCAGGAAGAAGAAGGGCGGCCCCGGGAAGTTCCGGGGGCCGCCCTCCTCCTGCTTCCGCCCGTCCCGCTACCGCAGCAGGACGCAGCTGGGGCTGGGTATGGGGAGCGGGGGCGCGGCCGGGGTGAGCCGGCCGGTGGCCGGGTCCAGGCGGAAGGCGCTTAGCGACTGACCGGCCTGGTTGGCCGTGTAGACGTACCGGTCGGAGGCGTCGAGGGCCACGTCCCGCGGCCAGCGGGTGCCCGGCGCCTTGGCGGTGACCGGCTGGGACTCGACGAGCGCGAGGGTCCGGCCCGCGTTGCCCACCCGGAACGACTCGACGGTGTCGAGGCCCCGGTCGGCCGTGATCAACAGCCCGCCGTCGCGCGTGAGGTGCACGGCGGACGGGGCGTTGCGGGGGTCGATGCCGGGCGGCGCGACGGACGCGTGGGAGACCGGGCGGAGCTCTCCGGTGCCGGCGTCGTAGGTCAGCACGGTGACGGTGTGCCCGAGTTCGTTGGTGACGTAGGCGAGGTCTCCCCGCGGGTGGAAGACCAGGTGCCGCGGGCCGATGCCGCTGCCGAGCCGGACCTTTCCGGCCGGGCGCAGGGCGCCGGTGGCGGAGTCGAAGTCGTAGACGTGGATGTGGTCGTCGCCCTTGTCGGGCACCAGGACCCGGCGGCCCGCCGGATCGAAGGCGATCATGTGCGGATGCGGGCCGCGCTGCTCGTCGGGGTGCGGGCCGCGGCCGTCGTGGCGTACGACGGTCACGGCCTCGCCCAGCGATCCGTCGGCCGCCGCCACGGGCAGGACGGCGAGGTGCCCCGAGTCGTAGTTGGCCGTGAGGAGGAAGCGGCCTTCGGGATGGACCGCGAGGTGTACCGGCGCCGCCCCCGCACTGGAGCGCGGGCTCCCGAGGGGGTGCAGCCGGTCCCCGTCGATGCGGTAGGCGTGGACGGCTCCGGTGGCTCCGTCCGGGAGCTGGCTGACGGCGTAGAGGCGGGCCCGGTCGGGCGAGAGCGTGAGGAACGAGGGGTTCACGATGCCCCGCCGCCAGTTCCTGACGTCGAGGCGGCCGTCGGCGCCGACGGCGGCGATCCCGATGCCGGGCAGGCCCGGCAGCCCGTACTCGCCGATCGTGAAGCCGCCGATGTAGGCGCGGCGGGCATCCGGACGGGGTGCTTCGCCCGCGGCGGTGGACATGCCGGTCCAGCCGATCCCCGCGAGGGCACCCGCCCCGGCGAGCGCGAGGAATCCGCGACGGTCGTAGGAAGAAGAGGGAGCGGAAGCAGAAGAGGAAGCGGCGCGGTTCACAGGTCGGCTCCGAAGATCAGCCCGGGTGCGAGGAGGACGGCGAGCCCTCCGCCGGCCAGGGCCAGCAGGACCTGCCACCCGGTGCGCAGGTTCCTGATCCGGGCACGGCGGCGGGCCAGGGCGAGCACCGCGACCGACGCCGCCCAGGCGGGAAGCGCGATGCGCAGGCTGACCTCGCCGGTGAACAGGAGTCCGGCGCGGGCCGTGATGCACTCGGCCGCCGAGCACCCGGCGGGCGGGACGGACGAGGACCCCAGGACCCCGAGCCCCAGGAGGAGCAGCGGGGCCCCGGCGGCGAGGCCGGTGGTCCACACGTAGGGCGACAGTCCGGTGCTCCGGCGGGCTCGCCGCCGGGTGATGGCGAAGGCGGCCAGGGCGGGTACCCACCCCGTCACCACGCCGAAGAGCCCCGCGTGCGCGGCCTCCGCGAGCGCGGCCCAGCCTGCGTCCATCCCCCAGCCGCCCCGCAGCAGTGCCAGGAGGCCGGTGGCGGCGGCGAGTCCCGCCGCGGTGTGTGCCCAGGTCCGTGCGAAGGAGGGGGCGCCGGCCCAGCCGACGAAGACGCCCGCCAGCGAGACCAGGAGCACGGGCGGCCCCGCGGTCACCCCCCAGGGCAGCGGAAACCCGGGCAGGCCGTCGCCCAGGGGCGCCGACCAGCTCCCCCAGTCGCCGAACAGGGCTGCCAGGACGGCGGTGACGCAGGCGGCGACGGCTCCGGCGTGCTGCATCCGGTCGGTCTCGGCCCGGGCACGCTCCACCCGGTCGGCCTCCGCCCGGGCACGCTCCACGCGGGCATGCTCCGCCCGGTCGGCCTCGCCCCGGGCCGCCTCCCCTCCGGCCTCCGCGGCTTCCGCGGCCGCCCCTGCCTCCCCGCCCCCTGTCAGGACGAGCGCCACGCCCCGGGACCGGAACGGGGGAGTTCCGGAGACGGGGCGCGGCGCCGCCTGCGGGATCGCCGGGCCGGTGGAAGCCGGCCCGGTCGCGGCCCCGTGGGCAGCCTCGGAGGGAAGTCGGGGGACCGTCCCCTCCGAGGCGGTTCGTGGCGTCGGGCCGAGGGGGCCGGCGGCTATGTCCGCCTCCGGCTCCTCGGAACCCTTCGCGGTCGCGGAGCGCCCGGATGCGGACGCTCCGGCGGGCCGGGCCGTGGTCATCGCCCGGCCTCGGCGGCGTGGGCGGTGCCGGCCGTGCCGGCGGTGTCGGCGGCGCCGGCCGTGTCGGCGGTGCCGGCCGTGTCGGCGGTGCCGGCCGTGTCGGCGGCGCCGGCCGTGTCGGCGGCGCCGGCCGTGTCGGCGGCGCCGGCCGTGTCGGCGGCGCCGGCCGTGTCGGCGGCGCGGGCACCGGCCTCCGGCGCAGGGCCCGTACGCTCCTCGGCCGCGGACTCCCGGAAGCCGTAGCGGGACCACCAGCGGGCCAGCGGCGTCGGCGCCCACCACGCCCACTTGCCCATCAGGGCCATGGTGGCGGGCACGAGCAGGCCCCGGACGACCGTGGCGTCGATGATCACCGCGATCACCAGGCCGACCCCGATCATCTTCATGAACAGGATGGACGAGGTCGTGAACCCGCCCACCACCACGACGAGCAGCAGCGCGGCACTGGTGATGATCTTCGCGGTGCGCTGGAGCCCGATGGCCATCGACTCGACCGGGTCGCCACTGGCCTCCCACTCCTCGCGCACCCGGGAGAGCAGGAAGACCTCGTAGTCCATGGCCAGGCCGAAGGCGATCGCCACGATGAGCACGGGGAAGTTGGCGTCCACGGCACCGATGGGTTCGAAGCCGAGCAGCCCGGAGAGGTGCCCGTCCTGGAAGATCCACTTGATGGCGCCGAAGGTGGCCAGGAGCGACAGCAGGTTCAGGATCACGGACTTCAGCGGGAGCAACAGCGAGCCGAAGGCCAGGAAGAGCACCAGGAAGGACACGACCGCCACGAACAGGGCCATCCACGGAAGACGTCCGCCGATCATGTCGACGATGTCCACGCGGGAGGCCGGCATACCGGTCACCAGCGTCTTCGCGCCCTCCGGCGCGGCGGTGTCCCGGACCCCGTGCACCAGGTCCACGGCCGAGCGGGACATCGGGTCGGGCGCGTACCGCACGGTCACCCGCGCGTCGTTGCCCGCGAAGGCCGTGGGCGTCGCGGACGTCACGCCCGCGACCCCCTCCAGCCGGTCCGCGTACGCCGCTACGGCGCTGCGGTCGGCCGGGCCGTCGAAGCGGACGACCGAGGTCATGATCCGGCCGGGGTTGGTGTCGAAGTCGGCGGCCAGGGTCTTGCTGACGACCTTCGCGTCCCCGCTCGACGGCAGTACCCACTCGCCCGGCCGGGCCCAGTTGACGCCGAGCAGCGGCGCACCGAGGCCGACCAGGACGGCGACGATCGCCAGCGAGGAGAGCAGGGGCCTCCGCATGACCGCGTGCGCGGTGCGGTACCAGCGCCCCTGAGTCAGCGGCTTCGCCGCGCCGCCCCGGCCGCCCGGCAGCGGGATCCGCCACTTGTCGATGCGGTGTCCCGTGTAGCGCAGCAGCGCCGGGAGCAGCGTCAGCGAGCCGACGACCGCGAAGGAGACCACGGCGACGGCCGCGTAGCCCATGGAGGACAGGAACCGCGACGGGAAGAGGGCCAGGCCCGCGAAGGAGATCGCCACGGCGAGCCCGGAGAAGGCGACCGTGCGCCCGGCCGTGGCCGTCGCGCGCCGGACCGCGGTGTCCACGTCCGCGCCGGCGTGCAGTTCCTCGCGGAACCGGTTGACCAGGAAGAGGGCGTAGTCGATGGCCAGGCCGAGGCCCAGGATCGTGATGACGTTGATGACGGTGCTGGAGATCTCGGTGAACATCGTCAGCACGCGCAGCACCACGAAGGAGCCCAGTGCCACGAAGGTGCCGACGGCCAGGGGCAGCAGCGCGGCGACCGCGCTGCGGAAGATCAGCACCAGCAGGACGAGCAGGACAGGGATCGAGAGCATCTCGGCCCGGCGATGTCCGAGCCGGTCAGGGCGTTGACCTGCTCCGTCATCGCGGCCACGCCGCCGAAGCGGGCGGTGACCCCCTCGGCCTCGAACTCCGCCTTGATCTTCGTCAGCGCCTCGACCTGCTGCTGGTCGTTCTCGTCGGCGAACTGCACGGTCGCGTACATGTGGGTGCGGTCCCGCGACACGTAGGCGTCCGCGCCCTGGGCGCCGGGGTCCCAGTAGGAGCTCAGGCGTGCGATGCCCTCGCGCGGGACGCCGTCGAGTGCCGAGCGGACGGCGCCGCCGAACTCCTCGGCGGTCCGGCCGGCGACCTTCGACTCGTAGAGGACGATCAGGTCGTTGGACTCGCGCCCCAGCGGGCCTTCGAGAACCTTGTCGGCCTCGACCGACTCACTGGCCGGATCGTCGAATCCGGCACCGCCGGTGAACGAGCCGAAGACGCCGGTCCCCCACACGCCGGCGAACAGCGTGAAGACGACCGCCGCGATCACGACCCATTTGCGACGCCGCGCGGTGAATGCTCCGATGGCGGCAAACAATTTTCTCTCCCTGGCTGGTATCGCTTTTGCTCAGGCTTGCTGAATTGTTTCGACCCCGCGCAGGTTCGGTTCCCGACTCTTTCAGAGTCGGGAATTACGCGGAATGCACATTCGGATTGTTCGCTATACCTCTTTCGACACATTCCCGGCCGTGCTCCGCACGGGAAGTGCGAGCCGGCCGGTGCGCCGCTGCGCGAGCGAGGCGACCACTCCCACCACCAGCGACAGTCCGAGACCGATCGCGACCGAGTGGACCGGGTCGTCGCTGATCGCGCCGCCGAAATAGCCCACCCCCACGGAGTACGTGGTCCATATCAACTCCGCGAGCGCGGCCCCGGAGGCGAACCGGCCGAGCGGGTACCCGGCGGCGCCCGCCGCCAGCCCGCCCAGCAACCGCCCGCTCGGCAGGAAGCGCACGCCGACGACGAACGGAATGCCGCGCCGGCGCACCTGCCCGGACATCCACTCGAAGAGCTCGCCGCGCCGCCCGCGCGCCACGGCGCCCAGCCGCGCCCGGTCCCCGAGGAACCGGCCGCAACGGTGTATCAGCAGGTCGCCGAGGAGCGCGCTACCGGCCACCGACAGCACGACCAGGACGATCGACATCTCCCCACGCGCCGCGAGCACACCGCTGGTGACCAGCAGCACGTTGTTCGGCAGCAGCGGCGGCAGGGTCGTGAGCGCCAGGATCGCGTACGCCCAGCAGGCCGCGCCCGACAGGTTCCCCGCCAGGCCGGAGGTGACGTCGACCCAGGTCACGAGCGAGTTGATGTCCACGGTCTCCCCTCCATCCCTTCGACCCCGGCCGCGAAGGGTCCGGGGCGGCCGGCACTACCTCTTTCGAGGCATGTGCCGGGTCATTGGTGAGTGATGACCCCAGGTCGGCGGGTCACTAGCGTCGGTTCGGCAGCGGACGAACGCGCCTCCACATGAACTGTAACCTAAGGTATCGATAGATTCACTATCACCTATCACCAGTCTAGGCGGGCGCACATGACCGACGTGATGCTGTTCCTCAAGGAGTTCGCCCGGACCCGTCGGGACACGGGAGCCATCGCTCCCAGCAGTCCCTTACTGGCCCGGGCCCTCACCCGCTACGTGATCCCCAGTCCGGGCCGGCCGCGCGCCGTGCTCGAAGTCGGCCCCGGCACGGGCGCCGTGACCCGGTACATCCAGCCGGCGCTGGGCCCCCTCGACACCCTCGAACTCATCGAGCCCAACCCGCGGTTCGCCGACCTGCTGCGGCACACCTACCGGGACGACTCGCGCATAGGCCTGCTGCCGGGCCTGGTCCAGGACCACGAACTCGGCTCGTACGACACGATCGTGTGCGGCCTGCCCTTCGCGAACTTCGAGGCCCCGGTCGTGGCGGACATCCTCGGGCAGCTGCTGGGCTCGCTGAACCCGGGCGGCACGCTGTCCTTCTTCGCGTACGCCGGAATCCCGCCCCTGCGCCGGGCCCTCACCTCGGGCGAGACGCGCGAGCGCACGCTGGGAACCCAGGCGGTACTGGAGCGGACGCTGCGGCGCCACCGGTTCCGTACCGAGACCGTGCTGTGGAACGTACCGCCCGCCCACGTGCACCACCTGGCCCTGGTGGCACCCGCGCTCGCCTACAGCGCCTGATCCTCCACCCGGGCGGACACGCGTCCGGACGCGTCCTCTTGAGCGATGCGGCGCAGGGCCGACATGGCCGCGTCGCCGAGGAGGGTGCCGAGGACGACGCCCTCCACCTTGCCGTCCGCACTGGGCACCCGGGCAAGGGCGGCCAGCTCGGCGCCGGCCAGGCGTCCGGCCACGGCCGCGTACTCGTCGAGCAGGGACAGCAGATCGCCCCGGCCCAGGTCGCGGTAGGTCACGACGATCTGGACCAGCGCCTTCCAGCCGGGATTCTCGGGCTTGACCGCCCAGCCCTGGCGCCGCACCAGCTCCTCGACGGTGCGCTCGGCACCCGCCCAGTCGCCCTCCGGATTCGGGTCGGCCACGGCGCGGGTGACCGCGGACTGGGCGACGCCGAGCATGCCGTGGACCGTGCGGTGGGGCGAGTCGACCTCGGCGAGCACCTCGCGGACGGCGGCGATCGACAGGCCGCCGACCTCCAGCATCGCCCGGATCAGCCTGAGCCGGTGCGCGTGCGCCTCGGAGTAGCTCACCTGGTTGGGGCTCGTCCGCTCGCCGGACGGCAACAGCCCTTCACGGGCGTAGTACTTGACCGTCGCTACCGAAACTCCGGTACTCCGCGCCAGCTCTCCGATACGCATTCCACCAGGATACTGCGTTTCCCCTCCGTGTTTACCCCCCGGCCACAACAACCCGCCCGGAGTCCGCCGCGTCCGCGAATTGCCCAGCTTTTATCGGTCTTGAATTTGCGCACGATCACGCTTCCATGCCGGACTGCCAGGCTCAATCCGTACCCAAACTCCCCCTCTTGGAAGCCAAAGAACCGAGCCGAAGGAATCAGGTATGACCACAGAAGTGGTTCCGGAGCTTCCCTCGGAGCCCGGCGATCTCACCTACGGGCGCACCGTGGACCGCTCCCTGGTCCACCGGGCCGCCGTCTCCGAGGTCTTCGTGACCGACATCAGGCCCCTGACCCCCATGCGCATACGCACCGCGGTCCAACTGCCCCTGACACACGGCTACTACAGCGACCACGTGCAGCAGCCGGCCCTCTACGACGCCCTGCTGCTCCTGGAGTCGGGCCGGCAGGCCGCGATCGCCGGATCGCACGCCCACATGGGCCTGTCCCAGGGCACCACGATGATCGTCGACAGCTTCCGCATGGACCTGCACGGCCTCGCGGCGCTGAAGATCGGCTCGAAGCCGGGACGGCTGCACATCGACACCGAGTACTCCGGCAAGGCGAACCGGCGCGGCCGGGTCCGCAAGGGCAAGGTCGCCCAGCGGTACTTCATGGACGGTGTCGAGGTCGGCGACCACGAGATGGACGTGCTCTTCCTCAACCCTCACGAGAACGAGGTGCTGCGGCACGCCCAGCGCGGCACCCCGGCGCCCCTGACCTCGGACTACGGCCGCCACGGACCGGGTGACGACGGCAGCGGACAGCAGCAGCCCGGACAGGTCGGCCGGGGCAACCCGCTCAACGTCGTGCTGTCCCGCGCCGAGCGCGCGCCGGAGGCGGTCACGGCCCGGGTGACACCCCGCTTCGACAACCGCGCGCTCTTCGACCACGTCTACGACCACCTCCCGGCCATGACCCTCGTCGAGGCCGCCCGCCAGCTCGCCCTGCTCGCCACCGGCGAACCCCTGGCCACGTACGCCGTCGGCTTCGAGGCCCGGTTCGACCGGTTCGCCGAACTGGACGACACCGTCCTGGCCGAAGCGGACCGTCCCGGCTCGGGTGCGCCCGGCACGGTTCCGGTGCGCTTCGTCCAGGCCGGCGAGCAGATCGCCCACGTCACCGTCACCACCGCATCCGGGAGCCACCTGTGAGTACGCGGCGCCTTGCCGTCTGGACCGACTTCGGCGGTGTTCTGACACCCCCGATCTCCCACACGATGGCCGCCTTCTGCGCGGCGCAGAACCTCGACCAGCAGGCACTCGGGCAGGCCCTCGGAAAGGTCACCGCCCGCTACGGCACGGCCGACCCGATGGAGCCCATCGACACCCCCCTCATCACCGAGGAGAAGTGGCTCGACGAGATCTCCGCCGTGCTGGCGGCCGATCACGGGATCACCGGACGCAAGCTGACGACCCTCGCCGACACCTGGTTCGACGGCCGTGAGACCAACCACGCGTGGGTGGCCGAGCTGCGCAAGGCGAGCGAGGCCGGCGCCTTCGTCGGAATGATCTCGAACATGGTCCCGACCTGGGACGCCCACTGGCGCCGCATGGTCGACGTGGACGAGCTCTTCGAGGACGTCCTCCTCTCCTTCGAGGTCGGCCACCGCAAACCCTCGCCCGCCATGTTCGCGCTCGCCGCGGAGCGAGCCGGGGTCCCCGCCGCCGACTGCGTCCTGATCGACGATCTCGGGCACAACGTCGCGGGAGCCGAGGCTGCCGGCTGGACGGCGATCCACTTCACCGACACGAGCACGGCGGCGGCGCGGCTGAGCGCACTGCTGGCGTCCACGCAGTCGTCCGCGTAATCGCCCGCCCAGTCGCCCGACCTTCGATAAGGAGCCATACCGTGAGCCGTTCCGTGCTCGTCACCGGCGGGAACAGAGGCATCGGCCTCGCCACCGCCCGCGCCTTCGCCGAACAGGGCGACAAGGTCACCGTCACCTACCGCACCGGCGAGCCGCCCGAAGGGTTCTTCGGCGTGCGCTGCGACGTGACGGACCCCGAGTCCGTGCGCCGCGCCGTGGACGAGGCCCGCATCCAGCACGGGCCGATCCAGGTGCTGGTCTCCAACGCCGGCATCACCCGCGACGAGCTGTTCGTCGGCATGGCGGCCGAGGACTTCCGCGCCGTCATCGAGACGAACCTGCTCGCGGCGGTGGCCGTCACCAAGGAGGTCCTGCCGGACATGCTCAAGGCCCGCTGGGGCCGGATCGTCCTCGTCGCCTCGGTGAGCGCCCTGTCCGGCGCCCCCGGCCAGACCAACTACGCCGCCTCCAAGGCCGGCCTGATCGGCTTCGGCCGCTCCCTCTCGCGGGAGGTCGGGCGCCGCAAGGTCACCGTCAACGTGGTGACCCCGGGCCTGATCGAGACCGACATGGTCAAGGACGTCACCGGCCCGCGCCGCGAGCACCTGCTCAGCCAGACCTCCCTGTTCCGCGCGGGAGAGCCCGAAGAGGTGGCCGGCGTCGTGAAGTTCCTGGCGAGCGACGACGCCTCGTACGTCACCTCGGCGGTCGTCCCCGTCACCGGCGGCCTCGGCGTCGGCCACTGACCGTCTCCACGCGCCACATCCCCACGCGCCACATCCCCACGCGCCACATCCACCCGTCACATCCATCCGCAGGAAAGGAAACCCATGGCGAACGACAAGGTCCTTGAGATCGCCCACCAGATGGGCCGGATCTTCAACGATCTGGACGCGGAGGCCGCCCACACGCTGGTCGCCCCCGACTTCGTCGACTACGAGGCCCCGCCCGGCACCCCCGGTGGCCCCGACGGCTACCTCGGCACCGCCCGCTGGATGAACTCCGTGTTCTCGGAGGCCGGCTGGGACCACCTCGACTCCTTCGCCGACGGCGACAAGGCCGTGATCCGGGTGCGGTTCACCGGAATCCACACCGGCAACTTCCTCGGCTTCGAGGGCACCGGCAACAAGGTCGACGTCGAGCACATCCACATCTACCGCGTCGGTGACGACGGCCTCGTCCACGAGCACTGGGCCTGCCGCCAGGACCTGTTCCTGCTGGCCCAGATCGGCGCGGTCGAACTGAAGCTGCCGCCCACGGGCACGCAGGCGTAACCCCTTCCCCGCCCCACCACTCAGGTCGCCGAACACCCCACGGGTTCGGCGGCCTGCGTGCATTTCAGCAGCAGCACACGACAGACACGACAGAGACGACAGAGAGGAACGAAGCCGTGATGAGAGCCGACCGGCCGGCGTGGGCCCTGGTGGCGACCTCGCTGCCCATGTTCATGGTCGCCGTGGACAACCTGGTGGTCACCAACGCCCTCGCCGTGATCGCGGAGGACCTGAACACCAGCCAGACCGGCCTGCAGTGGGTGGTCAACGGCTACATCCTGCCCTTCGCCGGACTCCTGCTCGCCGGCGCCGCGCTGGGCGACCGGATCGGCCGGCGGCGCGTCTTCGTCTGGGGCATCGGCGTGTTCACCGCGGCCTCGGCCGCGTGCGCCCTCGCGACCTCGGTGGGCGCCCTGATGGCCGCCCGCGTCCTGCAGGGCGCCGGAGCCGCCGCAATCCTGCCGGTCTCCCTGACCCTCGCGGTCGCCGCGGTCGGCCCGGCCAAGCGCGCCCTGGCGGTCGGCGTGTGGGGCGGGGTCAACGGCATGGGCATCGCCATCGGCCCGATGGCGGGCGGGATGGTGACCCAGGGACTGGACTGGCACTGGATCTTCTGGCTCAACGTGCCGGTGGGCCTCCTGGCCCTGCCGCTCGCACTGTGGGCCGTACGCGAGTCGACCGGTGCGGCCCGCCCCCTCGACGGGTGGGGGACGCTGCTCTCGTGCGGCACCGTCGTGGCCGCGGTCTGGTCCATCATCCAGTCCGCCGGAGAGGACGTGTCACCGCTCCGCACGCTCCTCGGCGTCGCGCTGACGGCCGTGCTCGCCGCCGCGTTCGCCCACCGCCAGCGCACCGCCGCGCATCCGCTGATCCCGCTCCACCTCTACCGGGTGCGGCCGTTCATGCTGAGCAACGTGCTGGCGATGGCCATGTACTTCGGCGTGTTCGGATCCATCTTCTTCCTCGCCCAGTTCCTCCAGGGTCCGATGGGCTACTCCCCGCTCGAAGCGGGCCTGCGCACCCTGCCCTGGACCGTGGCCCCGATGGTGGCCGTACCCGTGGCCAGCGCCCTGCTGGACCGGGTGGGCGGCTGGCGGCTCCAGGCGGCCGGCTGTCTGGCCCAGGCCCTCGCGCTGGCCTGGCTCGGGCTGATCGCCCGGCCCGGGGTGTCCTACGGGGCGATGGTCGGGGCCATGGCGCTCGCCGGCGTGGGCATGGGCCTGGTCTTCGCGGCCAACCCCGCGACGGTCATCGGCTCCGTGGAGGAGCACGAGCACAACCTGGTCTCCGGCGTGAACAACACCATCCGCGAGTTCGGCGGCGCCCTCGGCATCGCCGTGCTCACCCTCGTCTACGTACAAGGCGGCCTCCGCAGCGCTGTGCTGACGGGGGCCGCCGTGGTGTTCGCGGGCGCCTTCGCGGGACTGGCTATCGGGCGTACGAAAGCACGGCCCGGGTCCGCGCCAGCACCTTCCGCGCCCCCGAGCACACGGTCAGATCGACCCGAACCGAGCCGTCTTCCCTGACCTCCGCCACCACGCCGTCGACGGTGATCTCCACACCGTCGGCGGTGTCGGGGACCACGACGGGCCGGGTGAACCGGGTGCCGTACTCCTCGAAGACGGCCCCCTCGCCCGCCCACCCCCGCAGGGCCGTGGCGGCCAGGCCCATGCTGAGCATCCCGTGGGCGATGACCCCCGGCAGCCCCACCAGGGCGGCCCTGGAGTCGGACCAGTGGATGGGATTGTGGTCACCGGAAGCCGCCGCGTACCGGACGAGATCGGCCCGGGTCACGCGGAAGGCACGGGTGGGGAAGACCTCTCCTGCGGCGGTCACCGGCCGGCCTCCTCGTGCGCTGAAACGTGGCCTGCGACGTGCTCTGCGGCCTGCCCTGCGGCCTGCTCCGCGGCATGCCGTGAAACGAGCGTGGACGTCGTCGTGCACACCAACGCGTCCCCGTCCGCCTCGCAGACCCGTCCGCGCAGCGTGAGCACGTCGTTGCCGTCGACGGTGGCGGCGGCGACCACTTCGATCACGACGACGAGGCGGTCACCCGACCGGATCGGCCGCACCGCCTCGAACCGCTGGTCGCGGTGGAGGACCCGGGAGAAGTCGAAGCCGAGCCCGGGATCGTCGATCACCTGCCGCTCGGCGTGCATGGACAGCACGATGGGGAAGGTCGGCGGCGCGGTCCGGCCGTCCCCGGCCTCGGCGCCCACCGCGCGCGAGAATTCACGGATGGTCTCGCGGCCGACCTCGTAGGGCTCGCTCGGCGGGTACGTACGCCCCGCGAAGGACGTGTCGAAGGCAGATGGCATGGGGCCTCTCCTCGGGAAGTGCGGACAGAACCGCGGGCGGACCCGCGGGCGGAACGGCAGGCGGCACAACGGCCGGACAGCACAACGGCCGGACAGCACAGCGGCGCCCGCGTGAGGGATCGCGGACGCCGCTGTGAGCCGGCCGGACATCAGCGGGGTGAACGCACCACCAGCGCGGCGGCGTTGCCGTCCCACCCCACGGAGGTGACGAGCGCGGTCACCCGCGTGACGGGCGGCCGCGCCCGCCACAGCGCGAGGAGACCGGCGAGCTGCATCGCTCCGCTCGCGCTGTACGTCTCACCGAGCACGTCGGCGATCCGCACGGTCGCCGCCGGCTCACCGCCCAGCGCGGTCCGCACGCCACGCCGTTCGACCGCTTCCAGACCGCGCTGGTGCACGGCCCCGAGGGAGACGACGTCGATCTCGCCGGGTTCGACCCCGCTGCGCTCCAGCGCGCGCGAGACCGCGTCGGCCAGCCCGCCGGCGTAGTCCCGCGGATCGGGGGTGAACCGCGACTCGCACGCCAGCAGCTCGGCCAGCTCGCCGGCGGCCGGCCGGTCGGGCTGGACCGTGAACACCGCCGCGCCCTCCCCGAGCGCGGCGCCGTCCCGCAGCACGCCGGTACGGTGCCAGCCCCAGGCCGCCGGAGCGCTCAGCTCCTCCGCCCCGCCGACCAGCAGCCGGTCCGCCCGCCCGAGGGTCAGCGCCAGCCGGGCGTGCCGGAAGGCGAGCAGGGAGGCCGTCTGGCCGCCCGCCACCGTGGCGTTGAGGCCGCGCAGTCCGTTGCGGATGGCGATCTGGCCGGTGGTGCTGTTCATCACGGTGTTCGGGAACCGGCCCGGATTGACCAGGTACGGCTTCTCCAGTGTCAGCGTGTCGTAGAGCAGCGTGCTGTGCGTGGACACCGACCCGGTGTTCGTGGCGAGCACCACGCCCGTGCGCGCCCCGTCGACCTCGATCCCCCGGAGCACCTCCTGGCAGGAGACCAGCCCGAACGAGGTCAGGCGGTCCAGGTACTTCGTGCCCTTGCGTCCGAGCTGCTCCTTGACGTCCAGGCCCCGTACCGCGCGGACCGGACGCGGCGGGTACGCCGCCGCGTCCTCGCCGACCGGATCGTCACGGGACTCGTCGGGGGCCTCGCCGCCGCCGAGCAGCCGCTCGGCCAGCGCGTCCAGCCCCAGACCGGCCGCGGAGACGACGCCCGCCGAAGCCACGTAGAGCGGTTCGACGACGGTCGCCTTCCGCTCCGCGGCAGCGCCGGCGGTCTCGGTCGTGGCGGTCACGAAACCCTCCCCAGGATGGTGATGACGTTGTTCCCGCCGAAGGCGAAGCCGTGGTTCTGCACGATGTTCAGGCGGGCCTCGCGGCCGGTGCCAGGTACGCAGTCGACGCCCTCGCCGAGCTCGGGGTCCGGCTCGGTGACGTGCGCCGTGGGCGGCAGGAAGTCCTGCTCCAGCGCCTTGCAGCAGGCGATCGCGCCGAAGCC
This sequence comes from Streptomyces sp. CA189, assembly GCF_056428985.1. Taxonomy (NCBI): domain Bacteria; kingdom Bacillati; phylum Actinomycetota; class Actinomycetes; order Kitasatosporales; family Streptomycetaceae; genus Streptomyces; species Streptomyces sp. CA189. The sequence continues at coordinate 153,209 of NZ_JBWJVM010000007.1, read as the reverse complement.
GGACGCCGCGCCCATGGTGTGGCCGAGCATCGACTTGATCGAGCTGATCGGCGGTATGCGGTCGCCGAACACCTCGCGCGCCGCCGCCACTTCGGTGGCGTCGTTGGTGGGGGTGCCCGTTCCGTGCGCGCAGATGTAGTCGATCTGCTCCGGCTCCACCCCCGCCGCCTCGTGCGCGGCCCGGATGCCGGACGCGATGCTGGCCGCGTCGGGGTGCACCATGTGGGAGGCGTCGCAGTTCGCCGCGTACCCCAGCACCTCGGCGTACATGCGGGCACCGCGCCGCTGGGCGTGCTCGTACGTCTCCAGCACCAGCACCGCGCCGCCCTCGCCGGTGACGATGCCGGTGCGGTCCGCGGCGAAGGGCCGCGGAACGTCCTCGGCCATGGCTCCGAGGGCGTAGAAGCCGGCGTGCGTCAGCCGGTTGACGGCGTCGGCGCCGCCCGCCAGCATCACGTCGGCCTCACCACTGCGGACCAGGTCGAAGGCGTACCCGAGCGCGTAGTTGGAGGCGGAGCAGGCCGTCGGGATCGTCTGCGTGTCGCCGCTCAGCAGCAGCTCGGAGCTGACCGCGTTGGCGATGCGCGAGGCCGGGGTCTGACCGGCCAGCCCGCCGTCGATCGACTCCAGTCCGCCCTGGATCCACTGTTCGGCCAGCACCTGGACGACGGCGGACTCCCCGCTGGTCGTCCCCATGATCGCGCCGGCTCCGGCGGCTTCCAGCTGGCCCTCGTCGATCCCGGCGTCGGCGATGGCCAGCCGGGCGGCCGCGGCGGCCAGCAGGCCGCTGCGGCCCCAGCGCGTCGGGTCGAGCCGCTTGAGGTGGTCGGCGGGATCGAAATCGAGGACCTCGCCGGCATTGCGGCGCGGGAAGGCGCTCGCGTCGAAACTCTCGATCGGCCCGGTACCGCTCTCGCCCGCACGGATGGCGGCGGCGAATACATCGGCACCAATACCGACCGGAGACACCGCGCCGAGCCCGGTGATGACGACCCGGCGGTACGTTCCCGCCGCCTCTCCGGCAGTACGCGCGGGTCCTGTCTCAGCCATTCGGGTTCTCCTTGGCGTACCGCTCGACACCGTCCACCAGAAGACGCAGGTTCACGAGTTCACCGAGGTCGGTCTTCGGAATGACGACACCCAATTCCTTCTCGATCCGGGAAACGACGGTGATGAGGGAGAGCGAGTCACTGTCGTAGTCGTCGATGAAGTGGCCACCGTCGGTGAGCTCGCCCTCCTCCAGCTCGAGCTCTTCGTTCACGATCGCGCTGACAGCCGCGTAGTAGTCACTCACGGATGCCACAGTCTGCTGAGTCATGCGCTTGCCTCTCGTCGCCTTCGAACCGTTCGAACAGGACCGTATGCGGGTAGGAATTGACCAAGCAAGGCCCCCACAACCAAAGAGGCAGCGCATTCCCCTAAAGTGACAACGCCGCCACTCCACCCCTCTTCGTCCGGCATTTGCCCGGGGTTCCATCAAGCGTTTATCGAGATTCCAAACCCCCCTGCCAGAATCACCGGGACGGTGATATCGGGACGGCGGAAGAGGTCGAGATGAGCGGACTGCGCGGCCCACGGTTGGCTTTGATATTTCCAGGCGAGGATGCGCGGCATCCCGGAATGGGGCGGCTCTGGGCCGACTCCCCGAGCTGGTTCCTGGCCGAGCGTGCGAGCGAGGTGTCCGGGTACGACGTGGCCGGGCTGCTGCTGCACCCCGCCGGCGGCGCGGACCGCCCGCCGCGGACGGACGGCGCCCAGATCGCCACCTTCGTACTGGAGATGGTGATCCTCGCCGATCTGCGGCGGGCCCTGCCGGCAGCCGCCCGTCCCCTCGTGTGCGCCGGCCACGGCCTGGGCGAGTACTCCGCGCTCGCGGCCGCCGGGATCATCGGCTTCGACGAGGGCGTGCGCCTGGTCGCCGCCCGCGGCAAGGCGATGCACGAGGCGGCCGCCGCGGTCCCCGGCACCATGGCGGCCGTGCACGGGCTCTCCCCCGAAGCCGTCGAGCGCGTCGCGGAGTCGGTGCGCGAGGCCGGCGGCCGGGTCTGGGCGGCGCACCTCGACTCGGGCCGGCAGACCGTCCTGTCGGGCGACCCGGCCTCCGTGGCCCGCTGCCGCACCCTTGCGCGGGACCTGGGGGCCGCCGGGATCGTGCCGGTGCCGCTGGGCGGCGCCTTCCACACCCCGCTGATGGCCGGAGCGGCGGCGGCCCTCTCCACCGCCCTCGCCGCCACGAAGTTCCACCGCGGATCCGCCCCCGTCGTGGCCAACGCGGACGCGCGGCCGCACCACGGCCCGGACGGCTGGCCGGGCCTCCTGGAACGCCAGCTGACCGGCCCGGTGCGCTGGGCGGAGTCGGTGCGCACGATGGCCGACGGCCTGTACTGCGACATGTTCGTGGAGATCGGCCCCGGCCGCACGCTCACCGCCCTGGCCCGCCAGACCGCGCCCCGGGTGTCCCGCCTGACCATCTCGGAGCCCGGCCAACTGCCCGCCGTCCCGAGGACCCTCGTACGGAGCGCCGCATGAACCCGACCACGCGCACGACGGCTCCCCACGACTGGGACGCGATCGTCATCGGCTCGGGCATCGGCGGCCTGGTGTGCGCCGCCTACCTCGCCGTCGGCGGAAAGCGGGTCCTGGTCGCCGAGCAGGGAGCGGTCGCGGGAGGCAACAGCCACGTGTTCCGCAGACGCCGCGCCTACGAGTTCGACGTCGGCGTCCACTACCTCGGCGACTGCGGCCCCGACGGCATCCTGCCGGCCATCCTGGACGGTCTCGGGCTGCGCGGCAGGGTCCCGTACGAGGAGATGGACCCCGACGGCTTCGACCGCATCGTGGTCGGGGGGACCACCCTCGACATGTCGGCGGACTGGAAGCGGTACCGCGAGCGGCTCCAGGAGGCCTGCCCCGAGGACGCCGCCGGTATCGAGACCTTCCTGGACGTCGTGGCGGGACTCGGCGCCGAGCGCCGCGACGCGATCGTCTCCGCCGCGGACCTGCCTATGGCGGAGCTGCAACGGCTGGCCCCGCACTCGGTGGCCTGGGGCCGGCGGACACTGGCCGAGCTCTTCGACCACTGCGCCCTCTCCACCCGCGCCCGCACCCTGCTCGCCGCCCAGTCGCCCAATTACGGGATGTCACCGGACGAGGCGACCGTCGCCACGCACGCCACCCTCATCGACCACTACGTCCGCGGCGCCTACTACCCGCAAGGGGGCGGGCAGATGCTCGCCTCGGGGCTGCTCGAAGTGATCCGCGCGCACGGCGGAGCCCTGCGCACCCGCGCCCGGGTGACCCGGATCGCGATCGAGGACGGCCGGACCCGGGGCGTCGAGTTCGCGGACGGGAGCGGCGCCACGGCTCCGGTGGTCGTGTCGAACGCCGACTACCGCCGCACCATGCTCGACCTGGTGGGCGAGGACCGGCTGCCCCGGCGCCTGGCCGCCAAGACCAGGGACGCCCGGATGGCACTGCCCTGGGCCACCGTCTACGTGGCCCTGAACAAGGACGTCGAGCGCCACGCCAACGTGTGGTGGTACCGCGGCGTGGACATCGCCCGCTTCTACGAGGACCTCCGCTCCGGCGCCCCGAACACCACCACCGACTTCCTCTTCATGTCCTTCGCCTCCGGCAAGGACCACGTAAGCCGCCGCATCTGCCCGCCCGGCCACTCCAACTTCCAGCTGATGACCCTCTGCCCGCCCGGCCTCGACCCGTGGGGCGTCGCCGAAGGCCCGGCCGACGGCGGGAGGTACCGCGAGCACCCCGCGTACCGGAAGGAGAAGGCCCGGCTCACCGAATCCGTCCTGGACGCCGCGGAGGAGGTCCTCGGCCCGTTCCGCGGCCACATCACCCACCTGGAGACGGCGACCCCGCTCACCCAGGAGCGGTACACCCTCTCCACCGGCGGCACCCCCTTCGGCATGGCCCAGTGGGGCCCCACCGGAGCCCGCCCCGACACGGCCACCCTCATCGAGGGCCTGCACATCGCCGGGGCCAACACCCGCTACGGGAACGGCATCACGGGCTCCGCGGTCAGCGGCATCGCCTGCGCCGGCCAGATCCTGGGCCGCCGCCTCATGCACGAGGTGCACACGGGCGCGGTGCTCGGAGATCCCGCACTGCTCCCGGACCGCGGCCCGCGCTGGGACCCCCTGTCCGTGTCCCGCGGGGTGCCGTCCCGCTAGGCGCCCTAAAATCAAGCTCGCGCGGGGCCGGGCGCGGACGACCACCCGAGACGCTCGTCACGCCCGCGCCCACACCCCCGGGCACGACGAAAGAGCCCCCGCTCCGGATCTCTCCGGAGCGGGGGCTCTTTCACCTGTGCGCGAGGGGGGATTTGAACCCCCACGTCCCGAAGGACACTGGCACCTGAAGCCAGCGCGTCTGCCGTTCCGCCACTCGCGCAAGTGGCTACCAGCGGTTCTTCCCTTGCGGGCCGTTCCCCTGGCGACATCGGAACATTAGCACGTCGGATGGGGTGGATTCACATCGCTTTTCGTGCTCTCCCCGGTCCCGCCGACGACCGCCCCTCCCGTACCCGGCCGCCGGTGCGGGACACTGTCCTCAGGGCCCCCCTACGATCGCTTGTGAGGACCAACACTCATGCGCACGTGACCGATGGGGAACCACCCGAATCCGCCACGCGTGGATACGATCAGTAAGCAGTACAGGGCGACAACGACGGAGGAGGTGCCCCATGGGAGTCCTGAAGCGGTTCGAGCAGCGACTCGAAGGTCTGGTGAACGGCACCTTCGCCAAGGTGTTCAAGTCCGAGGTCCAGCCGGTGGAGATCGCGGGCGCGCTCCAGCGCGAGTGCGACAACAACGCCACCATCTGGAACCGCGAGCGCACCGTCGTCCCCAACGACTTCATCGTGGAGCTGAGCGCGGGCGACTACGAGCGCCTGAGCCCCTACTCCGGCCAGCTCGGCGACGAGCTCGCGGGCCTCGTCCGCGACTACGCCAAGCAGCAGCGCTACAGCTTCATGGGCCCCATCAAGGTCCAGCTGGAGAAGGCGGACGACCTGGACACCGGGCTCTACCGGGTCCGCAGCCGCACGCTCGCCGCCAGCACCTCCCAGTCCCCCGGCCAGCACGGTCCGGGCCCGGGACAGGCCCACCAGGCCCCCCCGGCCCAGCCCGGCGGCTACGGCTACCCACCTGCCTCCGCGCCGCCCATGCCCGCCGGACCGCCCCCGGGCGGACCCGGCGCGCGCCGGCCCGGACCCGGCGGACCCGGCGGACCGGCCCCCGTACCCACCGGCGGCGCCGTACGGCGCCACTGGATCGAGATCAACGGCACCCGCCACCAGATCTCGCGCCCTACGCTCGTACTCGGCCGAAGCACCGAAGCCGACGTGCGGATCGACGACCCCGGCGTATCGCGCCGGCACTGTGAGATCCGGACCGGAACGCCCTCGACGATCCAGGATCTCGGGTCCACCAACGGCATCGTGGTGGACGGGCAGCACACCACCCGCGCTACGCTCCGCGACGGTTCGCGGATCGTCGTGGGCAGCACCACCATCATTTACCGGCAAGCCGAAGGGTGAAGCGGGGGCAATGTCAGAGCTGACCCTGACGGTCATGCGGTTGGGTTTCCTGGCCGTTCTGTGGCTGTTCGTCATCGTGGCCGTCCAGGTCATCCGCAGCGATCTCTTCGGTACGAGAGTCACGCAGCGCGGTTCCCGACGCGGCGGGGGCGCTTCCAGCGCCCCGACCCAGCAGGGCCGCCAGCCGGCGGCCCCACCGCAGCAGCGCCAGCGCCGCGGTGCGCCCACCAAACTCGTCGTCTCCGAGGGCACCCTCACGGGCACCACGGTGGCCCTCGCCGGCCAGACGATCACCTTGGGCCGCGCCCACGACTCCACGATCGTGCTGGACGACGACTACGCCTCCAGCAGGCATGCCAGGATCTACCCCGACCGTGACGGCCAGTGGATCGTCGAGGATCTCGGGTCCACCAACGGCACGTATCTCGACCGGACCCGGCTGACCACCCCGACGCCCATTCCGCCGGGCGCCCCGATCCGCATCGGCAAGACCGTCATCGAGCTGCGGAAGTAGTACGAGAATGAGCGAGCGGAGCGAGCGAGCCGCAGGGGTCCGTCCCACCGGGGACACGGACCCGAGCGCGCTCCAGGCCGGAGGGTGGGCAGTGTGGCTCGAGACCGGTTGTACCCCGAGGCGTCGACAGGGCAGGTGCGCATGAGTCTGTCCCTGCGGTTCGCCGCCGGATCGCACAAGGGCATGATCCGCGAGGGCAACGAGGACTCCGGCTACGCCGGTCCCCGTCTCCTTGCGATCGCCGACGGCATGGGTGGCCAGGCCGCCGGTGAAGTCGCCAGCTCCGAGGTGATCTCCGCCCTCGTCCAGCTCGACGACGACGTCCCGGGCTCCGACATGCTCACCGCGCTCAGCACCGCCGTGCAGCGCGCCAACGACCAGTTGCGCGTCATGGTCGAGGAGGACCCCCAGCTGGAGGGCATGGGCACCACGCTCACCGCCCTGCTGTGGACGGGCCAGCGCCTCGGCCTGGTCCACGTCGGCGACTCCCGCGCCTACCTGCTCCGCGACGGGGTCCTCACGCAGATCACCCAGGACCACACCTGGGTGCAGCGCCTCGTCGACGAGGGCCGGATCACCGAAGAGGAAGCCACCACCCACCCGCAGCGCTCCCTGCTGATGAGAGCCCTGGGCAGCGGCGACATCGTCGAGCCCGACCTCTCCATCCGCGAGGTCCGGGTCGGCGACCGCTACCTGATCTGCTCCGACGGGCTCTCCGGCGTGGTCTCCCACCAGACCCTGGAGGAGACCCTCGCCGACTACCACGGCCCCCGCGAGACCGTGGCCTCGCTCATCCAGCTCGCGCTGCGCGGCGGCGGCCCCGACAACATCACCTGCATCGTGGCCGACGTCCTCGACACCGACAGCGGCGACACCCTGGCCGCGCAGGTCAACGACACCCCGGTCGTCGTGGGCGCGGTCGCCGAGAACCAGCACCACCAGCTCTTCGACGGCGGCAACGCCATGCAGACGCCGGCCGGCCGCGCCTCCGGGCTCGGCCGCCAGAGCCCCCCGCCCGCCGGCGCCTTCGGCCCCCCCGGCAGCGGCGAGGCCCCGGGTTACGGCGGCTACGGCGCCCCGGGACAGGGCGGCGGAGCCGACGCCTACGGCAGCTTCGGCGACCCCGACCCTTACGACGGGGACTCCGGGTACGAGGACACGTACGACCACCCGCGCAGGCGCCGCGGCAAAGGGCGCAAGTGGACCACGCGCACGCTGACGCTGCTCGTCGTCCTCGGTGTCATCGGCGGCGGCCTGTACGCCGGCTACCGCTGGACCCAGACGCAGTTCTACGTCGGGGTCAAGGACGAGCACGTCGCGCTCTTCCGCGGGATCAGCCAGAAGCTGGGGCCGATGGAGCTCTCCACGGTGGAGACCGACCGCCCCGACATCGAACTGAAGTACCTGCCGCCCTTCAAGCGCAAGCAGGTCGTGGACACGATCAGCGAGAGCAGCCTCGACTCCGCCCGTTCGAAGATCGACGAGCTCGGCACCCAGACCTCCGCCTGCAAGAAGGACGAGGAACGGCGTGCCGCCGAGGCGCAGGGCAACCAAACACCCGGCCCCGAGCTGACTGCCGCCGAGCAGCAGGTCGTCGGCCTGTGCGAGAAGCAGTAGACATACGCGGGCACAGGGGGCCCGCCACACCATGAGCGTTGTCACCAACACGACCACCATCGGCGCCATCGAGCTGCCGAGCCGGCGGAACACCGAGCTCCTGCTGCTCGCCTTCGCCGTGGTCATCCCGATCTTCGCCTACGCCAACGCGGGCCTGTCGATCCACGGGAAGCTGCCCCCGGGCATGCTCACCTACGGGCTCGGCCTCGGCGTCCTGGCGGGCATCGCCCACCTCGTCGTGCGGCGCTACGCCAAGTACGCCGACCCGCTGCTGCTGCCGATCGCCACGCTCCTCAACGGGCTCGGCCTCGTCCTGATCTGGCGCCTCGACCAGTCCGAGCGGCTGCAGAACCTCGCGAAGCGGCAGTTCGGGATCTTCTCCGAGTCCGCGCCCCGACAGATGATGTACACGGCGCTGGCCATCGCCCTGTTCGCCGTCGTACTGCTGGTCCTCAAGGACCACCGGGTGCTCCAGCGGTTCACGTACATCTCCATGGCCGCCTCGCTCGTGCTGCTGATCCTGCCCGTGATCCCGGGTCTGGGAGCCGACGTCTTCGGCGCCAAGATCTGGATCAGCGTCGGCGGGTTCTCGATCCAGCCCGGCGAGTTCGCGAAGATCGTCATCGCCGTCTTCTTCGCCGGCTACCTCATGGTCAAGCGCGACGCCCTGGCGCTCGCCAGCCGCCGCTTCATGGGCCTCTACCTGCCGCGCGGCCGCGACCTCGGCCCGATCCTGATGATCTGGGCGATGAGCCTGCTCGTCCTGGTCTTCGAGAACGACCTCGGCACCTCGCTGCTCTTCTTCGGCATGTTCGTGATCATGCTGTACGTCGCCACCGAGCGCACCAGCTGGATCGTGATCGGCCTGCTCATGAGCGTGGGCGGGGCCACCGTGGTCGGCGCCACCGCCAGCCACGTCAAGGCCCGCGTCACCGCCTGGCTCGACCCCTTCGCCTGCTACCAGACGTCCGGCGCCTGCGAGCAGGTCGGCCAGTCGATCATGAGCTTCGGCTCCGGCGGGGTCCTCGGCACGGGCTGGGGACAGGGCAACTCCGACCTCATCGGCTTCGCGGCCAACTCCGACTTCATCTTCTCCACCGTCGGCGAAGAGCTCGGGCTCGCCGGGGTCATGGCCTTCCTGTTGCTCTACGGCCTGATCATCGAGCGGGGCGTGCGCACCGCCCTCGCCGCCCGCGACCCCTTCGGCAAGCTCTTCGCGATCGGCCTCTCCGGCGCCTTCGCGCTCCAGATCTTCGTGGTCGCCGGCGGAGTCATGGGCCTCATCCCCCTGACCGGCATGACCATGCCCTTCCTCGCGTCCGGCGGCTCGTCCGTCCTCGCGAACTGGATCCTCATCGCCATCCTCATCCGGATCAGCGACACCGCACGCCGCCCTGCCCCGGCCCCGGCACCGTCCCCCGACTCCGAGATGACCCAGGTGGTCCGCCCGTCATGAACAAGCCCCTGCGCCGCATCTCGATCTTCTGCGGGCTGCTCGTCCTGGCACTGCTCGTGCGGACCAACTGGATCCAGTACGTCAAGGCCGAGGAGCTGAGCACCCGCAAGGAGAACCGCCGGGTCCAGATCGCCCAGTACGCCACCGAACGCGGCAACATCATCGTCGAGGGCGCGGCGATCACCCGCTCCGACGTCACCGACGGCAGCGACTACAAGTACAAGCGGGGCTACCTCAACGGCCCGCTCTGGGCCCCGGTGACCGGCTACGCCTCGCAGGCCTTCGGCTCCACGCAGTTGGAGTCCATCGAGGACGGCATCCTCACCGGCAACGACGACCGGCTCTTCTTCGACCGCACCATCGGCATGTTCACCGGCGAGAAGAAGCAGGGCGGCAACGTCGTCACCACGCTCAACGCCGCCGCCCAGAAGGCCGCGTTCGACAAGCTCGGCACCAAGAAGGGAGCGGTCGCGGCGATCGACCCGCGCACCGGCGCGATCCTCGCCCTGGTCAGCACCCCCTCGTACGACCCCTCGGCCTTCGCGGGCAACTCGAAGACCGACGAGAAGGCCTGGGTCGAGCTCAAGGACAGCGAGGACAAGAAGCTGGTCAACCGCGCCCTGCGCGAGACCTACCCGCCCGGCTCCACCTTCAAGGTGGTCACCGCCGCCGCGGCCCTGGAGCACGGCATCGTCGCGGACGTCAACGCGCCGACCGACACCGAGGACCCGTACATCCTGCCGGGCACCAAGACCGAGATGGTCAACCACGCCCCGAACTGCGGCAAGGCCACCCTCAACTACGCCATGCAGGTCTCCTGCAACTCCGTCTTCGCCAACCTGGGCGACAAGGTGGGGCGGGACAACATGGTGAAGACCGCCGAGAAGTTCGGCTTCAACAACGACAAGATCGACACCCCGGTCCGCGCCTTCGCCAGCGTCTACGACAAGACCATGGGCAAGGACGGCAACGCCCTGAGCTCCATCGGCCAGTTCAACACCGCGGCCACCCCGCTGCAGATGGCCATGGTCACCGCCGCCATCGCCAACAACGGCAAGCTGATGAAGCCGTACATGGTCAAGCAGCTGGAATCGCCCAACGTCGACGTCATCGAGAAGCACGAGCCGCAGGAAATGAGCCGGCCCCTCTCCGCCGAGAACGCGAAGAAGGTCCGGGACATGATGGTCAACGTCGTCCAGAACGGCACCGGCAAGACCGCCCGGATCACGGACACCGTCGTCGGCGGCAAGACCGGTACCGCCCAGCACGGCGAGGGCAACAAGAAGCGCCCGTACGCCTGGTTCATCTCCTACGCGGAGAACACGGACGGCAGCTCGCCGGTCGCCGTCGCCGTCGTCATCGAGGACAGCACTGAGGAGCGCGAGAACATCAGCGGCGCCGGCCTCGCCGCCCCCGTGGCGAAGGCCGTCATGGAAGCCGTGCTCAAGAGCAACAAGGGGTGACGGGCGGGGCCGAGGGCCACGCGAGAGCCGCAAGGGGCACACAAAATGTGATCCGGGTCACCGTTCCCGCCCGGATCCGAGCGTACGGTACCGGTCCGGTATCAGCCGGTGGTCACGAACCGATCACCGGCGATCGGCCGGTAGCCTTTGCGCGAACAGCACACCGCCGGACCACACACCGGTGCGGTCGGGACTGACGGAGAGGGCTGCAACGTTATGGAAGAGCCGCGTCGCCTCGGCGGCCGGTACGAGCTGAGCCACGTGCTCGGCCGCGGTGGCATGGCCGAGGTCTACCTCGCCCACGACACCCGGCTCGGCCGTACCGTCGCCGTCAAGACCCTGCGCGCCGACCTCGCCCGCGACCCGTCCTTCCAGGCCAGGTTCCGGCGCGAGGCCCAGTCGGCCGCATCGCTCAACCACCCGGCGATCGTCGCCGTGTACGACACCGGCGAGGACTACGTCGACAACATCTCCATCCCGTACATCGTGATGGAGTACGTCGACGGCTCGACCCTGCGCGAGCTCCTGCACTCCGGCCGCAAGCTGCTGCCCGAGCGCACCCTGGAGATGTGCATCGGCATCCTCCAGGCACTGGAGTACTCGCACCGCGCCGGCATCGTGCACCGCGACATCAAGCCCGCCAACGTCATGCTGACCCGCTCCGGCCAGGTCAAGGTCATGGACTTCGGCATCGCCCGCGCCATGGGCGACTCCGGCATGACCATGACGCAGACCGCCGCCGTCATCGGCACCGCCCAGTACCTCTCCCCGGAGCAGGCCAGGGGCGAGCAGGTCGACGCGCGCTCCGACCTCTACTCGGCCGGCTGCCTGCTGTACGAGCTCCTCGCCGTCCGGCCGCCGTTCATCGGCGACTCCCCGGTCGCGGTCGCCTACCAGCACGTACGGGAAGAGCCCCAGCCCCCGTCGAACTTCGACTCCGAGATCACGCCCGAGATGGACGCGATCGTGTTGAAGGCGCTGGTCAAGGACGCCGACTACCGCTACCAGTCCGCCGACGAGATGCGCGCCGACATCGAGGCCTGCCTCGACGGCCAGCCCGTCGCCGCCACCGCCTCCATGGGCGCCGCCGGCTACGGCTACCCCGACCAGGGGCAGGGCTACGGACACCAGGGCTACGACCAGCCCACCACCGCCCTGCGCACCGCCGACCCGAACCAGACCTCCATGCTCCCGCCGATGCCGCCGGGTGACGGCGGATACGGGGCCACCGGGTACCCGGCCCAGGGCGGATACGACCAGGGCGGCCACGGCCGGCGTCAGCAGAAGAGCAAGGCCTCCACGATCCTGCTGGTCACCGCCGGCATCCTCGTCCTGGTCGGCGCGATCCTCATCGGACGGGCCCTCTTCGACACCACCGCCGACAACCGGCCCGCGGTCCCCAAGCTCATCGGCGAAACCTTCGAGCAGGCCAAGGCCAACGGGGACAACGTCGGCCTCGTCGTCCAGCAGGACGGGGAGATGCCCTGCGAGGCCGCCCCCAAGGGCAGCGTCTGCGAGCAGAACCCGGCCGAGGGCGTCAAGGTCGACAAGAACTCCGTCGTCAAGGTGAAGGTCTCCACCGGGGCGCCCAAGGTCCTCGTTCCGAACGTCATCAACCTGGCGGTCGCCGACGCGGAGAAGGCGCTCACGGAGAAGGGCTTCCAGATCCAGAAGAAGACGGTCGAGTCCGAGCGGCCCGCCGGCACCGTCATCGAGCAGAACCCGAAGAGCGGCGAGGCCGAGAAGGGCTCGACCATCGAGCTGACGGTGGCCAAGGAAGTCTCCAAGGTGACCGTCCCGGACCTCACCGGCAAGAGCCAAGCCGACGCTTCGAAGGCCCTGCAGGCCCTCAAGCTGAAGCTCGGCAGCGTCACCGAGGTGGACGCGTCCCCGGGCACGGCCCCCAAGACGGTCGTCGGCCAGGACCCCGGCACCAATAGCTCGGTCGACGTCGGCTCGACGGTCAACATCTCCGTCGCCAAGCCGGTCCAGCAGATCCAGGTCCCGAACCTGGCGGGCAGGACGATCAACGAGGCCCGGGCCCTGCTCGCCTCCAAGAACCTCGTCTTCGGATCCGTGCTGTCGGGCTCCTCCGACGGCAAGGCGAGGATCCTGACCTCGAACCCCGGGGTCGGCACCACGGTCCAGCCCGGCGCGACGGTCGACGTGACCACGATGGAAGACGGCCAGCAGAACGGCGGCAACAACAACGGCGGCGGCTTCTTCGGAGGCCTCGGCGATTAGCCGGCGGCACACGCACAGCAACGGGTCCGGCCCCTCTCCACGAGAGGGGCCGGACCCATTTCGTACGTGTCTTCATATGTACGAATTCGTTAGCCCGGATGGGGGTGGGGTATCGGGCCCCGCCGGGAGGACGGGTCATGATCAACGAATCGGTGCTGCTGGAGTCCCCGACTTTGCGCACCAGCGTCCTGGAGCGGACGGACGTGCTGGACAAGGTGAAGACGCTGTCACTGCTGCCGGACGGGCTGCACGTGACGACGGCGATGGTGGCGGCGTACTACGAGGTCGGTATTAAGACCCTCGAATCCGTGGTGATCGATCACCGAGACGAACTCACGTTCAACGGTTATCAGGTTTTGACAGGTCCAGAACTGACCTCCTTTAAGGAGGTCAGTGGGCTCAACACCCGCGCCGCGGCCATCGCCATGTGGTCCCGACGGGCGGTGCTGAATGCGGGCATGCTGCTCCGAGACAGCAAAGTCGCACGTCAGGTCCGTACATACCTCCTGGACACGGAGTATGAGGTCCGCACACGCCCTGTGGATAACCTTGTCCACAGGGACAGTTGGGACGAGCTCGACGAGCGGATCGACACCCGCATCACCGACGTGCTCGGCAAGACCGTCGTGCCGATGCTGAACGTCCTGATCGAGACGTCCGGCGAACAGCGGCGAGAGTTGATCTCCCTCCGGGAGGACGTGCAGCAGATCCAGATGAAGCTCATCGAGCACGACCTCCAGATCAGCCGGCTCCAGCGCGGCCAGGACGTGCGGGCCCTCACCGGGGTCATCGGAACCATCGACGCAATGAGCTGGAAGGAGTTCGAGCTGCACGTAGCAGAGCTGCTGCGCCGCGATGGGTGCACCGACGTCGAGGTGTACGGCGGGCACGGAGGCGACCGCGGGGTCGACATCACCGCCAGGACGGCGGACGGACGGTCGGTCGCCGTCCAGTGCAAGAACTTCGCGCCCTTCCGGCACGTCCTCAGCGGCGAGATGCAGAAGTTCCTCGGCTCCTCCAAGGTCCTCCACCAGGCCGATGTGGCCCTCTACGTGGCCACCTGCGCCTTCACGCGCGAGTCCTTGGCCATCGCCGCCCAGGGAGGTGTGACAGCCGTCCACAGGGGCCTTCTGGAGGCCTGGAGTGCCGGAGTACGGCTCCAGGTGCTGCGCTGATTCTGAGAGTGACGGCTTGTCACTCTCAACGCCGACTTATCCACAGGTCCACGACTAGCGCAGCTCCGCCGGAAGGCTCCGCTTCGCGTCGACCTTCTCCGTGCGGACCAGCTCGCCCCACACGATGTAGCGGTACTTCGAGGTGTACACGGGCGTGCAGGTCGTCAGGGTGATGTAGCGGCCCGGCGCCGTGCGGCCCGACTCCTTGGGGACCGGGCTGATCGAGTCCACGTTGTACTTCGAGGTCTGGCTCAGCTCGGCGAAGACCTTGTACACGTACCAGGTGTCGCGGGTCTCGAAGACGACCGCGTCGCCGTTCTTCAGCTTGTCGATGTTGTGGAACTTGGCCCCGTGCCCGTCGCGATGGGCCGCCAGCGCGAAATTGCCCGCCGGGTCCCACGGCAGCGCCGACTTGACCGGCTCCGTGTAGTACCCGGCGACGCCGTCGTTCAGGACCTCCGAGCCGGTGCCCCGCTTGACCAGCACCTCGCCGTTCTTCATCGCCGGCACGTGCAGGAAGCCGACCCCGCCCTGGGTGTCCAGTGCGCCGGGCGCCGCGGCCGCCTCCTGCGAGGGCGCCGCCTTGTCCCACTGCTCGCGCACCGCGTCGCCGCGTGCGGAGGCGTCCCGGTCCGCCAGGACGTTCGTCCACCACAGCGAGTACGCCACGAACAGCCCGAGCACGAGGCCCACCGTGATCAGGAGCTCGCCCAGCAGGCTCAGGAACCCCGCGAAGGCGCTGCGGCTCGGGGGCGGTGCGGCGGCACGTGACACTGCGGATCCTCTACGGGCTGGTCAGCTCGGGCGGAGCACCCTGGCTGCGGGGGCGTTCTGCGGTCATCCTGCCCCATACGATCATCCGGTAGGTGCTCGTGAACTCCGGGGTGCACGTGGTCAGCGTGATGTAGCGGCCCGGGGAGGTGAACCCCGATCCGACGGGCACCGGCTTGATGACCGACACGTTCGACGGCGGGGTCTGCGCGAGCTGCGAGCTCATCTCGTACGTGTAGTACGCGTCCCGCGTCTCCACCACGATCTTGTCCCCCGGCACCAGCCGGTTGATGTAGCGGAAAGGTTCGCCGTGCGTGTTCCGGTGGCCCGCCAGCGCGAAGTTTCCCTGGGGATCGGCCGGCATCCCGGTCGCGAGCGGCGCCTCGGCGTAGTGGCCGACCATCCCCTTGTCGAGGACCTTCGCCTTGTTCGTCCCCTCCGCGACCGGCACCTTCACGTCCAGCTTCGGGATGTACAGGATCGCGAAGCCCTGGCCCGGCTCGAAGGCCGCCACGGGCGGGGCGGCCGCGCCGGCCGGATCGCGGTCCCAGTTCTGGAGCAGGGAGCCGGCGGCGTCATCTGCCGTCCGGCCCGCCAGGAAGTTCGTGTACCAGAGCTGGTAGCCGACGAAGAGCAGCATCACCAGGCCCAGCGTGATGAACAGCTCCCCGGCGAGCCTGCTGACGACCACGACCGGCCCGCCCGAGGCGGGCCGTCTGCGCCGCCGGCCCCGGCCCCGCGTCCGCGTGCGCTTCGCGGCCTCCTGCGCTGCCCTGCGTCGCGCTGCCCGGCCCTCGGTGGGCGCGGACGGCGCGAGGGCCGTCACGCGACGGCCTTGCCCACCACCGGGGCGAGCCCCACGGAGCGCTCCACCGCGCCCGCGTCACCGCAGCGCACCAGCCAGTTCGCGAGCATCCGGTGGCCCCACTCGGTCAGCACGGACTCGGGGTGGAACTGCACGCCCTCGACGTCGTGCTCGCGGTGGCGCAGCCCCATGATGATCCCGTCCTCGGTCCGCGCCGTGACCTCCAGCGTGTCCGGGAGGGTCGGCGGCTCGGCCGCGAGGGAGTGGTACCGGGTCGCGGTGAAGGGCGAGGGCAGACCTTCGAAGACGCCGAGGCCCTCGTGGACCACCGGCGAGGTCTTGCCGTGCAGCAGTTCCGGGGCCCGGCCGACGACGCCTCCGTAGGCGACGGCCATCGACTGCATGCCGAGGCAGACCCCGAAGACCGGTACGCCCGTGTCCGCGCAGTGGCGGACCATGTCCACGCAGACGCCGGCCTCTTCCGGCGTCCCGGGGCCCGGGGACAGCAGCACGCCGTCGAAGCCGT
The DNA here is from genome assembly GCF_056428985.1 of Streptomyces sp. CA189. Lineage (NCBI taxonomy): Bacteria > Bacillati > Actinomycetota > Actinomycetes > Kitasatosporales > Streptomycetaceae > Streptomyces > Streptomyces sp. CA189. The sequence continues at coordinate 137,081 of NZ_JBWJVM010000007.1, read as the reverse complement.
CCTGGGCGTGGGCGAGCTCGACCTCGTCGTTGCGCAGCACCTCGCACTCGGCGCCGAGCTGGTAGAGGTACTGGACCAGGTTGAAGACAAAGCTGTCGTAATTGTCGACAACAAGAATGCGCGCGCTCACGGAGTCGCTCCCGATCCCTCGTCCACCGTCACATCGTTGAACGGAAGCAGCGGCTCGGCCCACGGGAAGACGTACTGGAACAGCACGAACACCACCGCGAGCACCAGCACGAGGGAGATCATCACGCGTACCCACGCGTTACCCGGCAAATGCCGCCAGATCCAGCCGTACATGCCGCCTGTGTCCTTTTCGTCCACGATCGTTCAACGCACCGCGGGGGCGGTACGTCCACAGCCTAAAGGCACCCGCCCGGCGCGGAGGGTCACCTTGCCAAACCCTCCGGCCGGCCCTGCGCGAGGGTCCGCATACCGGTCAGTTCGGCCCAGACCACGAGCCGGTGGCTGTGGCCCCATTCCGGGTCGCAGGTGGTGAGCGTCAGGTACTTGCCCGGCCCGGTGAAGGGCGAGCGGCTCGGCACCGGGTCGACCACGCCGACCTCCGTGGGGAGCGTGCGCAGCGGCTCCGCGCGGACGGTGTACGTGTACCAGCCGGTGGCGTCCTTGAGGATCACCAGGTCTCCGGTGCGCAGCTTGGGGATGTCCTTGAAGGGGTCGCCGTACGTGCGCCGGTGGCCGGCCACCGCGAAGTTCCCGGTCCCGCCGAGCGGGGCCGTGCCGGCGTAGTGGCCCAGGCCCTTCTTCAGCAGCTCCGTGCCCGTGCCCTCCAGGACCGGCTTGTTCCAGCCGGGGCCGAAGCGCGGGACGTACATCTCGGCGAAGGCCCGGTCCGGCGGGTACGCGGCGGACTGCGGGGCGGCCGAGGGGGCTGCCGACGGAGCGGGAGCGGGCTGAGGGGCGGCCGCGGGCGCCGCGGACCAGCGGTCGCGCATGCGGGCCATCTCCCCGTCCATGGCCTGGTCGGCCTTGACCCCGGTCCACAGCAGGACGTAGACCACGAAGAGCACGATGAGCGAGCCCGCGGTCAGGCACACCTCGCTGAACGTCCGTACCAGCAGGCGCGGCACGTCGACGTCACGGTCACGGGGTGGCGGACTCCAGCGGCTTCGCATAGTGGAGGTCCACTGTGCCGGAGTAGCCCGGAAGTGTCAGTGCCTTGTGCTCGTCCACTTTCCAGCCGAGCCCGTACGCGTTGACGTACAGCTGGTAGTTCTGCAGCGCCGGGGAGGCCGCGAGGGCCTTCTTCAGCGCACCGGGGTCGCCGACCGCCGACACCTTGTACGGGGGCGAGTACACCCGGCCCTGCAGGATCAGGGTGTTTCCCACGCAGCGCACGGCGCTGGTGGAGATCAGGCGCTGGTCCATGACCTGGATCCCCTCGGCGCCGCCCTGCCAGAGGGCGTTGACCACGGCCTGGAGGTCCTGCTGGTGGATCACCAGGTCGTTGGGCTGCGGCTCGGGCACGTTGGGGATGCGGGCCGTGGCGTTCGGGGGCGCGTCGTTGAGGGTGACCGTCACGGCCTTGCCGGCGATCTCCTCGGTGCCGGAGGCGGCGCGCAGGGCGGCCAGCCTGGCGTCCTCGGCCTTGGTGCTCCCGTTGTCCCGGTCGGCGAGGGCGTCGACCTGGTCGCGTGCGGTGGCGGTGCTCTTCTCCAGCTCCAGGTTGCTCTGGCTGCGCTCCTGGATCAGGTCGGACAGCTTGAGGAGCGAGGCGTCCGTCCGGATGTTCGTACCCTTGGAGGTGTTGAAGCTGGTGACGAAGATCAAGCCGGCCAGGGCGAAGACGGCGGCCGTGAGCAGCCGGACCGGTCTGGCACGGCGACGGGGACCCGCGGAGGAGTCGTCGGAATTGCTCAACGTACCCTTCTCCTTCAACGCCACAGGTCCACTACGCTAACGGACGCCCGGGGCAGGCAAGGTCCCCAGCCCATCGACAGGAGAGCCCCTCGTGCCGAAGTCACGTATCCGCAAGAAGGACGACTACACGCCGCCCCCCTCGCGGACGCCGCAGTCGATCAAGCTGACGAACCGCAACTGGGTCGCCCCGGTCATGCTGGCGTTCTTCTTGGTCGGCCTGGCGTGGATCGTCGTTTTTTATCTGTCCGAGACCCAGCTTCCGATCGAAGCCCTCGGAAATTGGAACATTGTGGTCGGATTCGGCTTCATTGCGGCAGGATTCGGCGTCTCCACGCAGTGGAAGTAGCCCGGCTCCGCAAGCTCTCCCCATGAGTTATCCACAGCGTCATCCACACCTGAGGAAAAGACAGAAGATCTGTGGATAACTCTGTGGAGAGTTGACGCCGGTGTGATCAGGTGAGTACGGAAAGTTCGGCCGTACGGATCGCGATCAGGGCTGTGGCCAGCAGGAACACCGCCACACAGGTGCCCCACTGGACGAATTTGCGATTCCGCGCGCCCATGTCCTTGGTGGGCCACAGGAAGCCCGAAGCGACCAGTACACCGGTGACGAGGCCACCGATATGGGCCTGCCACGACACGTTCAGCCCCGGTACGAAGGTCAGTACCAGCATGAACACCGCCATGGTGATCAGCGGGCGCATTTCGTACCTCATCCGGCGGAACAGCACCACGGTGGCACCGAGCAGGCCGAAGACGGCGCCCGAGGCGCCGAGGGTCGCGACGGTCGGTGCCGTCAGCAGGTAGACCACGGCGCTGCCGCCCAAGGCGGACAGCAGGTACACGGCGAGATAGCGGGCCCGGCCGAGGGCCTGCTCCAGGGGTCCGCCGATGAACCACAGCGCGAGCATGTTGCCGAAGACGTGCCACAGCGCGGTGTGCAGGAACGTCGAGGTCAGCAGCCGGTAGTACTCGCCGGTGGACACGCCGGTCTGGTCGCCGTACCAGCCCAGGAGCACCAGGTGGCTCCACAGCCCCGGGACGGCCTCTGCCGCGAGGTACACGGCCACGTTGATCCCGATCAGGATCTTGGTGACCAGGTACGGGTCCGCGGCGATCGCCCCGCCCGCGATCGTCCGCGGAGCGTTGGCCGCGGGCCCGTGGCCCGTTCCCGAGCCCCCGCGGACGCACTCGGGGCACTGGAAGCCGACCGAGGCGCTGATCATGCACTCGGGGCAGATCGGCCGCTCACAGCGCGTACAGCTGATCCCGGTCTCGCGGTCCGGGTGCCGGTAGCAGCCCGGAAGACGGTCGGTGTCCATCGGTCCCCTCGGTCGGCGGCGAGGCGGCGGATCCGCCGCGCCCGTCCGGTACGTATCGAGGACGGACGGGCGGGGCCGAAAGGTTCCCCTGCGGTCAGCGCTTCTCGATGACGACGGAGTGGATGATCACGTCGTCGAGGGGGCGCTCGGTGCGCGGATTGGTGGGACCTGCGGCGATGGTGTCGACGATCTTCTGGCTGGCCTTGTCGCCGATCTCGCCGAAGATGGTGTGCTTGCGCGTCAGCCAGGCGGTGGGGGCGACGGTGATGAAGAACTGCGAGCCGTTGGTGCCCGGGCCGGCGTTCGCCATCGCGAGCAGGTAGGGCTTGGTGAAGGCCAGGTCGGGGTGGAACTCATCGGCGAACTGGTAGCCGGGGCCGCCGGTGCCGTTCCCCAGCGGGTCGCCGCCCTGGATCATGAACCCGCTGATGACGCGGTGGAAGACGGTGCCGTCGTAGAGCGGGTCCGTGGTCTTCTGGCCGTCCGTGGGACGCGTCCACTCGCGCTCGCCGGTGGCGAGTTCGACGAAGTTCCGCACGGTCTTCGGAGCGAAGTTCGGCAGAAGCTCGATCTCGATGTCGCCGTGGGTGGTCTTCAGGGTGGCGTAGAGCTTCTCGGCCACGGATCTGCCTTCCTCTCGTCATCACTGTCGGTGTCAGATCCTCGCACGGAGGGCTGCACCGGGCGGAAATCGTCCACCCATATGCCCTGTCGCGCATGCCGGGCGGCGGTATGGGAGGCATGATCCGACAAAGGGTGGAAAGGTGAACTGTGTCCGCCACCGAGGAGGAGGATCCTGTGACCCGCAAGGAAAGCGTGCGCCTGGCAGCATCAAGTGCCAGGGATACGGCGCGGCACGCAGCGGAAGTGGTGGCGCCGTACGCGGAATCCGCCAAGCACGCTGCGGTGCATTACGCCCACGAAGCAAATGAACGGCTCGCACCGAAGGTGTCTTACGCGGCCGGCGAGGCTGCCAAGCAGGCCCGCTCGACGTACTGCTGCCACGTCCAGCCCCGGATCAAATCGGTCCGCGCCCATGTGCCGCCGAATGTGGACCGGGCGGCGACCAACGCCGTGAAGCAGACCCGCCTGGCGGCCCAGCACGCCGTGGAGTACACGCAGCCGCGGCTGGAGAGCGCCCTCGCGGCGGCCCAGCCGGTCGCCGAGGAGGCCGCTTCCCGGTCGACGGCGGCGTTCGCGGCGCTGCGCGGCCAGGTATCGGCCAAGGAGGTGCAGAAGCTCGTACGGCGCCACGAACGGCGGGAGCGCTGCGGCCGGTGGTTCAAGGGCGCGGCGGTGGTCGGCGTCCTGGCCGGCGGGGCCTACGCCGCGTGGAGGTGGTGGGACCAGCAGTCGAACCCGGACTGGCTCGTGGAACCGCCGGCCGCCACCGAGCTGTCGGCGCGGGAGGAGCAGGGCCAGGCCTCCTTCGACGAGGAGCTGGCGGCGAAGGAGCGCGAGTCCGGGACGTCGGATTTCGTGTCCGGCCTGGAAGCTGAGGCGGAGGCCGCGCAGGAGCGGATCGACGCGGAGGACGCGAAGCGCAAGCACCGCTGACGAACGGCGCGCATGAGAGTGGGGCCCGGATCCTGGAAGGGATCCGGGCCCCACTCTCATGTTCGTCTCCCCGCTAGCTCGGGAGGGTGAGCTTCATCCCCGGGTGGATCATGTCGGGGTTGGAGCCGATGACGCCCCTGTTCATGGCGTAGAGCTCGCGCCAGCGGCCCTCGTTGCCGAGCTCGCGGCGGGCGATCGCGGAGAGCGAGTCGCCCGAGCGGACGGTGTACGTGCGCTGCGGCTTGGGTGCGGGCTTCGACGCCGCCGCGGGCATCGGCGCCGCCGGGACCGCCTTGTGCGCGGCGGAAGCCGGCGTGGGCGTGTGCGGGGCGGGCCGTGCGACGGGGGGCGCCGGTGTGGCCTTGGGCGGCATCGGTGCGGCCTTGGGCGGCGCCGCCGCCGCCATGCGCTCGGCGGCCGCCTTGGTCGCCGCCGCCGAGTCGGTGTACTTGGTCCCGGCGTCGGCGGGCATCGCGGACGGGGGCGCCGGAGCGGCCGCGGCCTGCTGTTGCACCTGCTCAGCCGCCTTCTCCGCGGCCTTCTCGGCTTGTTCCTTCTTCTTGTCGGACCTCATGAAGTCGAACAGTCCCATGTGCGTACGCCTCCGGCATGGTGGTGCCCCCCTGGGCTTGAGTTCCTTGCTCCCACTCTCTGCCAGAAGGCGCCGGACGGCCCTGCGACTGGGCCATCCGGGGGATACCGGGCCGCTACTGGCGGGCCCTGCGGGCCGGCCTCGGGCTCTCCGACGGGGTCTCCAGGTCGCCTTTGACCAGCAGGTTGAGTACGCGCAGCACGGCCTCGCGGTCCGCGTCCGAGAGGGAGGCGAGCGCGTCGGCGTGCACCTGGTCGACGATGCGGCTGCTCTCCTGCGCCAGGGCGGCGCCCTGTTCGGTGACGACGATGACGCGGGCCCGGCGGTCCGTGCCGGACTGCCGCCGCTCGGCCAGCCCGGCCTTCTCCAGGGCGTCGACGGTGACGACCATCGTCGTCTTGTCCATGCCCCCGATCTCGGCGAGCTGGATCTGGGTCCGCTCCTCCCCCAGCGCGTGCACGAGCACGCAGTGCATCCGTGCCGTGAGCCCGATCCGGTCGAGTGCCGCCGCCATCCGGGTGCGCAGGACGTGGCTGGTGTGGTCCAGGAGGAAGGAGAGGTCCGGCTCGTTCTGTGCGGGCGCCATGGCTGTCATGTCCACCAGTCTAGCAATTCAGTCCCCAATAGATCGTCTGCAACGGAACTATCTGATACGGTCCTACCAAGTCAGCCCGCCGCTCACCGACTGGGGACACAGATGTCTGCCACCTCCGCTCCCGCCGCCCCTCCCACCCCTTCCACCGGGCCCACCGCCCCCGCCGCGTCCGCTTCCACGGCGTCCGCTTCCGCCCCGGCCGCCGGACCGCGCGGGCTGCGCTCCCGCTGGACCGCCCTCGGAGTGCTGTCCACCGGCGTCCTGATGACCGTCCTCGACGGCAGCATCGTCACCGTCGCGATGCCGGCCATCCAGAACGACCTCGGCTTCACCCCCGCCGGACTCAGCTGGGTCGTGAACGCCTACCTGATCGCCTTCGGCAGCCTGCTGCTCCTCGCCGGCCGGCTCGGCGACCTCATCGGCCGCAAGCGGATGTTCCTGGCCGGGACCGGCGTCTTCACCGGAGCCTCCCTGATCGCCGGATTCGCCGGCTCGCCCGAGGTACTGATCGCCGCCCGCTTCCTTCAGGGACTCGGCAGCGCCATGGCCGCGGCCGTCAGCCTGGGCATCCTGATCACGCTGTTCACCGAACCCCGCGAGCGAGCCAAGGCCATCGCCGTGTTCTCCTTCACCGGCGCGGCCGGCGCCTCCCTGGGACAGGTGCTCGGCGGGGTCCTGACCGATGCCCTCGACTGGCACTGGATCTTCTTCATCAACCTGCCCATAGGGCTCGCCGCCCTCGCGCTGGCCCTGCCCGCACTCCCCGCCGATCGAGGACTGGGTCTGCGCGCCGGAGCCGACGTCATCGGCGCCCTCCTGGTCACCGCCGGCCTGATGCTCGGGATCTTCACCGTCGTCGAGGTGGAGCGCTACGGCTGGGTCTCCGCGCACACCCTCGGCCTCGGCACGCTCTCGGTCGCCCTGCTCGCCGGCTTCACCGCACGCCAGGCCAAGACCCGCACCCCGCTGGTGCCGCTGCGGATCTTCCGCTCGCGGACCGTGGTCGGCGCGAACCTGGTCCAGATGCTGATGGTGGCCGCGCTCTTCTCCTTCCAGGTCCTGGTCGCCCTGTACCTCCAGAACGTGCTCGGCTACGGAGCCGCCGAGACCGGCCTGGCGATGCTCCCGGCGGCCGTGGTCATCGGCGGGGTCTCCCTCTTCGCCTCGGCCCCGCTGAACGCCCGCTTCGGCGAACGGGGCGTCCTCCTGACCGGACTCGCCCTGCTCGTCGCCGCCCTCGGCCTGCTGACCCGGCTCCCGGTCCGCGCCGACTACGTCACCGACCTGCTCCCCGTGATGCTGCTGGCCGCCGGCTTCGGCCTGGCCCTGCCCGCCCTCACCGCGCTCGGCATGTCCGGCGCCGACGAGCAGGACGCCGGCCTCGCCTCGGGGCTGTTCAACACCACCCAGCAGATCGGCATGGCCCTCGGTGTCGCCGTCCTCTCCACCCTGGCGGCCGCCCGTACCGACTCCCTGCTCTCGACCGGCCTCGACCGCGCCGAGGCCCTGACCTCGGGCTACCACCTGGCCTTCGGCATCGGGGCCGGGCTGATGCTCACGGCGCTCGTGGTGGCCGCGACCCTGCTGCGGACCGGCCGGCGCCGGTGACTCCCGCCCGATGTTTCACGTGAAACATCGGGACAGGACGAGGTCGGACTGGCCGATGGGACACCGATGGGACTGTGGATACGACTGTGGGCCGCTCCGCACACCGGAGCGGCCCACGGCCGTTGCACCACAAGGCCGGGTCAGGGCCCTACTTCACGAAGAGGCCGTTGAGCGTGCCGTAGTCGACCGCGCCGTCGAGCGCCCCGTACGTCCCCTGCTCCAGCACCTCCACCGCCGCGGCGCGAGCCGCCGTGTACGCCGCCTGCGCCACGCCGGTCCCGACACTGACCCGGCGCACCCCGGCCTTCGCCAGCTCGGCGACGGACGGACCGCCCGGCCCGGCCATGGCGTTGACCGGCAGCGGGCCCCGCGCGATCTCGCTCAGGGCGTCCAGGTCCAGCAGCCCCGGCACGAAGATCCCGTCGGCCCCGGCGGCGGCGTACGCCTCCACCCGCGCCAGTACGTCGGCGAGGCGGCCGGACTCCTCGCCGATCCCGAACAGGAAGACATCGGTACGGGCGTTGATCACCAGCTCGGGCAGCCCGGCCGCGGTGGCCGCCGCACGGGCGGCGCGGATCCGTTCGGCCTGCTCCGAGGCGGTGTGGAGCGTACCGTCGGCCGGCTTCGAGTCCTCCAGGTTGATCCCGACGGCGCCCACCGCCACCACCTCGCGCACGGTGGCCGCGACGTCCTCGTAGCCGCCCTCGATGTCCACGGTCACCGGCAGGTCCACGGCCGCCACGATCCGCGCGGCCGCCGCCAGCATCTCCGGCCCCGTCGCGTGCTGCCCGTCCCCGCGCCCGATCGACCAGGCCACACCGCCGCTGGTGGTGGCGATGGCCGGCGCCCCGGCCGACTCGATCACCGCCGCGCTGCCCGCGTCCCAGGCATTGGGGAGAACGAGCAGGGACTCGCCCAACTCGCGCAGCCGCAGGGCCTTCTCGGTGGTCTTCGCTTCCACGGTCATTCGAACGCTCCTCAGCCATACGGTTTTTAAGTGCTCGTCACATCGATCCAAAGGTAGAGGACTCCTGCTGGAAAATGCCCTGGTCATCCGGCTGTTCGCTGTTACGCAGCCATGACAGGAAGCCCACGTTCCGGTCGATCGAGATCCGTAGATTTCTCATCAGCAGCCCCGCAGACCTGACCGGACGAAACCCCGACAGCGACACCGCGGCATGCGACTCTCCGCCCCTTCCCAGACAATGTTCCAAGGAGTCGTTATGCGTACCGCCCTCCGTACCTCGATCGTCACCGCCGCCCTCGCCGGAGCGCTCCTGGCGCCCACCGCGCAGGCCGCGACGGCCGTGACCTCGGTAGCGGCGGTATCGGCGGTGTCGGCGGTGTCCGGCACCACCTCGGGCAACGACCGCTACGACGGCGAGATCGTCCACGTGGGCAAGGGCCGGATCGCGGTGCTGCGCAACGAGTCCGAGGGCCCCGAGGTCTGGATCCGCGCCGTCTCCCCCGACTGGAAGCCGGGTGACGGCTGGGCCGGCCGCGTGCTGGCGAAGCTCGACGTCGCCCACCCCGTCGCCGTGCTCGACGGCGTCCAGTACAAGCTCACGAACAACGGCGAGGGATTCGACATCCGCGTGCTGGGCGAGGGCGCCTCGACCTTCCAGCTGATGCCGAAGGCCCAGCCCGCCGCCAAGCCCTCCACCAAGCCCGCGGTGAAGCCCGCCACGAAGCCCGCGGTGAAGCCGGCCACCAAGCCCGCCGCGAAGCCCGCCGCCACCCCCGCCAACGCCGCCAACGCCGCCAACGCCGCCAAGCCGCAGACCGTCGTCGTCCCCAAGGGCCCGGTCGCCGCGGGCGCCGAGCTCGCCGACATCACCGACACCGCCTCCGCCTCCGCCTCCGCCTCCGCCTCCGCCTCCGAGGACACCGACAACACCACCACCGCGGCCACCGGCACCGCCCTCGTCGCGATACTCGCCGCACTCGGCGCCGGCTTCATGATCCGCAACCGCAAGGCCCGCGCCCGCGGCTGAAACCGGCCCCGCGGCTCCCGTACACCCACGGCCCCTCAGACCCACCGACCCGAGCTCTGAGGCCCGAAAGCCCCCTCGACCCCGCGCTCCCGCGGGGCCGAGGGGGCTCTTCGCATGCGGGCAGCGGTCCGGCCGGAGATGGGTCCCGGACTCGTCCGGGACCGGTCATGGCCGGGCGCGGACGGCCGGAATCCATTGTCCGGAAGTCCGCCGCACGGAAATCTCCTCTCTTGTGAACCGCGCCAAGGTTGGAGAGACCATGCAGTCCCCGCTCATACGTTCCTTCTCGCAGCTCGACACCCTGGACCCGAACCGTCCCGTCGTCACCCTGTTCAGCGGTGGCCTCGACAGCTCGTACCTGCTGCTGCGCCTGCGCCGCATGGGAGTCCGCGACGTGCACGCCGTCAGCGTCGACATCGGCGAGGACGAGTCGAGCCAGTACAAACGCCAGGTGGCGGAGGCGCTCGGCGCGACCATCCACATCCTCGACCGGCGCGAGGAGTTCGCCGGCCAGTACGTCGCCCCCGCGATCGCCGCCCAGGCCGTCTACCTCGGCATCCACCCGGTCAGCTCCACCCTCAGCCGCCCGCTCATCGCCCGCAGCGCCGTCGACCTGGCCCGCGCCCTCGGCGCCCAGACCGTCCTGCACACCGCGAACCGCTCGCAGAACACCCTGCGCCGGCTCAACGGCGCGCTGACCCTGCTCGGCTGGGAGGGAAGCTTCGGCAGCCCGTACGACCTCGACCCGGTCACCCGGGAGGAGAAGCTCGTCGAGCTGCGGTCCGCGGGCATCGACCTGCTCGCCGGCCGGATCGTCAGCGGGGACTCCAACCTGTGGTGCCGCGAGTTCGAGTCCGGGATCCTCGACGACCCGGAGCGCCACGCCGTCCCGGAGGACATGTACACCTGGAGCCGCCCCACCGCGCGGCCCGGCGACTCCGAGACCCTGACGGTCTCCATCGAGCGCGGGCTCCCGGTCGCCGTCGACGGGGTTCCGATGCCGCTCACCGACCTGATCGACCAGCTCAACCACCGGGTGGGCGCCTACGGCCTCGGCCGCTACTCCGGCCTGGAGCACCTCGACCACGGCGAGAAGGTGCTGGAGATCCGCGAGATGCCCGGCGCCTACCTGCTGCTGAGCAGTTACCGGCACGTCGAGAGCGCCTGCCTGGACGCCGAACTCATCCGGGAGAAGCGCCACCTGGAGCAGGTCTGGGTGCGCGAGGCGCTGGAAGGCCGCTGGTTCGGCGACCTGCGGCTCACCGTCCAGGCGTTCATGGACACCTGCGCCGCCCGCACCACCGGCTCGGTGACCTGGCGGCTGCGGACCGGCGGGGCGGACACGCGGGCCATCACGGCCGTCAAGCCGCTGTACCTGCGGGACCGCGAGGCCTGGGAAGAGCAGGCGATCGAAGCCGAGTCCGCGCCGTTCGCCCGCGCCGACTCCCTGCTCACGGCCGTCTGAGCCCCTTCCGGCCGGCTCTTCCCCGTATCGACCGTTCTTCCTCGTTTCCACGGAGCACTTCCATGAGCACTGCCGCATCCACCACGCATCCCGTCGCCCTCGACGCCACCGCCGCCCTCGCCGGACCCGGCGGACACCTGATGCCCTCCCGGGCCCTCTCCGACCTGGTCGACGCCGACGCCTCCGACTGGGCCCGGTTCGCCGCCCACTGGGACGAGCTGACGCTCGACACGCACATGGCCGACGGCGGCACCTACCGCTTCCGCCGCTACGGCCAGTTCGAACTCGACGCGGACTCCGGCGAGCTCAGCCTGCTCCCCCACGAGCCCTACCGGCAGGAGACGGACGTCAACCCGCTCAACGGCGGCGTGGAGCGCGTCTTCGACCCGCTGACCGGCGCTTTCGTGGGCGACCAGCTCCTGCGGTCGATCCTGGTCGAACTGGGCCGGATCTTCACGGCGGTCGACGGCACGAAGACCTGGAACATCAAGCTCCACCCGTACCGGATCATCGCCTCCGCCGACCAGGAGGGGCAGCCCGCCCCCGAGGGCCGCCACCGTGACGGCGTCACCTTCATCACCTCGCTGATGATCGGCCGCACCAACGTCACCGGCGGCGAGAGCGGCGTCTACACCGACGCCGGCGAGCACCTGCTCACCACCACCCTGACCGAGCCCGGCGACCTCCTGCTGGGCGACGACCGCCGGACCCTGCACTCGGTGACCGGGCTGCAGCCCGTCGACCCCGAGGCCACGGCCCACCGCGACGTCCTGGTCATCGCCTACACCGCCCGCTGAGCCCGCTCCCGGCGCTCGCCCCTCCCCCACACCCCGTAGGAGTAGTCCCGATGACCGCCACCGCCACCGCCACCGTCGCGGCCCGCCGCGCCTGGCTGACCGATCTGCCCGTACTGCTGGTCGCAGTGGTGTGGGGATCGAGCTACCTGGCCGCCAAGGGCGTCACCACCACCCAGACCGTGCTGGCGGTGCTGGTGCTGCGGTTCGCGGTGGCGCTGCCCGTGCTCGTCATCGCCGGGTGGCGCAAGCTGCGGGCCCTCAGCGGTGCGCAGGCGCGCGGCGCGGGCGTCCTCGGGCTGATCCTCGCCGGGATCTTCCTCCTGGAGACCTACGGGGTGGTGCACACCTCGGCGACCAACGCGGGGCTCATCATCAGCCTCACGATGATCTTCACTCCGATCGCGGAGAGCCGGATCCGCGGGACCGCGCTGCCGCGCCCGTTCATGGCGGCGGCCGGGCTGTCGGTGGCGGGCGTCCTGCTGCTGACCCAGGGCGCCGGCTTCACCGCCCCCTCGCTCGGCGACCTGCTGATGCTGGGCGCGGCCCTCGCCCGTACCGTCCACGTCCTCGCGATGTCGCGGATGAAGTCGGTGGAGGGCGCGGACTCGATGTCGATGACCACGGTCCAGCTCGGCAGCGCGGTCACCGTGTTCGCCCTGCTGTCCTTCGCGCCGGGCACCGGCGGCACCCCCTGGGCGGCCGCCGCCGCGTTCGACGTCTCCGACTGGCTCTGGCTGGTCTACCTGTCCGTGTTCTGCACGCTCTTCGCCTTCTTCACGCAGATGTGGGCCGTCCGCCGGACCTCGCCCTCGCGGGTCAGCCTCCTGCTGGGCACCGAGCCCGTGTGGGCCGCCGTGTTCGGCATCGCGCTGGCCGGGGACCGGCCCGGCTGGCTCGGCCTGGCGGGCGCGCTGCTGGTCCTCGCGGGCACCGCCTGGGGCCGCACAGCCGCCGCCGGCCCCGCCGCCGAGCCCGCCGCCGAGCCAGCGGCGCCGACCGCCGGGCGCACGCCGTCGGACGCCTCAGTCGTCGAGCCAGCCCAGCCGGACCGCGCACACACCGGCCTGGAACCGGCTGGCCGCGCCTAGCCGTTCGGTCAGCTCGGAGACGAGTCGGCGGACCGTGCGCTCGGACACCCCGAGCTTGCGGGCCATCGTCTCGTCCGTCAGTCCGCCCTCCAGCATCCGCAGCAGCTCGCGGTGGCGGCCGGTGGGCTGCCAGCCGCCCTCACCGCCCGGGGCCGCCGTGCTCGCCGCGGTACCCGCCTCGCCCAGCACACTGGCGGCCGCCCAGCAGTGTTCGAAGATCCCGCGCAGGACGCCGACCAGCGTCTCCCCGCGCAGGACGACGGCGGCGATGTCCCCGTCCACCGGTTCCGGAGCGGGGACGATGGCCAGGGAGCGGTCCACCACGATCAGCCGCAGGGGCAGGGTGTGCGCCGTGCGCACCTGGGCCCCTGCCGCGTTCAGCCCGCGCAGGTACGCGCTCATGTGCGGCACGGCGGCCGCCGAACCCAGGTGGATGGTACGGATCTGCACCCCGCGGCCGAGCGCCAGCCGGTCCCGCTCCAGGCCCGCCTCGATCATCTCGGCGGGCAGCGCCCGCCCCGGGTGCAGGGAGAGCACCTCGTGCTCGACCCGCTGCGAGGCGTCCTCCAGGGCGGCCGAGACGTTGGCGGCGCCGGTGACCACCTCCATCTGTACGGAGGACAGCTCCCGGGCGTGCACCGGCTGGAAGTCCGTGACGACCTGGGCCAGCGCGGCCCGGGTCTGCTGCACGGCCGAGAGCAGGGCCCCCGTGTGCTGCTCCTCCTCCAGCAGGAGGTTGCGCAGCGCCGTGTCCGGGGCCAGCGCCGTCCAGCCGTTGCGGGTCTCGGGCGAGGGGACGAACAGCCCGAGCCGGTTGAGCAGGCGCAGGGCCTCGGCGAACTCCGGATCCGTCCAGCCCCGTTCGACGGTGACGTGCTCCGGCCGCCAGGACGCGTCGTCCAGTGCGATCCGGTACAGCTCCTGAGCCTTGGCCCGTACGTCCACACCGCCCCCTCGGCTTGTGCGAACCGTTCCCCGCGGTTCGCACCCGCGATCCTAAGAAGGGGTCCGAACTACGGCCAGCGGGGTCCGACATACGGACATCCACAGAGGTGGGAGCGGCTTCCGGGCCGCCCGCCGTGTCCGCCCCTGGCCATGGCCGGTCCCGGAACTTCGCATCCGTAGCCACCGCCGAAGCCCCCGCAGCATGCTGGTCCCACACCACATCACACGTCTTCCGGGGGTTCTCCATGTCTCGTGTCCGCACCGCTCTGCTCGCCGTGATCGCCGCCGCCTTCGTCCTCGGCGGAGCCCCCGCGGCCCTCGCCGCGGAGCAGCCGGCGGCTGCCTCGACCGACTCCTTCATCTGGGGCTGACCATGACGAGGCGACCGGAAGTCGCGGTCGTCGCCCCGCTGACCGGCCCCCGGGCCGCCTGGGGGGCGGTGCTCCTCGGCGGGATCGAGCGGGCGAAGGCCGAGCACCCCGCGGCGGCCGACTGGCGCGTGCACGACGAGACCGCGGGGGTCGTGGAAGAGGTCGTGGCCGGCGGTTACACGGCGGTGGTCGGGCACAGCGACCCGGCCCGCGGCCGGACCGCGGCCGTGGCCTACGGGGCAGCGGGACTGACCTGCCTGCTGCCCTTCCTGCCGCCGGAGGCCACCGCGCTGGGCTGGGCCCCCGACGAGGAGGCCCTGACGCGTTCGATCGTCGAGGGAGCGGCCGCACTGGGGGCGGCCTCTCTTTCGACCCTGCACGACGGAAGTCCGCGGTGGACGGACCTGGCCCGCCGGGTCGCCGGTGAGGCCGCCACGGCCGGCCTCGCCGCATCCCCTTCCCCGTCCCCCTCCCCGTCCGCGGGCGCGGGCGCCGGCACCGGCGCGGGGGACGTCCTCGCGGTGCTGGCCCCCCAGGAACTCTGCCTGCGCCTCGCCCGCGCGGCCGCACCCCGGGGGCCGGTCCTGATCCCCGCCGACTTCGGGCTCGGCACCTTCGGGTGCCTCGACTCGGACGCGGCGGGCCTCGAAGTCTGGGCCGTCCACGCGCAGTCCTGCGCGGTGCGCCGGGCCGACAGCGCGGTCGGGGCCCTCGCCCGGACCCTCAGCGCCTCCCCGGACCTGCGCGGCCCGGCACTGACCGAAGCGGTACGGGCGAACTCGGGCGTCCTCCTGACCCCCCGGGGCGCCCCCCTGGGCGAGGGCTGGCGCATCTCCCGGCTCCACGAACTGCGCCGGCTCCACGAGCCGTGCCACCGCCCCGGGCCCCGCTGACCCACGCACCGCCCAGGGCGCCGTCCGCCGGCCGGCTACTGCTGCCGGGCCGGGCCCGAGGTGTCGAGGGCCAGGGTGAAGGCGAGGGTGCCGAGGGCCGAACCCATCAGGTAGCGCTGCACCTTGAGCCAGGAGGGGCGGCGGGCCAGGAAGACGGCGATGGTGCCGGCCGCCAGGACGATGCCGAGGTTGACCGCGACGCTGACCACGATCTGGATCGAGCCGAGCACGATGCCCTGCAGAAGGACGTGACCCCTGCCCAGGTCGATGAACTGCGGGATGAGCGAGAGGTACATGACGGCGATCTTCGGGTTGAGCAGGTTCGTCATCAGGCCCATCGTGAACAGCTTGCGCGGGGAGTCGGGCGGGACCTCCTGCGGGGAGAACGCGGAGAGGCCGCCCGGCTTGAGCGCGTTCCAGGCGAGGTGGGCCAGGTAGGCCGCGCCGGCCAGCTTCACCGCGAGGTACAGCTCGGGGACGGCGATGAAGACGACGGACAGGCCCAGGTTCGCGGCCAGCAGGTACACCATGAAGCCCAGGGCCACGCCGCCGAGGGAGGTGATCCCGGCGCGCTTGCCCTGCGTGATGCTGCGCGAGACGAGATAGACCATGTTCGGGCCGGGGGTGAGCACCATTCCGAGGGCCACCACCATCACGCCGAGGACCCCGCTCAGTTCAACCATGGACACCCCGTTCGCTGCCGTGTCGTCCGAGCGGCTCAGACCGACTCGGAGCAATACTCGGAGCATATTGCTCTGAGTATTCCGAGGCAATCCCCAACATTGCACTCGGTGCAATTCCATGATGTGATCGGGCGTACGCGAACAGAGGGGAAAGCACCGTGAAGGACTACCGGAGCGTCGCCGACGCGGTGGCCGACCAGATCCGGACCGGGATCCTCCGACCGGGCGACCAGCTGCCCCCGCAGCGCGAGTTCGCCCAGCAGTACGGCATCGCCGGCTCCACCGCCGCCCGCGTCTACCGGGAACTCGCCCGCCGGGGCCTCACCCTGGGCGAAGTGGGCCGCGGCACCTTCGTCCGCGCAGAGTCCTCCCACGTCCCCGTCGCCCCCGCACTCACCGAACCCGCGCGCAGCCGGATCGACCTGGAACTCAACTACCCGGTAGTGCCCGAGCAGACGGCGCTGCTGGCCGAGGGCCTCGCCGGGCTGATGCGGCCCGACGTCCTCGGGGACGCCCTGCGGCCGGTCGGCGCGGCCGGCCTCCCGGGCGTCCGGGAGTCGGCCGCCGACCTCCTCGCCCGCGGCGGCTGGCGCCCCGAAGCGGAGCGGGTCCTGTTCGCCGGCAACGGCCGCCAGGCCATCGCGGCCGTCATCACCGCCCTGGTGCCGCCCGGCGGGCGGCTCGGGGTCGAGGCGCTGACCTACCCCATCGTCAAGGCCGTCGCGACCCGGCTCGGCATCACGCTCGTACCGCTGGCCATGGACGGTTCCGGGCTGATCCCCGAGGCCGTCGAGGAGGCCCACCGCAGCGGCCCGCTGAGCGCCGTGTACGTACAGCCCACGCTGCACAACCCGCTCTCGCTCACCATGCCCCCGGAGCGCCTGGGACGGCTGGCCGAGGTACTGCTGCGGCTGGGGATCCCCGCGATCGAGGACACCGTCTGGGCCTTCCTCCGCGACGAACTCCCGCCGCTCGCCGCACTGGCCCCGGAGCGCACCGTTCTCCTCGACAGCCTGTCCAAGCGCGTCGCGCCCGGCCTGACCCTCGGGTTCGTCGTGGCGCCCGGCTCTCTGACGGGCGACATCGGTACGTCGCTGCGCTCAGGCGGCTGGACCCCCATGCGGTTCGCCCTGGAGTCCGCACACCGCTGGCAGCAGGACGGCACCGTGCAGGCGCTCGTCGAGGCCAAGCAGCGGGAAGCCGTCGTCCGGCAGGGCCTCGCGGCCCGTCATCTCGCCGGTTTCGACGTACAGGGCGATCCGCGCTCGTTCCACTGCTGGTGGCGGCTGCCCCGCCCGTGGCGCGCGGACGCCTTCGTCGCGGCCGCCGCGCGGCACGGCATCGGAGTGGCTCCCGCGGCCGCGTTCACCGTAGGCCGCGGCAACGCCCCACACGCCATCCGGCTGGGGCTCGCCTCGCCACGGGCCGACGTCCTCGTCCAGGCCCTGGACACCCTGGCCGAACTCGCCCGGTCCGCCCCGGACGACCTCGTCACCGACTGACCGACTGACCGGCTGGCCGGCTGGCCAGCTGGCCAGCTGACCGATGCCCTCAGGGGCCGCCGTCCGAGCCGTCGAGGAGCAGGGCGCCGAGTACGTCCAGGATCCATTCCCCACTGGTGACCGTGGCCCCGTCCCGGGTCACCGGATGCACGAGCATGCCGGTGGCCGCCAGTACCGCCAGAGCCGCCTCCTTCGCCCCGAGGGCCGGAGCCAGCCGTGAGTACAGCCGGTGGAGCCTGGCGGCGTCCCGCGCGATGATCTTTCCCTCGAAGTGCCAGTCGGGAGCCTCTTCCCGAGCCTGCTCAAGGAGCCCGAGTTCGGCGGGGACCCTGAGCGGGTCCCAGGCATCCGCATGGGCATGGAGCCAGGCGACGACGGCCGTCAGCCCGTCGTGGCCGGTGGCGGTCACCCCGGCCGTGACGGCAGGCGGCGTGACGGGAAGCGGCAGCGCCTCCCTGAGCCGCGGAAGGCTGGTGTCGATGGGGTTGAGATCGAGAACCCCGTAGAACAGCGCACGGGTCATCGCTGCCGGCCCGTTCCCCGAAATGGCACTGAACGGCTTGAGTTCCCATGAGGGATCGGCGACTGCTCGGTGGCCGTCGTCCTCGAACCGGTTGACCGCGTAGGTGCTCATGTGTGCCCGGGGAGCCAGGGGGTTCGTCTGGGCTCCCTCGGCCGCGGCACGCGTCGCGCGCCACACCAGGCTGTAGATCTCACCGAGGGACCGGTGTGCGGCGACCTTGTAGGCGGTGTCGCTGAGCCGGGCGCCGTGGTTCTCCGGAACCGGAGGCAGGTTCAGCTCCTCGAGCCGGTTGGTGAAGTAGCGGAGCGCCTCCTCCGCGATCAGTTCCCGCGCGAACTCCAGCAGTTCGTCGTGCTGCGCCGCGCTCATGAGGGCCGGAGTCAGTGCAGTGGCGAGCTCGGCGTCGAGCTGGTCGGCCGCCCCATCCGGGCTCGTGCCGAAGGGGGCGTAGTACCGCACCCTCAGCGGATGGAAGCCGCCGGTGAGTTCAGGCGTGGCAACGGCGTCCAGATCGCCTCCGGCCTCCCGCAGTGCGTGCTCGAAACCGTCCGGGGCCCAGACGAACGCCTCGGCGGGGCTCGTGGGATGAATCTTCAGCAGCCCGGCCCCGAGAAGCGATCCCAGTAAGTCGCCGACCGCTCCCCTGTCCGGGTACAGCGGCTCGGGCCACTCTCCGACATCGGCGATCGGCGAGGTCGAGGAGGCGTACCTCAGCAGTGCCAGGGTCCCGACCATGTCCTTGACCGGTGCGGAGAGCGGTCCCGTGCGCACGGCGGGGAAGACGGTCGCATAGCGCCGCGCGACAGCCTCCTTCTGAGCCTCGGCCCACGCGGCGCCGGTGTCGTGAAGGACCTCCTGATGCCGCGTCCTGGCTCTGCCGTCCTCCCTCTTCTCCTTGCGAGCCGGATCGAGGACCAGGCGCACCGCGGAAAGCAGCCACTCCGTGCACTCCACACAGGCGGAATCCCGACCGGCGCACACCTGCTGGAAGGCGGTCCGCGACGTGAGGCTCAGCGGCCCCGCGCAGTCGGGACACGTCCGCCCCGGGACCACGGCGCGCACACCGGCCGCCGCGACGGCATAGATCTGGTGCCCCCACCCCGCAGTGTCGATGTCCTTGGCCTTCTCGCACCACACGGGTGTACCGAACTCCGGGGAGAAGCCCGCCAGGGCCCAATAGCGTTCACCGATCACGATGAGGTCGGGGTCGGCCCCGGGGTTCGGGACGATTCCCGGAACGAGCTTGCCAAGATCTTCAAGAACCGACCGCGGGTCGGGAAGGTCGTTCACGCCGCCACTGTAGAGCGGGGCCCCCACAGCGCGGGGTGAAATGGACTGTTCTGCCCACCACGACCTCGGGCAGGCCCCGGCTCCCCCTCCGTGGCCCACTCCGTCCCGCCACGACGGCGAAAGACCCCCTTGACCTACGTTTCCGCAGGTCAAGGGGGTCTAACGAATGTGGAGCCTAGGAGATTCGAACTCCTGACATCTGCCTTGCAAAGGCAGCGCTCTACCAACTGAGCTAAGGCCCCGTATGCGGGCACGGCCGTCCTCCGGGGAGGGGGTGACCGTTCCGTAGGACAGAGTACCGGGTGTACCCCCTCATCCCGCAAAATGATAGGGACTCCCGCCCCGCGACCACTCTCCGTAAGATGCTCGCGAGGTTCGCACCAGCGAAGGGGAGTAGTAAGAGTGGACGCAGTACAGCAAGAGGCGACCGCCAGAGCCAGGGAACTCCAGCGGAGTTGGTACGGGGAGCCGCTCGGCGCGCTCTTCCGCCGGCTCATAGATGACCTCGGTTTGAACCAGGCCCGCCTCGCTGCCGTCCTCGGACTGTCGGCGCCGATGCTGTCCCAGCTGATGAGCGGTCAGCGGGCCAAGATCGGCAACCCCGCCGTGGTCCAGCGGGTTCAGGCTCTCCAGGACCTCGCCGGCCAGGTGGCCGACGGGAGCGTCAGCGCGGGAGAGGCGACCGACCGGATGGACGAGATCAAGAAGACCCAGGGAGGTTCCGTCCTCAGCAACAGCACCAGCCAGGCCGCCACCGGTTCCGGCGCACCCACCGTCAAGCGCGTCGTACGCGAGATCCAGTCGCTGCTGCGCTCGGTCTCCGCAGCCGGCGACATCATCGACGCGGCGGACACCCTCGCCCCGACCCACCCGGAACTGGCAGAGTTCCTCCGGGTGTACGGAGCGGGCCGCACCTCCGACGCCGTCGCGCACTACGAATCGCACCAGAACTGACACGCAACGCACGCGACAGACACAGCTGACGACGGGGGACGGGCGCAGCAATGGGTGAGATCTTCGCCGGCCGGTACGAACTGATCGACCCGATCGGGCGTGGCGGCGCCGGCGCCGTATGGCGTGCCTGGGACCACCGGCGCCGCCGGTACGTCGCAGCGAAGGTCCTCCTGCAGAGCGATGCCCACACCCTGCTGCGGTTCGTCCGCGAGCAGGCGCTGCGGATCGATCACCCGCACGTGCTGGCCCCGGCCAGTTGGGCGGCGGACGACGACAAGGTCCTCTTCACCATGGACCTCGTCGCCGGAGGTTCGCTCGCCCATGTGATCGGGGACTACGGGGCCCTGCCGCCCCGGTTCGTGTGCACGCTGCTCGACCAGCTCCTGTCGGGGCTGGCGGCGGTGCATGCGGAGGGTGTCGTCCACCGCGACATCAAACCGGCCAACATCCTGATGGAGGCCACTGGAACCGGGCGGCCGCACCTGCGGCTGTCCGACTTCGGCATCGCCATGCGCAAGGGCGAGCCCCGGCTGACCGAGACCGCCTACGTGGTCGGCACGCCGGGCTATCTCGCGCCCGAACAACTCCTCGGCTCCGAACCCGACTTCACCGCCGACCTGTTCGCCGTCGGACTGGTCGGCCTCTACCTCCTCAAGGGCGCCAAGCCCGACTCCCAGGCCCTCGTGGAGCAGTTCTTCACCCACGGCACCCCCGGCGCCCCGGAGGGCGTTCCCGCGCCGCTGTGGGACGTCCTGGCCGCGCTGCTGCAGCCGGACCCCCGCAGCAGGTTCCAGACGGCCACCGGGGCGCGCAGGGCCCTCGCCGAGGCCGTGGAGCTGCTGCCGCCGCCCGGCCAGGACGGAGATCCGGTCGGGGTGGTCGAGGTGTTCGACCAACTGGGCCCGGTGCCCGCCGGTTTCACGCCCCAAGAGCCCCGAGGGCCCCAGGGACCGCGACCGTCACAGCCGGCCACTGACGCGGACACCGACGCGCACCAAACCGAGCACCGGGCCGCGCACGAAGCCCGGTACCAAGCCCCATACCAAGCCCCATACCAAGCTCCGTACGAGACCCCGCCCACGGCCCCCCACGCGGCCCCGGCCGTCACCGTGCCCGCGCAGCCCGACGACGCCCGCACCCCCGTCACCACTCCCCTCGGGGTCTTCGGGCCCTCGGAGACGGGCAGCTTCCACCTCCCGCCGCCCCTCCTCGCCGCCGCCCCGACGCCGGATACGCCGCATACGCCTCAGACGACGCCGACGACGCCGACGACCCCCTACGCGCATCCGTACCAGCAGCCCGCGCACACGCCCGCCACACCCCGCACGAGCACGCTCGCGCCGCCGCCCCCGAAGGTCACCGCCGGGATCCTGCTCGCCGCCGTGCTGTGCTTCGCCGTCGGAGTCTGGGCGCTGACCCAGCTCTAGGTCGCGTCCTGGGCGGAACGCCGCCGGGACAGCAGGATCCAGCCGCCCAGGACGAGCAGCAGCACCGTCCCCGTGCCGAAGCCGGCGCCCGCGACCACCCGCATCACCGACCGGTTCGCGGCGACGGCATCGGCCTCCACCGCCGTGGTGCCCTCCTTGGCGGCGGTGCGGTCCCCCGCCCCCACCCCGAACCCGCCGGCCGCGAGGTCCTCCGCGTACGCCGGGGCCTTGCCCGGAGCTCCGATGATCTGCGTGCGCAGGGTCA
Organism: Streptomyces sp. CA189; assembly: GCF_056428985.1. Lineage (NCBI taxonomy): Bacteria > Bacillati > Actinomycetota > Actinomycetes > Kitasatosporales > Streptomycetaceae > Streptomyces > Streptomyces sp. CA189. The sequence continues at coordinate 115,326 of NZ_JBWJVM010000007.1, read as the reverse complement.
GCGGGACGGGCACCGCCTCCTTGGTGAACTCCCCGACCTTCCCCGCCATGGTCACCGCGACGTAGTACCAGCCGGCCACCCGGACCGCCCCGACCTTCCGGTCGGAGGCGAAGCGGTTCTCGTAGGCCACCGGCGGAGTCCGCGGCAGGGTGAGCCCCGCCTGCTTCCCGTCATACGAGGCGTCCTCGCCGTCGATCAGCGACCGGTACGGGCTGTACAGCGAGACGGAGAGCCCGGGCGAGGCGTACCCGGAGTCCTTCGTCAGCTGGCCGGCGGAGAGCTCGGCCGCGAGGCCCAACTGCTGTCCCCAGTCGAGCGGCACCCGGTAGTAGAGGGTCTGGCCGGGGCGCAGTTCGTCGCTCCAGACGCCGCTGTCCAGGGCCCGCGCGTCGTTGAAGCCGGTCCCGCCCGTGCGCGGCGCCGCATCGCTGCCGGGCAGGGTCGGGGAGGCGGAGGGCCAGACGCTGGGGGCGGCGGCGGGCGCGTTGCTGCCGCCGAGCTCCGGCTCGCGCTGAACCCGCAGCTCCAGGGGCCAGGCCGCCGGGTCGCCGTCCTTGGCCGTCTCGCGCGTGACCTTGACGTAGTAGGTGCCGCCGCCCTGACAGGCGGCGTCCTCCTGCCTGACCCGGGCTCCCACGGCGCTGACGGGGACGGGGTCGTAGCCGAAGCCCACCCGCCCGGGGCTGCCCATGCAGGAGCGGTTCTCGATGGTGAGGACGTCCACTTCCAGGACGTCGCTGTAGCCCACCTTGGCGCCGCCCGGGGGCTGGAGCACGCCGGAGACGTACACGGTCGAGCGGTCGTCGAGGTTGAGCCGGTAGTACCGCTCCCCCGGAGCGATCGAGTCCTTGTAGACCGAGCCGGCCTTCAGCTCCGGGGCACCGGCCGTGGACGGCTTCCCCTCGACCGCCTGCGCCCCGTCGGCGCCCCGGTAGGCGGGCACCGGCTGCGGGGTCCCCTCCGCGACCGCGGCCCCCGGCAGCGCCGCGAGCAGCCCGAGGGCGGCCATCGCCGCCGCAGCGGTCGTCCGTACCCGACGTACCCCACCCATCACACGCACCCACCCCGAGTTTGCCAACGCAAGCAAGTTCTTTGCATATTGCAATATTTCGTCACAGAGCAGCACAAAGCCCCGACCGCAGCGGCAGTCGGGGCTCTGGGATCAACCTCGGGTCTCACACACCGGAACCAGAAGGCACGGAGTCAGTTGCCTCCGTCCACAGGTCCTGCTCTGCGCGGTCCGCCTGGATCTGGCGGTACACGAGGAGCCCGCCGATGGCGGCCAGTGCGACCAGGAGCAGCTTCTTCACCGCGCGACCTCGTCTTTCGTTGACGTAGGGGACTTCTGGCGCCCAACAATACACACCGACCGATACCGATCGGTGACCTACCGGCCCATCAACTGATCCACCAACTGGCCCAACGACAAAGACCCCCAGGCCATGGGCCTGGGGGTCTTCGACACTGTGGGGCTAACAGGATTTGAACCTGTGGCCTCATCCTTATCAGGGATGCGCTCTAACCAACTGAGCTATAGCCCCATCCGCGCTGCGCGCTGACTTCTGAAGGTTAGCGCACAGACCCGGTGACTCCAAAATCGATAGCGGCGGCCCGTCTGCGCAGGTCATCCGCCCCGTCCTCGGAGGCCTACTCGTCCTCGGCGAGCGTCAGCTCCACACCGCCGACGAAGCCCGCCGACAGGTTGTAGATGAACGCGCCCAGGGTCGCCAGCGCCGTCATGAGCACCACGTCGATGACCGAGATCACCGTCGTGAACATCAGGACGCGCGGCAGCGACAGGAAGGTCTGGAGGTCGAAGCCGTTGCTCTCGTTCGAGCCGGTCGCCTCACTGATCGTGCCGCCGACGCTGGAGAAGATGCCCATGGCGTCCATGACCATCCACAGCACCACCGACGCGACGATCGTGCACACGCCCAGCGCGATCGACAGCAGGAAGCTGACCTTCATCACCGACCACGGGTCGGCCTTGGCCACCCGGAGCCGCGCCTTGCGCGTCCTGGGCGCCATACGGGCCCCCGTGCGCGGCTTGCGCTGCGCGCCGGGGTCGCCCGCCCCGCGCGGCGCCCCGGGGCCCGGGGGCACCGAGTACGCCTGCGGCGGGTGGTACGGCGGCTGAGGGCCGGCCCCCGCCTGAGTCTGATGCGCCTGAGGCGACTGAGGCGGCTGCGGTCCTCGGGTGTCCGTCACGGTTCCCCCCTGGGAGTCCGCGGCGGGGCCACGGGCACCGTTCGCTCCAGTGTTGGCCGGTCCGGCGCCCGTGGCTCCGCTCACGCTTACTCCTCGTGCTCCCCAGCCGAGGGCTCCGTGCCCCCGGCGGCCTCGACGGCCTGTCCTTCGACGGCCGCCTCGGTCCCGATCTCGTTCTCGCTGTCGTCGACCTCGTCAGTTTCCTGACCGGCCTCCGCGTTGCGGGCGATGCCGACGACGGCATCCCGCTTGCCCAGGTTGATCAGCTGGACGCCCATGGTGTCACGGCCGGTCTCCCGTACTTCGTTGACGCGCGTACGAATCACACCACCGCTGAGCGTGATGGCGAGGATTTCGTCCGTTTCATCCACCACGAGCGCCCCGACGAGCGAGCCGCGGTCCTCCACGATCTTCGCGGCCTTGATGCCCAGGCCGCCACGGCCCTGGACGCGGTACTCGTCCACCGGCGTCCGCTTGGCGTAGCCGCCGTCGGTCGCGGTGAAGACGAACGTACCGGGCCGGACCACGCTCATGGAGAGCAGTTCGTCCCCTCCGCGGAAACTCATGCCCTTCACGCCCGAGGTGGCGCGGCCCATCGGGCGCAGCGCGTCGTCGGTCGCCGTGAAGCGGATCGACTGCGCCTTCTTGCTGATGAGCAGCAGGTCGTCCTCGGCGGACACCAGCTCGGCGCCGATCAGCTCGTCGTCGCTGCCGTCCTCCGTCTCCCGGAGGTTGATCGCGATGACGCCACCCGAACGGGGAGAGTCGTAGTCCTTGAGCGCCGTCTTCTTCACCAGGCCGCCCTTGGTGGCCAGGATCAGGTACGGGGCGATCTCGTAGTCGCGGATCGCGAGGATCTGGGCGATCTTCTCGTCCGGCTGGAAGGCCAGCAGGTTCGCCACGTGCTGCCCGCGGGCGTCACGGCCGGCGTCCGGCAGCTCGTACGCCTTGGAGCGGTAGACGCGGCCCTTGTTCGTGAAGAACAGCAGCCAGTGGTGCGTGGTGGACACGAAGAAGTGGTCGACGAGGTCGTCCTGCTTCAGCTTCGTGCCGCGCACGCCCTTGCCGCCGCGCTTCTGCGAGCGGTAGTCCTCGGTCTTGGTGCGCTTGACGTACCCGCCGTGGGTGATCGTGACGACGATGTCCTCTTCGGCGATCAGGTCCTCCATGGACATGTCGCCGTCGAAGGGCACCAGCTTGGAACGCCGGTCGTCGCCGAACTTCTCGACGATGGCCGCCAGTTCCTCGCTGACGATCTGGCGCTGGCGCTCCTCGGAGGCCAGGATCGCGTTGTACTCGTTGATCTTCGCCTGGAGTTCGTCGTGCTCGGCGACGATCTTCTGCCGCTCCAGGGCCGCGAGGCGGCGGAGCTGCATCTCCAGGATCGCGTTCGCCTGGATCTCGTCGATCGACAGCAGGCCCATCAGGCCCTCGCGGGCGATCTCGACCGTGTTGCTGCGCCGGATCAGCGCGATGACCTCGTCGATCGCGTCCAGCGCCTTGAGCAGACCGCGCAGGATGTGGGCGCGCTCCTCCGCCTTGCGCAGGCGGAACTTCGTGCGCCGGACGATGACCTCGATCTGGTGCGTCACCCAGTGGCGGATGAAGGCGTCGATCGACAGCGTGCGCGGCACGCCGTCCACCAGCGCCAGCATGTTCGCGCCGAAGTTCGTCTGCAGGTCGGTGTGCTTGTAGAGGTTGTTCAGCACGACCTTGGCGACGGCGTCGCGCTTGAGGACGATCACCAGGCGCTGGCCGGTCCGGGACGAGGTCTCGTCGCGGACGTCGGCGATGCCGCCGACCTTGCCGTCCTTCACCAGGTCGGCGATCTTCTGCGCCAGGTTGTCGGGGTTGGTCTGGTACGGAAGCTCCGTGACCACCAGGCACTGGCGGTTCTGGATCTCCTCGACCTCGACCACCGCGCGCATCGTGATGGAGCCGCGACCGGTCCGGTACGCCTCCTCGATGCCCTTGCGGCCCACGACCAGGGCGCCCGACGGGAAGTCCGGGCCCTTGATCCGCTCGATGAGCGCGTCCTGGAGCTCCTCGTGCGAGGCCTCCGGGTGCTCCAGCGCCCACTGGGCGCCGGCCGCGACCTCGCGCAGGTTGTGCGGCGGGATGTTGGTGGCCATGCCGACCGCGATGCCGGCGGAGCCGTTGATCAGCAGGTTCGGGAACCGCGCCGGCAGGACCGTGGGCTCCTGGTTGCGGCCGTCGTAGTTGTCCGTGAAGTCGACGGTCTCCTCGTCGATGTCCCGGAGCATCTCCATGGCCAGCGGCATGAGCTTGCACTCGGTGTAGCGCATCGCGGCCGCCGGGTCGTTGCCCGGGGAGCCGAAGTTGCCGTTGGAGTCCACGAGCGGCATGCGCAGCGACCACGGCTGGGCCAGGCGGACCAGGGCGTCGTAGATCGAGGAGTCACCGTGCGGGTGGTACGTACCCATGACGTCGCCGACGACGCGGGCGCACTTGTAGAAGCCCTTCTCGGGCCGGTAGCCGCCGTCGTACATCGCGTACAGCACACGGCGGTGGACCGGCTTGAGGCCGTCCCGTACGTCGGGCAGCGCGCGGGAGACGATGACGGACATCGCGTAGTCGAGGTAGGAGCGCTGCATCTCCGTCTCGAGCCCGACGGGCTCGATGCGTACGACGGGCTGCTCCTCCGCGGATTCCGCGGCGGTGGGGGTGATTTCGTCGGCCATTGCTGGTCAGAAGTCCTTTCGGGCGGTCAGCTGAGCCGACTCAGATGTCGAGGAAGCGAACGTCCTTGGCGTTGCGCTGGATGAAGGAGCGCCGGGCTTCGACGTCCTCACCCATCAGCACCGAGAACAGGTCGTCGGCCTGCGCGGCGTCGTCCAGGGTGACCTGGCCCAGCACGCGGTGGTCGACGTCCATCGTGGTGATGCGCAGCTCCTCGGCGTTCATCTCGCCCAGACCCTTGAAGCGCTGGATCGAGTCTTCCTTGATCCGCTTGCCGTTCTGCTTGCCGAGCGCCACCAGCGCGTCGCGCTCGCGGTCCGAGTACGCGTACTCGAAGTCGTCCCGGCCCCACTTGATCTTGTAGAGCGGCGGACGCGACAGGTACACGTGACCGGCCTCGACCAGCGGCCGCATGAAGCGGAACAGGAAGGTCAGCAGCAGGGTGTTGATGTGCTGGCCGTCGACGTCGGCGTCCGCCATCAAGATGATCTTGTGATACCGGAGCTTCTCGATGTTGAAGTCCTCGTGCACACCGGTACCGAAAGCACTGATCAGAGCCTGGACCTCGGTGTTCTGGAGGATCTTGTCGATCCGCGCCTTCTCGACGTTCAGGATCTTGCCGCGGATCGGCAGGATGGCCTGGTACATCGGGTTGCGGCCGGACTTCGCCGAACCGCCGGCCGAGTCGCCCTCGACGATGAAGATCTCGCACTTGGTCGGGTCGTTGGACTGGCAGTCCGACAGCTTGCCCGGCAGCGAGGCGCTCTCCAGCAGACCCTTGCGGCGGGTGAGGTCGCGGGCCTTACGGGCCGCGACGCGCGCCGTGGCCGCGTTGATCGACTTGCGGATGATGTCCGCGGCTTCGACCGGGTTGCGGTCGAACCAGTCGTTGAGGTGCTCGTGGACGACCTTCTGCACGAAGGTCTTGGCCTCCGTGTTGCCCAGCTTGGTCTTCGTCTGGCCCTCGAACTGCGGCTCGCCCAGCTTGATCGAGATGATCGCCGTCAGACCCTCGCGGATGTCCTCGCCGGCGAGGTTGTCGTCCTTCTCGCGGAGGAACTTCTTCTCGCGCGCGTAGCGGTTGACCAGGCCGGTCATCGCCGCGCGGAAGCCCTCTTCGTGCGTGCCGCCCTCGTGCGTGTGGATCGTGTTCGCGAAGGAGTAGACGCCCTCGGTGTACTGCGAGTTCCACTGCATCGCGATCTCGACCGAGAGCATGCGCTCCTTGTCCTCGGCCTCGACGTCGATGACGGTCGGGTGGATCATCTCGCCCTTGCGCGAGTTGAGGTACTTCACGAAGTCGACGATGCCGCCCTCGTAGTGGTACTTGACCGTGCGCGCCTGCTGGTCGTCGGTCTCCTCGGCGGTGTCCGCGCCCATCGTGGCCTTCGCCGACTCTCGCTCGTCCGTCAGCGAGAGGGTCAGGCCCTTGTTGAGGAAGGCCATCTCCTGGAAGCGGCGCGAGAGCGTCTCGAAGGAGTACTCGGTCGTCTCGAAGATGTCGCCGTCGGCCCAGAAGGTGACCGAGGTGCCCGTCTCGGACGTCTCCTCGTTCTTGGCGAGGGCGGCCGTCGGGACACCGAGCTTGTAGTCCTGGGTCCAGCGGTAGCCGTCGGTCTTGACCTCGACCGCGACCTTGGTCGACAGGGCGTTCACGACGGAGACGCCGACGCCATGCAGACCGCCGGAGACGGCGTAGCCGCCGCCGCCGAACTTGCCGCCCGCGTGCAGGACCGTCAGCACGACCTCGACGGCCGGCTTCCCCTCGGACGGCACGATGCCGACCGGGATACCGCGGCCGTTGTCGACCACGCGCACGCCGCCGTCGGCGAGGATCGTCACGTCGATGGTGTCCGCGTGCCCTGCCAGGGCCTCGTCGACCGAGTTGTCGACCACCTCGTACACGAGGTGGTGGAGCCCGCGCTCACCGGTCGAGCCGATGTACATGCCGGGCCGCTTGCGGACCGCGTCCAGGCCCTCAAGGACCTGGATCGCACTGGCGTCGTACGAGGACGTGACCTCGCCGTTCTGGCCGACTGTGGACTGGTTGTCGTTGGGGTTGCCGGAATCGGCCACGAAGCGCCCTTTCTGGCACAGCACAGGCCGTACTCCGGGCCGGCATGCATGCAAGCGGGAGCGGCTGCGTCGATCTGCGTTGTCAGCGGTGGTCAGCTTTACTCGACTGAATCCCGCGCGTGCGCGGGATTCTCGTTCAGTCTACCGGTATCACCCCCATGAATGGGCGTTTGCCGGTCCCTGAGTCCGCATGTGCCGCCCGGAAACTCCTCTCTCCGACTCCCCATATCCAGGGAGGGGCTCAAAGAGGCTCACACGGGCATTGAGCGCTTCGGGCTGTCAACCTCTCGCTACCGTGAGGGACACCACCCGCACAGCCGTCCGTACGTTCGTCCGCCGGATCCCTACTCACCCGTACGGGTGCCCGCGGCGTGCGGGCTCACGGGCATCGGGCACGGGCCGGCGCACGACCGGAACACGCACGGTCGAGCCCGCTGGTTCAAGCCCGCCGGTTCGGGCGCCCCGCGTTCGCCCCGCCCCGCGTTCGGGCGCCCCGCGTTCGGCGCGCGGAGTCAGGCCCGCGGGGTCAGGCCCGCCGGCTCACCCGTAGGTGTCGCCCGGGCCGGTGCTCCCCGGGGCCCGCCAGGGGCCGTACCGCTTCGGTCCGCCGCCCGGGCCGTGGACCTTGATCAGCCGGACGGTGCCCTGCCCCAGGTCCGCGTTGAGCCGGGCCACCAGCTGCGGGGCCAGCAGCTTCAGCTGCGCCGCCCACGCCGAGGAATCGCAGCGCACCACCAGTTCGCGGTCCTCGTACCGGTCCGGCACGCAGTGCGTGGCGATGTCCTGGCCGACGATCTCCGGCCAGCGCTCCATCACGCCCGCCACCGCCATCGGCATCTCCCAGCCGCGCTCCGTGCGCAGCCGGTCCAGCGCCGCCATCAGCGGCATCGGGTCCCGGCCGTCCGCGCGCGCGCCCGAGCGCAGGCCCGGCTGGTACCGGCCCTTCTTGTTCTGCGCCGCGTTGCCGCGCGCCCGCGCCTGCTCCCGCGCCGCCGCCAGCGCCTGGCGCGCCAGGTCCACTCCGGAGGGCTCGGCCGCCTTGCGCGGCGCATCCTGCGCCTGTTCCTGCGGCGGGTCCTGCTCCTTGCCGCTCACAGCCGGGTCACCTCCCCGCCGGACACCGCGAACCGGGTCCCGACCAGCACCCCGGGCACGTCGTCGTCGACCGCGGCCGTCACCAGCACCTGCTCGCCGGGCGCCACCAGCTCCGCCAGCCGCTCCCGGCGCCGCGCGTCCAGCTCCGCGAACACGTCGTCGAGGATCAGCACCGGCTCGCTGCCCTCCGAGCGCAGCAGCTCGTAGGAGGCCAGCCGCAGCGCCAGCGCGTACGACCAGGACTCGCCGTGGCTCGCGTACCCCTTGGCCGGCAGCTCCCCGAGGCGCAGCACCACGTCGTCGCGGTGCGGGCCGACCAGGGTCACCCCGCGCTCGATCTCCTGCTTGCGCACCTCCGCCAGCGCGCCGAGGAGGACCTCGTACAGCGCCTCGCGGGTGCGGGCCTCGCCGTTGTCCACCTGCTCGCCCGCGGAGGACTTGTAGGCCACGCCGAGCGGTCCGCCGCCGGGCGCGAGCTGCTCGTACGCCTTGTCCGCCAGCGGCAGCAGCGTCGCGATCAGGTCGAGCCGCTGGGCCAGCAGCTCCGCGCCCGTGCGCGCCAGGTGCTGGTCCCACACGTCGAGGGTGGACAGGTCCATGGAGCGGCCGCCGTGCCGGCGGGCCATCGCCGCCGACTTCAGCAGGGTGTTGCGCTGCTTGAGCACCCGTTCGTAGTCCGAGCGGACGGCCGCCATGCGCGGCGAGCGGGCCGTGACCAGCTCGTCGAGGAAGCGGCGCCGCTCGCCGGGGTCGCCCTTGACCAGGGCCAGGTCCTCGGGGGCGAACAGCACCGTGCGCACGATGCCCAGCACGTCCCTCGGCCTGACCTGCGAGGACCTGTTGATCCTGGCCCGGTTGGCGCGGCCCGGGTTCAGCTCCAGCTCGACGAGCTGCTGCCGCTCGCCCTGGGTGACGGCGGCCCGGATGACGGCGCGCTCGGCGCCCATCCGCACGAGCGGAGCGTCCGCGGAGACGCGGTGGCTGCCGAGGGTCGCGAGGTAGCCGATCGCCTCGACGAGATTGGTCTTGCCCTGCCCGTTGGGGCCGACGAAAGCGGTGACGCCCGGGTCGAGGGGAACCTCAGCCCGGGCGTACGAGCGGAAGTCGGCCAACGAGAGATGCGAAACGTGCATACGGCGCCGACCTCCCCCGGCTTCCTGCTGCTCTGCCGTGCTCCGCTCCACAGGCTGTGCACATGTGCACGTGTGGACTGTGGACCTGTGGAGCGGTTGTGGATTACTTCTTCTCGACCGCGTGGCCGCCGAACTGGTTGCGCAGCGCGGCGATCATCTTCATCTGCGGGGAGTCGTCCTGGCGCGACGCGAAGCGCGCGAAGAGCGAGGCCGTGATCGCCGGCAGCGGCACGGCGTTGTCGATCGCGGCCTCGACCGTCCAGCGGCCCTCGCCGGAGTCCTGCGCGAAGCCGCGCAGCTGCTGCAGGTGCTCGTCCTCGTCCAGCGCGTTCACGGCCAGGTCCAGCAGCCAGGAACGGATGACCGTGCCCTCCTGCCAGGACCGGAACACCTCGCGGACGTCGGTGACCGAGTCGACCTTCTCCAGGAGCTCCCAGCCCTCGGCATAGGCCTGCATCATGGCGTACTCGATGCCGTTGTGGACCATCTTCGCGAAGTGGCCGGCGCCGATCTTGCCGGCGTGCACGGCACCGAACTCACCCTCGGGCTTGAGGGCGTCGAAGACGGGCTGGACAGCCGCGACGTGCTCCTTGTCGCCGCCGTACATCAGCGCGTAGCCGTTCTCCAGGCCCCAGACGCCGCCCGAGACGCCGCAGTCGACGAAGCCGATGCCCTTGGCGGCCAGCTCGGCGCCGTGCTTCTCGTCGTCGGTCCAGCGCGAGTTGCCGCCGTCGACGACGATGTCGCCCGGCGAGAGCAGGCCGGCGAGCTCGTCCACGGTGGACTGGGTCGCGGCGCCCGCCGGGACCATCACCCACACCACGCGGGGGGCCTGCAGGCTGTCCACAAGTTCCGACAGGCTGTGGACATCGGCGAGGTCCGGGTTGCGGTCGTATCCGATGACGGTGTGGCCGGCGCGGCGGATGCGCTCGCGCATGTTGCCGCCCATCTTGCCGAGACCGACGAGACCAAGCTCCATCAGGTGGTTCCTTAAGCGTTGTGGCCGTCTGTGCCGGGGTGCACCCCTGCCCGGGGACATCCCTCCGTGCCGAGCCTACGCCGGGCCGTGCCGCCCGGCGCCACGGGCACTCCGGGTGTCGGCGCCGAGGCGGGCGGCGGGCCGCGCACGAGGCTCCGCAGGCCCTCCGTACGGGCTCCCGCGAGGCCGCTGCCGGGCTGCTACGGGGCTGCGCGGGCGGGTGGCGGCGCAACGCCCTCGGGCCCGGTCCCGCGGGAAGCGGGGCCGGGCCCGAGGGGCTGCCGCCGTGCCGGCCGGGCCGGCTCAGCCGGAGAGGCGGACCGGCATGATCAGGTACTTGTACGCCTCGTCGGCCTCGGCGTCGACCGCCGGGCGGCCGCTGAGCAGCGCCGGCTTGGTGGACGTGGTGAAGCTCAGCTGCGCGGCCGGCGAGTCGATCGCGCTCAGGCCGTCCAGCAGGAAGGTCGGGTTGAAGGCGATCGAGATGTCGTCGCCCTCCAGCTTCGCGTCGACGCGCTCCACAGCCTGTGCGTCGTCGGAGGAGCCGGCCTCCAGGATCAGCACGCCCTGCTCGAAGCTGAGGCGGACCGGGGTGTTGCGCTCGGCGACGAGGGCCACGCGCTTGACGGCCTCGACGAACGGCGCGGTCTCGATCACCGCGACGGAGTTGAACTCCGTCGGGAAGAGCGTGCGGTACTTCGGCAGGTCGCCCTCGAGAAGGCGGGTGGTGGTGCGCCGGCCGGCGCCCTCGAAGCCGATGAGGCCCTCGCCCTGGCCGGAGCCCGACAGCGCGATGGTGACCGTGTCGCCGCTGGTGAGCGACTTGGCGGTGTCCAGGAGCGTCTTGGCGGGCACCAGGGCCACGGCCGAGGCCTCCGGGTCCTCGGGCTTCCACAGGAACTCGCGGACCGCGAAGCGGTAGCGGTCGGTGGAGGCCAGGGTGACCTTGTCGCCCTCGATCTCGATGCGGACACCGGTCAGCACGGGCAGCGTGTCGTCGCGGCCGGCGGCGATGGCGACCTGGGCGGCGGCGGAGGCGAAGACCTCGCCGGGCACGGTGCCGGTCGCGGTGGGCATCGTCGGCAGCGCCGGGTATTCCTCCACAGGCAGGGTGTGGAGTGTGAATCGCGAGGAGCCGCAGACCACGGTCGCCCGTACACCGTCTGTGGAAATCTCCACCGGCCGGTTGGGGAGGGCGCGGCAGATGTCGGCGAGCAGCCGGCCGGAGACCAGGACGGTGCCGTCCTCCTCGACGTCCGCCTCGACGGAGACCCGGGCCGAGACCTCGTAGTCGAAGCCGGAGAGGGACAGCTTGCCCTCCTCGGCCTTCAGCAGCAGGCCCGCGAGAACGGGCACCGGCGGCCGGGCCGGGAGGCTACGGGCAGCCCAGGCCACCGCCTCCGCGAGTACGTCGCGCTCCACCCGGATCTTCACCGGAAACCGCCTCCTGCTGTTGCTCGCTCGTCTGCCGGCCTTCGTCGTCGGCTCGTCGATGCCTCGACCGATGCCGGGGACCAGTCTGACGTACGGCGCCGACAGTCGTTGCTGTTGCCGGTCAAGTCGGGAGCGAGGTGTCGGGGAGGGCGATCCACCGAGTTGTGCACAGGACCTGCTTGAAAACCGAAACCGGGCTAACTCTCTATGGGGGTAGTAGTAGGGCCTGTGGAAACGGTGGATAACAGTGTTTTTGCAGGTCAGCCCGTGTTTTTTATCCCCACACCCTGTGGGTGACACCGGTGGACAACCCGGTGTCTCTGTGGAGAACGAAAACTTCTGCACAGGCCGTCCCCAGGTGACCCCGATTACTCCACAGGTGCGTCCCCAGGTTTTCCCGAGTACTCCACAGCCCAAACGTCGACTTCGGTGTGACCGCTTTCACTCGGGGCGGTGACGGAGGGCTTCCCGTTGCCGAACAGTGGACAACGGTGTGGGGAAGTCGTCTGATCCTGTGCACAGGGCGCGGGAAGCTGTGGACCGCCGGTGGACAACGCGGTGGACAGACCTGTGGATGAAAATTTCGTCCACAGCCTGTGGATAGTCGTTGCGCACAATTCCACAGGGGTCTGACCAGCCCTGATGGTGCCTCACACCTGGGCCCTGTGGACAGTCTTGTGGGTAGCGCGGCCCGTCCCCAGGGTGTGGACGGAAGAAAGTCGCCCAATCTGTGGATGAGTTGCCCCCGAGGGGGCGTATTCGAACAGGTCAGGGGCGCACGCACGAAGAAGGGCGCCCCCGAAGTAACCCGGGAGCGCCCTCTTAAAGCGTTTGGAGGGGCTTCGACGGCGCCCGTACGGCACGTACACAGAGCCGGCGTCAGCCGTTCTTGATGCGGTTGGTGAGCTCGGTTACCTGGTTGTAGATGGAGCGGCGTTCCGCCATCAGAGCGCGGATCTTGCGGTCCGCGTGCATGACGGTGGTGTGGTCGCGGCCGCCGAACTGCGCCCCGATCTTGGGCAGCGAGAGGTCCGTGAGCTCCCGGCACAGGTACATGGAGATCTGCCGGGCGGTGACCAGGACCCGGCTGCGCGAGGAGCCGCACAGGTCGTCCACGGTCAGCCCGAAGTAGTCGGCGGTGGCCGCCATGATGTCGGTGGCGGTGATCTCGGGCGAGCTGTCCTCGCCGCCCGGGATCAGGTTCTTCAGGACGTCCTCGGTCAGGCCCAGGTCGACCGGCTGCCGGTTCAGGCTCGCGAAGGCCGTGACCCGGATCAGCGCCCCCTCCAGCTCGCGGATGTTGCGCGAGATGCGGGAGGCGATGAACTCCAGCACCTCCGGCGGGGCGTTGAGCTGCTCCTGGACGGCCTTCTTGCGCAGGATCGCGATGCGGGTCTCCAGCTCGGGCGGCTGGACGTCGGTGATCAGGCCCCACTCGAAGCGGTTGCGGAGCCGGTCCTCCAGGGTGGCGAGCTGCTTGGGCGGCCGGTCGGAGGAGAGCACGATCTGCTTGTTGGCGTTGTGGAGCGTGTTGAAGGTGTGGAAGAACTCCTCCTGCGTCGACTCCTTGCTCGCGAGGAACTGGATGTCGTCGACGAGCAGGATGTCCATCTCGCGGTAGCGCTTGCGGAACGCGTCGCCCTTGCCGTCGCGGATCGAGTTGATGAACTCGTTGGTGAACTCCTCGGAGCTCACGTACCGCACCCGGGTGCCGGGGTAGAGGCTCCGCGCGTAGTGCCCGATGGCGTGCAGCAGGTGCGTCTTGCCGAGGCCCGACTCCCCATAGATGAAGAGAGGGTTGTACGCCTTCGCCGGCGCTTCGGCGACGGCCACCGCGGCGGCGTGCGCGAAGCGGTTGGAGGCGCCGATGACGAAGGTGTCGAAGAGGTACTTGGGGTTCAGCCGGGCGGTCGGCTCCAGCGGGCCCGAGGTGGAGCCGCCGGACGGGGCCGAGGGCGCGGGCCGGCTGGGCGCCTGCCGCGCGGGCGGCTGCTCGTACTGCTGCTGCTCGTACTGGCGGGAGGAGCGCTGCTGCTGGCCCTCGTACTGCTGCTGCTCGTACTTCTGCTGTTCGTAGGAGCCCTGTTCGTAGGAGGAGGGCTCGGACTGCTGCATGTAGCCCGGCTGCGGGGAGGCGTACGGGTCGCGCTCGGGGAAGCCGCCGAGGCGGGGCTGCTGCCAGCCGTAGTCGTCCTGTTGGCCGCCGCGGGGCCAGGCGCCCGGCTCGGAGCGCTGCTGCTGGTAGTCCGGGTAGGCGGGGCGGGCGGTGGGGAGCTGGTCGTCCGCGGGACCGGCGTGGCCGGTATGACCGCCGGGTCCCGTGTGGCCCCCGGGGCCGGTGTGCCCGCCGGGGCGCTGGCCGCCGTACGGTTCGTAGCCGTCGCGCGCGGAAGAAGAGGACGGGGCCGGGGGCGAGGGCTCGCCGGCGGAGTCGTCGACGGTGATGGCGATCCGGATGGGGCGGCCGCACTCACGGCTGAGCGCGTCGCTGATGAGCGGGGCGAGCCGGCCCTCCAGGACCCGCTTGCCGTACTCGTTCGGGACGGCGAGCAGTGCGGTATCGGCCACCAGGGCCAGGGGCTGACAGCGCTCGACCCACTGCTTGTCCTTGGGCTCGATGCTGCTCTGTCCCTCCCCGAGGAGCTTTTCGAGCACCCTTGGCCACACTGCGGCAAGATCGGCAGGTACGTCAGCCACAGAGCACGCTCTCTCAGAGGGGGTCCCACGAATGTGTGGTTCTTTGGGACGGTCGGGACAAAAAATCCGGGGTCAGGCAACGGTAGTCAGGCCGACGGGTACGGTTCAAGTCGTTGTCCACAGCCTGTGCACAGTGTGGGGCACCGTCGGCTCGGTTTGACCGGATGGCGTAGCCGCGCGTACCGTAACGAGGTCGAGTTGTCGATGGCTGCTGCCGCCTGCCTACCGATGGGCGAAGATCACTGATTGTGATCGTTTTGCGGTGCCACTCGGGCGAACACGCGAGTTTTCATCTCCTCGTGGGCGCACGGTGACAGCCAGGCGATGTCCCGCCTAAACGATTTATTCTCTGGAGCCCTCGAGTGAGCAAGCGCACCTTCCAGCCGAACAACCGCCGTCGTGCCAAGACCCACGGCTTCCGTCTCCGGATGCGTACCCGTGCCGGCCGCGCCATCCTCGCGAACCGTCGTGGCAAGGGCCGCGCCGAACTCTCCGCGTAACTGACGGGCGGATCGTGACGTCGTGCTGTCTCCCGAAAATCGGCTGAGGCGGCGCGAGGACTTCGCGAGCGCGGTACGTCGAGGTCGCCGGGCCGGTCGCCCGCTCCTCGTCGTCCACCTACGTACAAGCGGTGCAACGGACCCGCACGCGCCGGGGGAGATCGATCCCTCGACGCGTGCGGGTTTCGTCGTCAGCAAGGCTGTCGGCATCGCTGTCGTACGCAACCGGGTCAAGCGCCGTTTGCGCCATCTCGTCCGCGAGCGGCTGTCTCAGCTGCCCGAAGGTAGCCTGATGGTGGTACGGGCTCTGCCCGGAGCGGGTGATGCCGGTCTCGACGAGCTGGCCCGGGACCTCGACGCCGCATTGCTGCGGCTCTTGGGAGGCGTGGCTCGATGAAGTACCCGCTGCTCGCATTGATCAAGCTGTACCAGTGGACGATCAGTCCGCTGCTCGGGCCGGTGTGCCGCTACTACCCCTCGTGCTCGCACTACGGGTACACGGCCATCGACCGGCATGGTGCGGTGAAGGGGACGGCTCTGACCGCCTGGCGGATCCTGCGGTGCAATCCGTGGTCCCCGGGTGGCGTGGACCACGTCCCACCCCGGAAACGCCCGCGTTGGCACGAGCAGCTGCGCAGTGCGTTGCGTAGATCTCGCAATGCTCAAGGAGCCTGATTAGTGGACACGATTGCCAGTCTGTTCAGCTTTATTACCACGCCTGTCTCGTGGATCATCGTCCAGTTCCACAAGGTGTACGGCGCCATGTTCGGCGCGGACAGTGGTTGGGCCTGGGGCCTGTCCATCGTCTCCCTGGTGATCTTGATCCGCATCTGTCTGATCCCGCTCTTCGTGAAGCAGATCAAGGCGACGCGCGGCATGCAGGCGATCCAGCCGAAGATGAAGGCGATCCAGGAGCGCTACAAGAACGACAAGCAGCGCCAGTCCGAAGAGATGATGAAGCTGTACAAGGAGACGGGTACCAACCCGCTCTCCTCGTGCCTTCCCATCCTGGCGCAGTCTCCGTTCTTCTTCGCGCTCTACCACGTGCTCGCCTCCATCGCCAACGGCACGCCGATCGGCAAGATCGACGGCCCGCTGCTGGAGAGCGCGCGTAACGCGCACATCTTCGGCGCCCCGCTGGCATCCAAGTTCACGGACAGCGCGGACAAGGTCGCCGCTCTCGGCGCAGACATCACCGACGTGCGGATCGTCACCGCGATCATGATCGTGATGATGTCGCTGTCGCAGTTCTACACGCAGCGCCAGCTGATGCAGAAGAACGTCGACCTCTCGGTCAAGACGCCGTTCATGCAGCAGCAGAAGATGCTGATGTACGTCTTCCCCGTGATCTTCGCGGTCATGGGCATCAACTTCCCCGTCGGCGTCCTCGTCTACTGGCTGACCACGAACCTGTGGACCATGGGCCAGCAGATGTTCGTGATCAGCCGGAACCCCACCCCGGGCAGCATGGCCCAGGACCAGTACCTGACGCGCCTGCTGAAGCAGGTCGGTGCGCACGGCGAGCTCAAGGGCCGGGGCAAGAAGAAGATCGTCGCGGCGATCGTGGCCAAGGGCCCGGACCGCAACGACAACGAGCGTAAGTTCATCACCGGTCTGACCAAGCAGGGCCTGGCCGCGCAGGCGGACGGCTCCGTGATGAAGAGCGTCGAGGCGACCGTCGATGCGGACGCGGCCGGCGGTGGTGGCCAGAAGCGCCAGCAGCCCAAGCGGCAGTCGAAGTCTCAGCGTCAGACGCCCCCCAGCAAGCCCTCTCCCAAGAAGTAAGAAGGAGTCCCTCCCGTGACGGAAGGCACCACCACCGCCGCCGCTGAGAGTGGCGACACCCTGACCCGCCTCGAGCAGGAGGGTGAGATCGCGGCCGACTACCTTGAGGGTCTGCTGGACATCGCCGACCTGGACGGCGACATCGACATGGACGTCGAGGCGGACCGCGCCTCTGTCTCCATCGTCAGCGAGTCCGCGCGCGACCTGCAGAAGCTCGTGGGCCGCGACGGCGAGGTGCTGGAGGCTCTGCAGGAGCTGACCCGCCTCGCCGTGCACCGCGAGACCGGGGACCGCAGCCGGCTCATGCTGGACATCGGCGGCTTCCGGGCGAAGAAGCGCGAGGAGCTGACGGCCCTCGGTGCCAAGGCCGCGGAGGACGTGAAGACGTCCGGTGAGCCCCTGAAGCTGGACCCGATGACCCCCTTCGAGCGGAAGGTCGTCCACGACGCCGTGGCGGCCGCCGGTCTGCGGAGCGAGTCCGAGGGCGAGGAGCCGCAGCGCTTCGTCGTCGTGCTTCCGGCCTGACCGGAAGCCTGTGTGTCCGGCCCCGTCTGTCTCGCAGGCGGGGCCGATGTTTGTCAGCCTGGCAGTGACGACGTGGTTTTTTCATGCGGTACGGAAGGACGGTCCCCGTGACGGAGGCAGCTGAGCTTCCCCCGATTCCCGAAGAAGCGCCCGAGGCACCTGAAGAGGCGCGTGTGGTGTTCGGTGAGCACTTCCCGGCCGCCGTGCGGTATGCGGAGCTGCTGGCGGACGCGGGTGTCAAGCGGGGCCTGATCGGGCCGCGCGAGGTGCCGCGACTGTGGGAGAGGCACCTGCTGAACTGTGCCGTGCTCTCGGAAGTGGTGCCCGAAGGCGTCACCGTGTGCGATGTGGGTTCGGGGGCCGGTCTGCCCGGCATTCCGCTGGCCCTGGTGCGCAGGGACCTGAAGATCACGCTGCTGGAGCCGCTGCTGCGCCGCACGAACTTCCTCCAGGAGGTCGTGGAGCTGCTGGGGCTCGACCATGTGACGGTGGTGCGCGGGCGGGCCGAGGAAGTCCTCGGCAAGCTCCAGCCGGTGCACGTGGTGACGGCGCGCGCGGTGGCCCCGCTGGACCGGCTCGCCGGCTGGGGTGTGCCCCTGCTGCGCCCGTACGGCGAGATGCTGGCGCTGAAGGGCGATACCGCCGAGGAGGAGCTGGTGGCGGCGAAGGCCGCGCTGACCAAGCTCGGTGTGGTGAAGACCTCGGTGCTGCACGTCGGTGAGGGAATCGTGGACCCGCTCTCCACCGTGGTGCGGGTCGAGGTCGGGGAAAGCCCCGGCGGGGTGCGGTTCGCGGCGAAGCGGGCCAAGGCCGCCCGGGTGAGCCGTACGCGCCGGCGTCGCTGAGCGCCTGCCGGGCAGTGCGCGCAGGCGTATCGCAGGGGTGTTGAGCCCTATAGGTATGGATTTCGGAGTGTCGTAGCGGCCGGATGACTCCGTCCGGGCATCGTGTTTCACGTGAAACGTCGCTCTCTGCTGCAGGGAATCATCAGCCGCGGTCGTGCGGCCACGTCCCCCCGTCTCCGCAAGGGCGAAGGGGGGACGGAGTTGTCCACATCGGTGGATTCATCCACAGGAGTACGGGCCCCGCTGGTTCGCGACCCCGGTGACATGGCAGGCTCTGTTCATCGCGAGCCTGATGCCGAGGAGAGTGACACCGTGCGGTCAGACGCCAACCTTGCGGGGCCGATGGCCGATCCGGTCCCCGGTCCCCGCTCCGAATTCCCGGGCGACGATGTTTCACGTGAAACATCGGCCCCGCCCCTAGTGGACAACGAAGACACGCCCATCGGCCGAGCCGCCCAGATCGCGGTCGAGGCCCTGGGGCGTGCGGGTGAGGGGCTGCCCAGGCCCCCGAAGACCCGGATCATGGTGGTGGCTAACCAGAAGGGCGGCGTGGGCAAGACCACGTCGACCGTGAACCTGGCCGCATCCCTGGCCCTGCACGGAGCGCGGGTCCTGGTGGTCGACCTCGACCCGCAGGGCAACGCCTCGACGGCGCTGGGCATCGACCACCACGCGGACGTGCCGTCCATCTACGACGTGCTCGTGGACAGCCGACCGCTGATGGAGGTCGTCCAGCCGGTGGCCGACGTGGAAGGGCTCTTCTGCGCGCCGGCCACGATCGACCTGGCGGGTGCCGAGATCGAGCTGGTGTCCCTCGTGGCACGGGAGAGCCGTCTCCAGCGGGCCATCCAGGCGTACGAGCAGCCGCTCGACTACATCCTGATCGACTGCCCGCCCTCGCTGGGCCTGCTGACGGTGAACGCCCTGGTCGCGGGGGCCGAGGTGCTGATCCCGATCCAGTGCGAGTACTACGCGCTGGAGGGTCTCGGACAGTTGCTGCGCAACGTCGACCTGGTGCGGGCCCACCTGAACCCGACGCTGCACGTGTCCACCATCCTGCTGACGATGTACGACGGCAGGACCCGGCTGGCCTCGCAGGTGGCGGAGGAGGTGCGCACCCACTTCGGCAAGGAGGTGCTGCGCACGAGCATCCCGCGGTCGGTCCGCATCTCCGAGGCTCCGAGCTACGGGCAGACGGTGCTGACCTACGACCCGGGTTCCAGCGGTTCCCTCTCCTATCTGGAGGCGGCGCGGGAGATCGCGCTGCGCGGGGCCGGATTCCAGTACGAGCCCCATCACCCCCATCAGGGTGCGGGCCTGAACAACACGCAAAGCATGGCGGAGGGGATCCAGTGAGTGAGCGACGTAGGGGTCTGGGGCGGGGGCTCGGCGCGCTGATTCCCGCGGCTCCCCAGGAGAAGGTGCCGCCGGTGATCGGGGCCGGATCGACGTCTCCGTCGGCGGTGCCGCTGCTGCCCTCGGAGCGGGGCATCGCGGCGGCGAAGTTGGCTTCGCTGACGCAGGCCGATGTTTCACGTGAAACATCGTCGGTGGCCGAGTCCGTGAGAGAGCCGGAGCCGGCCGCGGCTCCGGAGGCCGGGCAGGTGGCGGGGGCTACGTTCGCGGAGCTCCCGATGGACTCCATCACGCCGAATCCGCGGCAGCCGCGCGAGGTGTTCGACGAGGACGCGCTGGCCGAGCTGGTGACCTCCATTCAGGAGGTGGGCCTGCTCCAGCCCGTGGTGGTGCGGCAGTCCGGCCCAGGCCGCTATGAGCTGATCATGGGCGAGCGGCGCTGGCGGGCGTGCCGGGAGGCCGGCCTGGGCCGAATCCCGGCGATCATCCGGGCCACGGACGACGAGAAGCTGCTGCTGGACGCGCTCCTGGAGAACCTGCACCGGGCGCAGCTGAACCCCTTGGAGGAGGCGGCCGCGTACGACCAGCTGCTCCAGGACTTCAACTGCACGCACGACCAGCTTGCCGACCGGATCGGGCGTTCCCGTCCGCAGGTCTCGAACACGCTGCGGCTGCTGAAGCTCTCCCCGCCCGTGCAGCGGCGGGTGGCGGCGGGTGTGCTGTCGGCGGGGCACGCGCGGGCCCTGCTGTCGGTGGACAACTCCGAGGAGCAGGACCGGCTGGCGCACCGGATCGTGGCCGAGGGCCTCTCGGTGCGTGCGGTCGAGGAGATCGTGGCGCTGATGGGTTCGGAGTCGCCGAGTTCGGTGAAGCCGAAGGGCCCGCGGGCGGGTGCCCGGGTCGCCCCGGCGCTCAGCGAGCTGGCCACGCGGTTGTCGGACCGGTTCGAGACGCGGGTGAAGGTGGATCTGGGCCAGAAGAAGGGCAAGATCACCGTCGA
Source organism: Streptomyces sp. CA189 (assembly GCF_056428985.1). Classification (NCBI taxonomy): domain Bacteria; kingdom Bacillati; phylum Actinomycetota; class Actinomycetes; order Kitasatosporales; family Streptomycetaceae; genus Streptomyces; species Streptomyces sp. CA189. Next base: position 94,993 of record NZ_JBWJVM010000007.1, on the reverse strand, counting down.
GTTCGCTTCGATGGAGGACCTCGAGCGGATTCTGGGGACCCTGGCACCGGGCGAGGGCCGGGTGCTGGACCAGGGCGCTGCCGGGGAGTAACCCACAGCTTGGGGGCGGGTCGTTCCGGCGTGAGCCGGTGCGGCCCGCCCCCTTTGCCTTGCTGCGGTTTCGGGTGATTCGGGCTGTGGATACGATGAGGTCATGGGTCGTCGGCTGGTACCGCTCACGCTGGACAACCTTCAAGACCTGCCCCGGCGTTGCCGGTCCTGCGTCTTCTGGGAGCTGGACCCCGTCAGCGGCGAGGCCGCCGTGAAGGCGGGGAACTCTACTGAGGAGAAGGAGGCGTGGATCTCCGCCGTCCTCTTGGAGTGGGGTTCGTGCGGCCGGGTGGTCTACGTGGACGAGGTTCCCGTGGGGTTCGTTCTGTACGCGCCGCCGGCGTATGTGCCGCGTGCGACCGCGTTCCCGACCAGCCCGGTGTCCCCGGACGCCGTACAGCTCATCACCTCGTGGATCATGCCGGGGTATCAGGGCCAGGGGCTGGGGCGGGTGATGGTCCAGACGGTGGCGAAGGACTTGCTGCGCAGGGGGTTCCGGGCGATCGAGGCGTTCGGCGACGCCCGATGGGAAGGTCCGGCCTGTCTGCTGCCGGCGGATCATCTGCTGGCCGTGGGCTTCAAGACGGTGCGCCCGCATCCGACGCGTCCTCGGTTGCGGCTGGAGCTGCGGTCCACGCTGTCGTGGAAGGAAGACGTGGAGCTGGCCCTGGACCGGTTGCTGGGCGCGGCCCGGAAGGAACCGGCGCTGCGTCCGCTGTGAGACGGCGGCATGCCTGCTCTGGGAGCGGGCTGACATGCGAACGGGGCCGCCCCTGGGAGGGGGCGGCCCCGTGTCACGCGATCGCGTCCGGGTTTGGACGCGGGAGCGTCAGGCCTTGATCGTGACGAAGGCGTCGAGGTCGCGCAGGATGGCGGCCTTCGGCTTGGCGCCGACGATGGTCTTGACGACCTCGCCGCCCTGGTAGACGTTCAGCGTCGGGATGGACATGACGCCGTACTTGGCCGCCGTCTCCGGGTTCTCGTCGATGTTGAGCTTGACGATCTCGATCTCGTCACCGTATTCGGAGGCGATGGCCTCGAGGGACGGAGCGATCTGGCGGCACGGACCGCACCAGGCGGCCCAGAAGTCCACCAGGACGGGCTTGTCGCTCTTGAGGACGTCGTCATCGAAGCTTGCGTCGGTGACGGTCTTGAGGGTGCCGGCCACAGCGGCCTCCTTCTTTTCCTGCGGGGAAGTGGGGTGTGGTGGTGCTGCTTGAGGGTGTCAGACCGCCGCGTGCGCCTTCTCGGCGTCCGCGAGGGCGGCGAGGAAGCGTTCGGCGTCGAGGGCCGCGGAGCAACCCGTGCCCGCGGCGGTGATGGCCTGACGGTAGGTGTGGTCGACGACGTCGCCCGCGCCGAACACACCGGTGAGGCTGGTGCGGGTGGAGGGGGCGTCGACCTTGAGGTAGCCCTCCGCGTCGAGGTCGAGCTGGTCCTTGAACAGCTCGGTGCGCGGGTCGTGGCCGACGGCGATGAAGAGGCCGGTCACGGGCAGCTCGGAGGTCTCACCGGTCTTGGTGTTGCGCAGGGTGAGGCCGGCGAGCTTCTGCTCGCCGTGGATCTCCGCGACCTCGCTGTCCCAGGCGAACTTGATCTTCGGGTCGGCGAAGGCGCGGTCCTGCATGGCCTTGGAGGCGCGCAGGGAGTCACGGCGGTGGACGATCGTGACGGACTTGGCGAACCGGGAGAGGAAGGTGGCCTCCTCGATCGCGGTGTCGCCGCCGCCGATCACGGCGATGTCGTGGTCCTTGAAGAAGAAGCCGTCGCAGGTCGCGCACCAGGAGACGCCGCGGCCGGAGAGGGCGTCCTCGTTGGGCAGGCCGAGCTTGCGGTGTTGGGAACCGGTGGTCACGATCACGGCCTTGGCGTGGTGCACGGTGCCGGCGGTGTCGGTGACGGTCTTGATCTCGCCGGTGAGGTCCACGGCCACGACGTCGTCCGGAATCAGCTCGGCGCCGAAGCGCTCGGCCTGGCCACGCATGTTGTCCATGAGGTCCGGCCCCATGATGCCGTCCTGGAAGCCGGGGAAGTTCTCGACCTCGGTGGTGTTCATCAGCGCGCCACCGGCGGTGACGGCGCCTTCGAAGACCAGGGGCTTGAGCGAAGCGCGTGCGGTGTACAGGGCGGCGGTGTAACCGGCCGGCCCGGAGCCGATGATGATCACGTTTCGTACGTCGCTCACGGGTTGATTCCTCGTCTCTGCGGACTGCCTGCTGCCTACCGGGGGGCCGGTGTGGACTCTCACCCCACCCAACGGATCCTACGGCGCCTGCATTCCCCAGTTGTCCCACCGAGCTTCGCGGCCGCTCAACTCCTCGGGTAGGTGTCGGTGAGCAGGGGCTTTCCGGGGGCGGCCGAGGGGTCGGTGACGCAGGCGGAGCTGACGAGATAGGCGTCCACGACGGCGGGATCGCCGGGGTGGGGCAGGACGATGAGGAAGACGTCCTTGCCCTCGTAGGTGCCGGGCCCGAAGCCCAGGGGGGTCTCCGTGCGGCCGGTGGCTTCCTGTACGCAGGCGGGTGCCCGGGGTGCCTCGCCATCGGCCGGGGCGAGGCTCGGCTCGGACGGGCTGTTCTCCACTCCGAAAGTCTTGTTCCCCTCCCCCGCCGCCTTGTCTCCCGGGCCTCCGGATGCGAGGAGCTCGCGCACCGTGCCCGGAAGCCCCTGGGCGGTGTACTCGGGGGTGCCGGACCTGGACTGGGAGGCGGACGCGTCGCTCCGCGCGGACACGTCCGTCGCGGGGCGGTCGCCGGACATCAGGCCGGCCACCAGGATGCCGGCGGCGCACGCCGCGAGCAGGCCGCCCGCGAGAGCGATCCGGCGGCGTGCGCGGTGCCGGCCGGGGCCGGTTGGGCCGGCCGGGTGACCGGAGGGCCGCCGGGCGCCGGATTCACCGAGCGGTCCGGGCGATGTTTCACGTGAAACATCGGGTCCTGGGGCAGCGTCGGCCCGCTGGGCCGGGCGGTCTGGCCCGGGCTGCCCGTGTGGGGTGGTGGCGTCGAGGAGTGCTTCGGCGGCGAGGGCCGCGTCGATCCGGCCGGAGATGTCCACGGGCATCCGGGCGGGCCCGGGCAGGGTGCCGAGCAGGGCACGGATCTCCTCCAGGGAGGCGCGGACGTCCGCGCACAGGGGGCAGTCGCCGAGATGGCTGCGGACCTCCGCCGTGCGGGACGGGGAGAGGAGGCCTTCCGCCAGCTCGGAGATCTCCGAGACGTCGGGGTGCCCGATCGTGCCGGTCGCGCCGGTTGTGGGGTTCACGCTCGTCCACCTCCGCCCTTCAGTGCGTTGGGATCCGGGGCCGGGTCCCCGCGGTCTGCCGCCGGTGGGACGGTTGTCCCCGGTGTCCGGTTCCTTCCCCGCTCGGTGTCGGTGTTATCCCCGGTATGTGTGCGCAGATGAGTGAGGAGCGGGACGAGTTTCGCCCTGCCGCGGGCGCAGCGGCTCTTCACGGTGCCGACGGGGACGTCGAGGATGCGGGCGGCCTCGGCGACGGGGTAGCCCTGCATGTCGACGAGGACCAGAGCAGCCCGCTGATCGGCCGGGAGGGTGCTCAGGGCCGCGAGCAGCTGCCGGTGGAGGTCCTGGCGCTCCGCGGGTGCCTCGGCGGACTCGTGGGGCTCCAGGAGCCGCTCCAGGCGGTCCGTGTCGTCGAGGGGGGACGTCCTGCGGGAGGCGGCCTTGCGGGCCCGGTCCAGGCAGGCGTTCACGGTGATGCGGTGCAGCCAGGTCGTGACGGCGGATTCGCCGCGGAAGGTGTGCGCGGCCCGGTAGGCGGAGACGAGGGCGTCCTGCACGGCGTCGGCGGCTTCCTCCCGGTCGCCGAGGGTGCGCAGGGCCACGGCCCACAGCCGGTCGCGGTGCCGGCGTACGAGCTCACCGAAGGCGTCCGGGTCTCCGGCGGCGTGCAGCGACAGGAGTTCCTGGTCGCTGCGGCCGCCGGGTGTGGCTTCGTCCAACGCTGGGCCCCTCCCCTGCTGTCCGTCAGCCCGTGAACTTCACGTCCGTGATGGCTTGCTTGAACCCCGCCGTGCTGTACGTGTCGGCGCCCGCTTGCGGCATCGCCGTGATCCAGACGACGACGTAGCGCGTGGTGACCGGTGCGTCGGTGGTCACCTTGAGCGTGCTGTCCGACGTGGTGCCGGTCGCGATCCTCTTCAAGGACCCGAACGGAGTCGACGAGGACAGGGAGTTGGCCGCGTACAGCGTGGCGGTCGTGTGGTTGCCGGCGTACTTCAGCGCTATCGAAGCGCCGTTGACCGCCTGCTCGGAGCCGAGATCGTAGACGATGCCGAGGCCGGCTTTGAAGTCCGTCTTCATCTCGGGGCCGTCGCGATAGCTCTTGGTGCGCCAGTAGGTCGTGGCGTCCCCGTCGAAGGTGTTCTTGACGTTGTCGGCGTCCTGGGAGTTGCCATCGGGGTAGTACTCGTGGGCGGCCTTGATGGAGAGGAGCGTGGGCTCCTTCTTCTCCGGGGTGTCGTCGGCCTTCTCGTGCGTGGTCTGGCTGCCGCTGGTGCTGCCCTGGTTGTTCCGGTTGAGCAGGGCGTCGGCGAGCTGCCAGCTGCCCAGTCCGAGGGCGGCGATCAGCAGGGCCGCGACGCCCCACTTGAGGACCCGGCCGGTACGGCTCTGCAGGGGTGGCGGTGGCGGGACGACGGTGAGGACCTGTGCGGTGGGCATGCCCGAGCCCTGGGGCCTGCCGTAGCTGCCCTGCTGGTACGTGGTGTGCTGGTACTCCGGAGGAGCTGTGAACGTGGGCTCCGGCGGCCGGATGCGGGGCATCGCGGCCACGGCCTTGGAGAGCTCTTCCGGGGTGGTGCAGGCGGGTTCCTGCCGCGAGGCGGTGGCCCCGTCGTTGGCGAGGGCGCGCATGGCCAGCTCGCCCAGACCCCGGTGCACACCCGCGCGGACCTGGTCGGGGGCGACGAGGCCGACGCCCTTGGGCAGGCCGGTGAGACCGTAGGCGTCGTTCTCGTACGGCCACCGCTGGGTCAGCGAGGCGTACAGGAGGGCGCCGATGGCCTCGGTGTCCGAGCGCTGCGGGGTCTCGCTGGTGATGCCGCGCAGGGCGGCGTTCACGGCGAGGCCGCGGATGCGGTACTGGCCCGTGGAGGTGCGCAGTATCGCGCTGGGGGTCAGTCGCAGGTGCGCCAGGCCCTCGCGGTGCGCGGCGGCCATCGCCTGGGAGACCTGGCTGACGAGCTGGTACGCCTCGTGCGGCTCCATGGGGCCCGCGGCGAGGACGGCGGTGAGCTCCGTGGCGTCGGGGAGCCACTCGTGGACGACGTAGACGAGGTCGTTCTCCTCCACGGCGTCGAGGACCTGCACGAACCGGGGGTCGCCGAGCAGGGCGGAGGAGCGGGCGGCGGCCAGGACGGCGCGGGCCCGTGCGTGGTCTGCGGGCAGCAGGTGCACGCCGACGGCCCGGCGCAGCTTCTCGTCCATCGCACGCCAGCTGCTGAATCCGTCCAGACGGGTGACGCACTCTTCGAGCCGGTAGCGTCTGGCCAGCTTGTGGCCGCTGTGCAGCTCGGGTGCGGCAGCTGGTGCCGGGTTCCTGAGGTCGCCGTCCTTCTCGGGCATGGTTCCGTCCGCGGCTTGTCCGTTCTGGGTGTCCACCCCGTCGGCCGTGGCCTGGGCCGTCTCCGCGGCCAGCGGCTCGTCGCCGCCGTTGTCGGCCACGTCGACGGCAGCCGTGCTACGTTCCGCCACCGTCGTCCCCGCCTCCCCATCCGTTGCGCGCTGTCGGCCAGTCTGCGAAGCCATGCCAATTGTGCCCACAGTCCACCGATCTGCACGACACGCCAGAGACGGGGATGGTTGTACGCATCAGCGTCCCAGGCGTCCGCGGACCATTCCGACCATGGCGTTGAGTTCTTCGATGCGCATCCGCCTGGCGGCGACGAGGAACACCGCCGCCAGGGCGATGCCGCCGGCCACCAGGGCGGTGAGGGAACCGAGGGCTCCGTCGCCGATGAAGTGCAGGACGGCGTAGGCGACGGCGCCGGCCACGGCGGCCGCGGGGACGCAGGCGCCGATGAGCCGGGTGTAGGTGCGCATCACGTGCGCCCCGTCGAGGTCGCCGCCGAGGCGGGTGCGCAGTCGGCGCCAGGCGACACCGACGCCCACGGCGTAGCCGAGCCCGTAGGCGGCGGCCATGCCGACGACGGCCCAGCGGGCGGGGAGCACGAAGAAGGCGACGGTGGACATGCCCGCGTTGACGGCGGCCACGATGACCGTGTTGTAGAAGGGCGTCCGGGTGTCCTCGTAGGCGTAGAAGCCGCGCAGGACCACGTACTGGACGGAGTACGGGATCAGTCCGAGGCCGAAGGCCATCAGGATGAAACCGATGTTCTGGGCGCTCCCCGTGCCGGAACCGGCGTAGAGCAGGCCGGCCATCGGGACGCCGAGGGCGAGGAAGGCGAAGGCGCAGGGCACGATCGCGACGGCCGAGGTGCGCAGTCCGTAGGAGATGTCGTCACGGACGGCGGCGGCGTCGCCGTCGTGGGCGGACCGGGAGATGCGCGGCAGGACGGCGGTCATGACGGAGACGGTGATGATGGCCTGCGGCATCTGCCAGAGCAGCAGGGCGTAGTTGTAGCCGGTGATGCCGGTACCGCCGTGGCCCTGCTTGTCGGCCACCTCGCCGGCCCAGGTGGCGAGCTGCGTGACGACGATGAGGCCGAGCTGGTTGGCGAGGACGAAGAAGAACGTCCACTTGGCCAGGCCGGCGGCCTTGCCGAGGCCGTGGCCCTTCCAGTCGAAGCGCAGGCGCGGCTTGAAGCCTGCGTCGCGCAGGTAGGGAAGCATCGCCAGGGACTGGACGACGAGGCCGAGCAGGGTGCCCAGGCCCAGGAGTCGGACCCCCTCGGGGGTGATGCCCGCCTCGGTGACGCCCGTGGTGGTGAATCCGCCGAAGGCCCAGATGAAGGCGCCGAAGGTGGCGATGACGACGATGTTGTTGAGGACCGGGGTCCACATCATGGCGCCGAACCGGCCGCGGGCGTTGAGGATCTGACCGAGGACCACGTGCACACCCATGAAGAACATGGTGGGCAGGCAGTAGTGGGCGAAGGCGACGGCGACGTCCAGCCGTTGCGGGTCGTCGGCGATCTTCTGCGACATCATCCCGATGAACAGCGGGGCCGCGAGGACGCAGACCACGGTGACGGCGCCCAGCAGCACCATGACGAGGGTCAGCAGCCGGTTGGCGTACGCCTCTCCCCCGTCCTCGTCGTTCTTCATCGCGCGCACGAGCTGCGGGATGAAGACGGCGTTGAGGGCGCCGCCGCCGACCAGGACGTAGATCATCGTCGGCAGGGTGTTGGCGACCTGGTAGCTGTCGTTGAGGGTGGCGACGCCGATCGCCCCGGCGATCACCAGGGTCCGCATGAAGCCGGTGATGCGGGAGACGATCGTGCCGGCGGCCATCAGGGCGCTGGACTTGAGCAGGCTGGAGGCGCGTCCGGCGGGCTTGCTCGGTGCCGGGGCGGCTACGGGCGCGTCCTCGGCGGGGGTGCGGGGTGCCGCGTCCTGGTCCCGGTAGAGGTGCGCGAAGGCGTCGGGACGGGGGTCCTGGTCGGCGGCCTTGGTCACGAGGGAGTCCACACCGACGAACTGCGTGGTCGTGGCGTGGTCGCCGTAGGGCAGGTGCCGGGACGGGCCGTCCGGCTCGGGCGGCGGGGTCTGGGCCCAGACCCGCGGGTCCGGGGCGTACGAGGGGGCCGGCGGGGCCGCGTAGAGCGGACCGGGCTCCTGGAAGGTGCCGGGTGGGGGCGGTGGGTGCGAGGCCCGGTCGTACAGGACCTCCGCCACCGGGTCCTGCGCGGAGAGGTCCTGCGCCCGGTACGGGTCGTAGGCGTAGGCGTCCTGGACATAAGGGTCGTGGTCCGGCGCGGGCGCGGGCGCGGGAACCTGTCCCGGCACCGGGGCACCGGGGGCAGTGCTCTGGGAGGGCGCGTGCCCGCCAGTGCCCTGCGCGCGGTCACCTTCGTACGGCGCGTTCATCGAAACCCCACCTCATCGTCCCCAGGCCGACCGGCCACGGCATCGCTCAACGGTCCACTGTCTCACCCGTGCCGGACGGGTCCGCGCTTTGCGGTCCGGTGTCCGGGGACTCGTCACTCTGCTGCGTACTCTCCTCGGCGGCGGCGCGTGCCGCGACGCGCTTGCGGCTCGCGTACATCTTGATGCCGGCCAATACGAGGAGGAGGACACCGCCCGCGATGACGAGCATGACGGTCGGGGTCACTTCGGTGGCTTCTACGGTGAACTTGCGGGCCTTCCCGTAGGGCACGCCGTCGGTGGTGAACAGCTGGGCCGTCACCTCGACCGGGCCGCTGGCGGTGGCGTTGGCGGGGAACTTCACGGTCTGGCTGTGCCCGCCCTGGACCGCGACTTCCTGCTGGGCCTCCCCGCTGTCGCCGAACATCAGCCGGGTCGGGTTGGCGGACCGCACCCGGAGGACCAGGTTGTGGGTGTCCTGGACGAGGCTGTTCTGGACGCTGACCGGGATGGTCGCGCTGTGCCCGGAGAGCGTCGCGTCGGACTTGGGGATGATCTTGACCTTCTCGGTGAGCCGGATCAGGTACCGCTGCACCTGGTCCCTGTAGTCCCACGCCGCGTCGGGGCGGCCGCGCCAGGAGGCGGACATCTCCCGGTTGGTGGTGTTGCCGAAGGGGATCTCGACGCGGTCGGGCGCGGTAAGGATCACCTTGAAGTGGTCGAGGGTGGTCTCGGTGGTACGGATCTTCTCGAAGGCGGAGACCGGGAGTTCCTGCTTGCTCAGGGCCCCGGGGTACTGGCCGGCTCCCGGGACCTGGGTGGCGGCGCGGGGGTCGGGAGTCGCGGCGGCCGCCGCTTCCAGGTCCACGGGCTGGCTCCAGCGGCCCGGCTGCAGACCCCGGATGGCGGCGGCCATCGTCTGCGCCTGGCTGGCGCTGGGCATCCGCTGCGGAGCGACGACGAAGCTGCGCTGGTTGTCAGTCTTCTGCAGGTTCAGGGCGAGGGTCTGGGCGAGGAACTGCTGCACGGCGAGGGTGGAGCTCCCGGAGCGGAGCATGTCGCCCTGGAAGGCGGTGGAGAGATCGGCGTCGGCGACGACGGCCGTGGTGCCCGCGCCGATGGGCCGCGCGGCCGACGGGGTGTAGCCGAGCGCCCCGGTCTCCTGGAGGCTGTCGCTGCGGGTGAGGACGTTGTGGGCACCGGCCGACGTGGCGACGTTGACGATCGACGGGTCGATCGCCCCGTCCACGGGCCAGGAGAAGTCGGTGGTCGCCGGGACGTGCAGGACCGTCTCGACGGCCTGCTTCGCCTTGTCGGTGGCCGGCCGAAGCTGTCCCAGGGCGCCGGAGACGTCCTTGCCCCGGTGGGCGAGCGAGGCGATGTCCGGATCCGCGAAGGGCAGCGCGACGACCTTCTTGCCCTGGACGGCGGCTTCCAGCGAGTTCAGCCACTGCTCGGCGATGGCCTTGTTCTTGCCCGGGACGGTCTTGCCGTCGGGGGTGCGGACCCGGTAGCCCTTGGTCATGGCGTCGACGGTGTAGAGCAGATCCGGGTCGATGACCCAGGTGATGGGAAGGTCCTTGCCGAGGGTGACCATCTGTTCCAGGCGGCCGCCCGGCCTCAGCTCCTCGGCGAGGCTGTCGTCGAGGAAGACGGGGGTCTGCAGCTCGTCCGAGCCGGTTTCCGAGGTCAGGTGCGTGGTGGAGATCAACGGCCACACGTAGGCCAGCTGGGAGCGCTTGGCGGCGGCCTCCGGCTGCCAGGGCAGGAAGGTCCGCCGGATGCCGAGGACCTGCTCGTACTGGCGGCTCGGCGTCTCCCCGGACAGGGAGACGCCGAGCTGGTAGACGCCGTCCTCGTCCAGGTCCAGCTTGTTCACCGGAACCTTGAGCGTGAACGGCTGGCTGACCTTCGAGGGCAGTGAATCGATCTTCACGGCGAACTCGGCGCCGACCTCCGCCGGGTCGGTGCCCGCCCGGAATCCGCCGCGCTCCGCGGCCTCGGCGATGGAGCTGCGGTCCCCAAGCGCCGGTCCGACCCGCAGACCCACGTGTGCGTCGGTGATCTTCTCGCGGCCGTTGTTGATCACGGTGCCCGAGATGGTGAGGGTGTCGCCCTTCACCGGGGCGCTCGGCGCGAAGCCGTCGAGCTGGACGTCGACGGTGGCGGCCGCCGAGTCGGCGGCCTGGGCTTCGGGGGCGTGCGAGTAGACCAGGCCGGCGAGTACCGGCGTCCCGGCGAGCAGGACGACCGCGCGCCTCAGCCAGCGCCGCCGGGCAGGAGCGAGGGGCGCCCCCTGGATGTCTGCCGCCTCGGCCAACGCGCTCGCCCGTCCCTCGAAGTGTCAGTGGTCGTCGTTTGTGCGTCCACGCATGGTAACGAGGCCCGCTGTGCGCGAGTGCCGCGCCTTGCTCCACATGATCGGGTCCGCCCCGGAGCGGCCGCGGGCCGGGGTGGCCGCAAAACACGGGAGCTCCCGGCGGGCCGGGCACGTACCCTTTTCTGTTGTGCCGAACGCCAACGAAGACAACCCCAGTGTCCTGAATCACGGGCAGGCCCGCGCAGTGAGTGAACTGCTGCGGATCGCCCCTGTCGCCGACGAGCTCGGCCGCCGTTTCCAAGAGGCGGGATTCCGCCTCGCCCTGGTCGGCGGGTCCGTCCGCGACGCGCTGCTCGGGCGCCTCGGCAACGATCTCGACTTCACCACCGACGCCCGTCCCGAGGACGTTCTCAAGATCGTCAGGCCGTGGGCCGACTCGGTCTGGGACGTCGGCATCGCCTTCGGAACGGTCGGTGCGCAGAAAGAAGCCCGAGTCGGAGACGCTGATCGAAGCTTCCAGATCGAGGTGACCACGTACCGCTCGGAGTCCTACGACCGGACCTCGCGCAAGCCCGAGGTGGCCTACGGCGACTCGATCGAGGAAGACCTCGTCCGCCGGGACTTCACGGTGAACGCGATGGCCGTCGCGCTGCCCGAGAAGGAGTTCGTGGACCCGTACGGTGGCCTGGAGGACCTCCGGGCCGGCGTGCTGCGCACCCCGGGCGCTGCCGAGGACTCCTTCTCCGACGACCCGCTCCGGATGCTGCGGGCGGCGCGGTTCGCGGCCCAGCTCGACTTCGAGGTCGCCCCGGACGTGGTGGCGGCGATGACGGAGATGTCCGGCCGCATCGAGATCGTCTCGGCCGAGCGGATCCAGGGCGAGCTGAACAAGCTCGTGCTGTCCGCGAACCCGCGCAAGGGACTGGGCCTCCTCGTGGACACGGGGCTGGCCGAGCACGTGCTGCCCGAGCTGCCGGCGCTGCGTCTGGAGAGCGATGAGCACCACCGGCACAAGGACGTCTACGACCACTCGCTGATCGTGCTGGAGCAGGCGATCGCACTGGAGCAGGACGGCCCGGACCTGGTGCTGCGGCTCGCGGCCCTGCTGCACGACATCGGCAAGCCCCGGACCCGCCGGTTCGAGAGCGACGGACGGGTCTCCTTCCACCACCACGAGATGGTGGGCGCGAAGATGACCAAGAAGCGCATGACCGCGCTCAAGTACTCCAACGACATGGTCAAGGACGTGTCCCGGCTGGTGGAGCTGCACCTGCGCTTCCACGGCTACGGGGACGGGGAGTGGACCGACTCGGCCGTGCGGCGCTACGTCCGTGACGCGGGTCCGCTGCTGGACCGCCTGCACAAGCTGACCCGTTCCGACTGCACCACGCGCAACAAGCGCAAGGCGAGCGCGCTCTCCCGCACCTACGACGGGCTGGAGGAGCGCATCGCCCAGCTGCAGGAGAGGGAGGAGCTGGACGCGATCCGGCCCGACCTCGACGGCAACGAGATCATGCGGGTGCTCGAGGTGAGCCCCGGTCCGGTGATCGGCAAGGCCTACGCGTTCCTGCTGGAACTGCGGCTGGAGAACGGTCCCATGGAGCACGACGCGGCGGTCGCCGCCCTCAAGGAGTGGTGGGCCGCACAGGCCTGAGGGACTGAGCGGGGCGATGTTTCACGTGAAACATCGGGGCGGAGAGCCGGTCGTACGGCGGTCAGGGCGATGTTTCACGTGAAACATCGCCCTGACGCATGAGGAGTGCCGCGGTCGCCGCGTAGAGCATCGTCACCCCGAGGATCAAGGGGACGGAGTGCCCGTCGAGGGGGAGCACGAGAGTGGCCACTCCGGCGGCGCCGACGAAGGCGGCGTTGAAGAGCACGTCGTAGACGGAGAAGACGCGGCCGCGGAACGCGTCGTCCACCTGGGACTGCACGACGGTGTCGGTGGAGATCTTGGCGCCCTGGGTGGCCAGGCCCAGCACGAAGGCGGCTGCCAGCATCGGTCCGGGCGCGAAGAACAGGCCGAGCCCCGGCACGAGCACCGCGGCGCCGGCGGCGCAGAGGGTGATGGAGCCGAGAGCGCCCAGCCGGCCCACCATCCAGGGGGTGATGACGGCGGCCGCGAAGAACCCGGCCCCGGACACGCCGACCGTGACGCCCAGCAGGGCCAGCCCGTCGGCCTCGTTGTCCGACCAGGAGTAGCGGCAGAGCATGAGCAGCGTGACGAACAGGGCCCCGTAGCAGAACCGCATGACGGTCATGGCGGTGAGCGCCCGGGCCGCCTCGCGCCGGGAGGCCAGGTGCCGCAGACCCTCGGCCAGGCCCCGCACGGTGAGGGCGACCCCCTGGCCGACCGTCGGGTTGATCCGGCCGGGAGGGTGGTCGGGCCCGAGGAGGTCCAGTGCCAGGCGCAGCGAGACCAGGGCCGCGCACAGGTAGAGGCCGGCTCCGAGGAGCACGACCAGGGCGTCGGAGTCGTCGGCCAGTACGCGGACGAGGAAGGCCAGGCCCCCGCCTGCGACGGCGGCGAGCGTTCCCGCGGTGGGTGAGAGGGCGTTCGCGGTGACCAGTTGGCCGGGTGCTACGACCCGCGGCAGGGAGGCGGCGAGCCCGGCCAGGACGAAGCGGTTGACCGCGGTCACGGACAGGGCCGAGGCGTAGAAGAGCCAGTCGGGGACGTGCGCGACGATCAGCATGCCGGTGACACAGGCGAGGAAGGCCCGCAGGAGGTTGCCGTAGAGGAACACCTGGCGGCGGCGCCAGCGGTCCAGCAGGACGCCCGCGAAGGGGCCGATCACCGAATAGGGCAGCAGGAGTACCGCCATGGCCGAGGCGATGGCAGCGGGAGAGGCCTGCTTCTCCGGGGAGAAGACGACGTAGGCGGCCAGTGCGACCTGGTAGACCCCGTCGGCGGCCTGGGAGAGCAGCCGTACGGCGAGCAGGTTGCGGAAGTCCCGCAGACGCAGGAGTACGCGCAGATCACGTACGACAGCCATGAGGGAAAGGGTCACACACGCGGAGGGTCCCCGGGCACATTGCCCGGGGACCCTCCGCGGAAGAACTGCCGAAGTCCAGGTGTCCTCACGGACGCCGGGGTTCGACTAGCGCTCGACCTCGCCCTTGATGAACTTCTCGACGTTCGCGTAGGCCTCGTCGTCGAAGTACTGCACCGGCGGGGACTTCATGAAGTAGCTCGAAGCCGACAGGATCGGGCCACCGATGCCGCGGTCCTTGGCGATCTTCGCGGCGCGCAGGGCGTCGATGATGACACCGGCGGAGTTCGGGGAGTCCCACACCTCGAGCTTGTACTCGAGGTTCAGCGGGACGTCGCCGAACGCGCGGCCTTCGAGGCGGACGTAGGCCCACTTGCGGTCGTCGAGCCACGCCACGTAGTCGGACGGGCCGATGTGGACGTTCTTCTCGCCGAGCTCGCGGTCGGGGATCTGCGAGGTGACGGCCTGCGTCTTGGAGATCTTCTTCGACTCGAGGCGGTCGCGCTCCAGCATGTTCTTGAAGTCCATGTTGCCGCCGACGTTGAGCTGCATGGTGCGCTCAAGACGGACACCGCGGTCCTCGAACAGCTTCGCCATCACGCGGTGCGTGATGGTGGCGCCGACCTGCGACTTGATGTCGTCGCCGACGATCGGGACACCGGCCTCGGTGAACTTGTCGGCCCACTCCTTGGTGCCGGCGATGAAGACCGGGAGGGCGTTGACGAAGGCGACCTTGGCGTCGATGGCGCACTGGGCGTAGAACTTCGCCGCAGCCTCGGAACCGACCGGCAGGTAGCAGATCAGGACGTCGACCTGGCGGTCCAGAAGGGTCTGGACGATGTCGACCGGGGTCTCGGCCGACTCCTCGATGGTCTCGCGGTAGTACTTACCGAGACCGTCCAGGGTGTGGCCGCGCTGAACGGTCACACCCGCGCTCGGGACGTCGCAGATCTTGATGGTGTTGTTCTCGCTGGCGCCGATGGCGTCCGAAAGGTCGAGGCCGACCTTCTTCGCGTCGACGTCGAACGCGGCGACGAACTCGATGTCGCTCACGTGGTAGTCGCCGAACTGGACGTGCATCAGACCGGGGACCTTGGCCGCCGGGTCGGCGTCCTTGTAGTACTCGACGCCCTGCACCAGCGAGGCGGCGCAGTTGCCTACGCCGACGATGGCTACGCGAACCGAACCCATTCCGGTTGCTCCCTGTTTGTTCTCGGACGAGGCCTGCGAGATGCAGGCCTCACTTTGCAGTTTCGTCGGACGGACCGGGTCGTCTCTGATCCCGTCCCGCCCGCTCACTCTCGATGAGCTCGTTCAGCCAGCGCACTTCGCGCTCCACGGATTCCATGCCGTGGCGTTGCAGCTCGAGCGTGTAGTCGTCGAGCCGCTCGCGTGTGCGGGCGAGCGAGGCGCTCATCTTCTCCAGGCGCTCCTCAAGGCGGCTGCGACGGCCCTCAAGCACCCGCATGCGCACTTCTCGTTCGGTTTGACCGAAGAAGGCGAAGCGGGCGGCGAAGGACTCGTCCTCCCAGGCCTCGGGGCCCGTGTGGGAGAGGAGCTCCTCGAAGTGCTCCTTACCTGCTGCCGTCAACCGGTAGACGATCTTGGCGCGGCGCCCTGCGAGTGAAGCGGCGAGAGCGTCCTCCGGGGCGTTGCCCGGCTCTTCGATCAGCCATCCGTTGGTGACGAGCGTCTTGAGGCAGGGGTAGAGCGTCCCGTAGCTGAACGCCCTGAACACTCCCAGTGAGGTGTTGAGCCGCTTGCGCAGCTCGTAACCGTGCATGGGGGATTCGCGGAGCAGGCCGAGAACAGCGAACTCGAGAATGCCTGAGCGCCTGCTCATCCGCCTGCCCTTCCTCCGCCTCGGAGTCTTTATGTCGAGCTGATGTATCGGCTCGATACATCCAGACGATAGAACGGGTGGCCGCCCGCTACAAGTGGCGACACGGTGACCGGCGTCACATCACCGATTTGCGCGAGGCAAGTTGCCTGATTTGGGGTGACCTTCGGCAGTGATTGGCTTTTGGGCGTGCGTAGTCTGTGCGCCATGACACCGGGGGGACCGGAACTCACCTGCCGCTTCCAGGCCACTCGCCTGCCCGAGGAGTAGTCGTTCGATGAGCGAGCACCGCCGCAAACCGCAACAGCCCCAGGGCGGCGGCCGCGCCGCCGCCCGCAAGGCTGCCCAGCAGCGCCCCGTCAGGGGCGCCGGGTCCGGGCGTGACGTCCCCACCGCGTCACCCAGCGGCCCGTATTCCCAGCAGCCGGGTCACGGCAGCCGATCGGACGCCCGGAGATCCGCCGGCCGCGGCTCGGCGGGCCGGGGCCGGGGTGCCACCGCGGGCGCCGGCCGGCCCAAGCGGTTCATCAACTACCCGCGGGGCGAAAAGGTCGGCTGGAAGCGCTTCGTCCCGTCCTGGAAGCTCGTCGGCGGCACGGCCCTGGGCTTCTTCGCGATCATCACGGCGGGCGCCGGCATCGGCATCGCTTCGGTGAACACACCCGACGTGAACAAGACGGCCGAGGCGCAGAACAACGTCTTCTACTGGGCTGACGGCACCCAGATGGTCGCGACCGGCGGCTCCGTCAACCGCCAGATCGTCCCCATCGGGAAGATCCCCCGGTCCATGCAGAACGCCGTGATCGCGGCGGAGAACGAGTCCTTCGAGTCGGACAAGGGAGTCGACCCGATGGGCATCGCCCGCGCCGTGTGGAACATGGCCAAGGGCGAATCCACCCAGGGCGGCTCGACGATCACCCAGCAGTTCGTGAAGAACCAGTACCTGGACGCGGACCAGACGCTCAAGCGAAAGGTCACCGAGCTCTTCATCTCGATAAAGCTCGGTGTCAACGAGGAGAAGAACGAGATCCTCGCGGGCTACCTGAACACCGCTTACTACGGTCGCGACGCCTACGGGATCCAGGCGGCCGCGCGCGCCTACTTCGGCAAGGACTGCGAACACCTGACGCCCTCCGAGAGCGCCTTCCTCGCCGCCGTGCTCAAGGGGCCCAACCTCTACAACCCCGACGGCGGCATCGGCTCCGCGGCCACTCCCGAACAGAACAGGGACCGGGCCGAGAAGCGCTGGGCCTGGGTCCTGGACCGCGAGGTCAAGGTCGGACGCATGGAGCAGGCGGAGCGGGACAAGTTCAGAGCCTTCCCCACCTTTGTCGATTCCGCGCAGGCCGCCGGCATGTCCGGGCAGATCGGCTACCTGGTCGATACCGCCAACCTGTACCTGACGAAGACCAAGGGCCTCAAGGTCGAGGACCTGGCCAAGGGCGGCTACCGGATCCACACCACCTTCGACAAGAAGAAGGTGGAGGCACTGGTCAAGGCCGTCGAGGGGACCCGCGACGGGATGCTCGACGAGAAGAAGCGGCCCGAGACGGACACCTTCGTCCAGTTCGGCGCGGCCTCGGTGGACGTCAAGACCGGCGCCCTCGTGGCCATGTACGGCGGTCCCGGCATCGACAAGAAGCACTTCAACAACAACGCCAACACCTCGGGTGTCCAGGTCGGCTCGACCTGGAAGCCGTTCGTGCTGGCGGCGGCCATGCAGTACGGAACCCAGAACTCGGACGGCGCGGGGATCTCGGCCGAGAGCAAGTACCAGGCGAACGACCTCACGGTGATCAACAACCGTGCGGGGCAGCCGCTGCGCGACGGCTCCGGCAAGCCGTTCCGGCAGAAGAACGAGAGCCCGACCGCCTACGGCTACGTGACCCTGGACGAGGCGATGGAGAAGTCCATCAACGTCCCCTTCGCCCAGCTCGTCTTCGACGTCGGCCACAGCAAGGTGAAGGCGGTCGCGGAGGCGACCGGCATCCTGCCGGAGTCCTTCGACCCGAACGACAACGCCTCCTTCGCGCTGGGCACCTCGACCCCCAGCGCCATCCGGATGGCCGACTCCTACGCCACGTTCGCCGCCTCCGGCGTCCACCACGACCCGTACTCGGTGAGCAAGGTCCAGAAGAACGGCCGGGACCTGCCCGACTTCGGGCCCCCCAAGGCCCAGCAGGCCATGGACAACTCGATCGCGGACAGCATCACCAAGGTCCTGCGCAACGTCGTCGAGAACGGCACCGGCACGAAGGCCAAGAAGCTCGGCCGGCCGGCCGCGGGCAAGACCGGTACCACCGACAAGAACATGTCGGCCTGGTTCGTCGGCTACACGCCCGAGCTGTCCACCTCCGTGGCCCTGTTCCGCTCGGACCCGAGCGCGAAGAAGAAGGAACTGATCTCGATGAGGGGCGTGGCCGGCATCCCCTCCCTGCACGGTGGTGACATCCCGGCCGAGATCTGGACCAAGTACATGAAGGAGGCGCTGGACGGCGTCCCGGAGTCGGACTTCCCGGAGCCCGACGAGCGCGGTGTCGTCGCGGACGCCTCCGGCGCTCCTTCGCCCTCCCCCTCCGTGGCCCCCTCCCCCTCGCCGTCTCCGTCGAACTCGCCTTCCCCGAGCCCGTCGCCCAGCCCGAGCCCTTCGCGCAGCTCCGGCAAGCCGACCTGCAAGCCGTGGGCGATCTGCGACCCGGACCCCAGCCCCAGTGCGTCCCGGTCGCCCTCGCCGTCGCCCAGCAAGTCGCGTGACAGGCCGAGCGGCGGTGGCGGAGACTTCCCGATAGGGGGCTCCATGGGGGGCTGACCGGACCCCCACGACTCGGCCGGAGAGGGCCGTCGCACCCAGTGCGGCGGCCCTCTCGCATGTTCGGCGTCGTACGGCAGGATGTGCGCATGACGAAGGTGCACGAGGACAGCCCCGTACTGCCCACCCAGCATGACGAGGTGGCCGCCGCGGGGAGCGAGTTCATCGGCGGCCCGATGGGCCGCTACGCCCGGCTGGGCGGCCACTGGCTGACCCCGGTACGGGTCGTCGTGCTCGTCGCCCTGGGGATGTTCGCGCTGGGCATGGTGCAGAAGCTGCCCTGCTACGACTGGGCGTGGTTCCGCGGGGCCGGCTCCCAGTACACCCACGCCTGCTACTCGGACATCCCGCACCTCTACGTCGTACGCGGCTTCGCCGACGGCCTCATCCCGTACTTCGACCGGATCCCCGGCGACATGCAGTTCCTGGAGTACCCGGTGCTCACCGGGCTCTTCATGGAGGTCGCCTCCTGGATGACCCCCGGCAGCGGCTCCATGCAGCACCGGGAGCAGATGTACTGGATGGTCAACGCGGGCATGCTGATGGTCTGCGCCGCCGTGATCGCCGTGTGCGTGGCCCGCACCCACCGCCGCCGGCCGTGGGACGCGCTGCTCTTCGCCCTCGCGCCCGCCTTCGCGCTCACCGCGACCATCAACTGGGACCTGCTGGCCATCGCCCTGACCGCCGCCGCGATGCTCATGTGGTCGCGGGGCCGGGCCCGGTCCTTCGGCATCCTGATCGGCCTGGCCACCGCGGCCAAGCTCTATCCCGTCCTGCTGCTCGGGGCCGTGTTCGTGCTCTGCTGGCGGGCCGGGAAGTGGCGGGCCTTCGGCGAGGCGGTCGGCGGCGCCCTGGTCGCCTGGCTCGTGGTGAACCTGCCGGTCATGCTCTTCGCCTGGGAGGGCTGGCAGAAGTTCTACACCTTCAGCCAGGAGCGGCCCATCGACTTCGGATCCGTGTGGCTGCTGATCTCCCAGCGTTCCGGGAACCCCCTCGAAGGCGCCAACACCTATGCGACGGGCCTGACGCTGCTGCTGTGCGCGGGCGTCGCACTGCTCACGCTCACCGCGCCCCGCCGCCCCCGCTTCGCGCAACTGGCCTTCCTGCTGGTGGCCGCCTTCATCCTGGTCAACAAGGTCTACTCGCCCCAGTACGTGCTCTGGCTCATCCCGCTCGCCGCGCTGGCCCGGCCGCGCTGGCGGGACTTCCTGATCTGGCAGGCCGGCGAGGTCGCCTACTTCCTGGGGATCTGGTTCTACCTCGCCTACACGACCAGCGGGGACAAGCACCAGGGCCTGCCGCTGGAGGGCTACCAGGTGGCGATCGCGGCCCACCTGCTGTGCACGCTCTACCTGTGCGCGGTGGTCGTACGCGACATCCTGCTGCCCGAGCGGGACGTGGTGCGGCGCGACGGCTCGGACGACCCCTCCGGCGGGGTCCTGGACGGTGCGGCGGACGTCTTCACGCTCCCGCGGACGCCGAAGGCGCCGCAGGAAGCGGAGCCTTCGGAGGGTCAGCGGGTGGACTGGGGCGCGCGCCCCGGGGAGTGACTCAGGCGTCGAGCACCCGGTCGAACTGCGTGGTGGTGTGGCGCAGGTGCGCCACCAGCTCGTCGCCGACCTTCGGCTCGGGCGAGTCCGACGGCACGAACAGGATGGACACCTGCATGTGCGGCGGCTCGGCGAACCAGCGCTGCTTGCCCGCCCACACGAACGGCGACAGGTTCCGGTTGACGGTGGCCAGTCCGGCGCGGGCCACGCCCTTGGCGCGCGGCATCACCCCGTGCAGGGCCTTGGGGGCCTCCAGGCCGACTCCGTGGGAGGTGCCGCCGGCGACGACGACCAGCCAGCCGTCGGAGGCGGCCTTCTGCTGCCGGTAGCCGAACCGGTCGCCCTTGGCGACGCGGGTGACGTCGAGCACCGCACCGCGGTACTCGGTCGCCTCGTGGTCGCCCAGCCACAGCCGGGTGCCGATGCGGGCCCGGAAGCGCGTCTGCGGGAACTGCTGTTGCAGCCGCACCAGCTCCGACGCCTTCAGGTGGCTGACGAACATCGTGTGCAGCGGCAGCCGGGCCGCGCGCAGCCGGTCCATCCAGCCGATGACCTCCTCGACGGCGTCCGAGCCGTCCGGGCGGTCCAGCGGCAGGTGCAGGGCGAAGCCCTCCAGCCGGACGTCTTCGATCGCCGAGTGCAACTGGCCGAGGTCCTGCTCGGAGATCCCGTGCCGGCGCATCGAGCTCATGCACTCGATGACCACACGGGCGCCGACCAGGCCGCGCACCCCGTCCAGTGAGGACACCGAGCGGATGACCCGGTCAGGCAGCGGGACCGGCTCCTCACCGCGCCGGAACGGGGTGAGGACGAGCAGGTCACCGCCGAACCAGTCCTTGATGCTGGCGGCCTCGTACGTGGTGCCGACAGCGAGGACGTCGGCACCCATCCGGGTCGCCTCCTCGCAGAGCCGCTCGTGACCGAAGCCGTAGCCGTTGCCCTTGCAGACGGGGATCATCCCGGGGAACTGGTCCTGGATCTGCTTCTGGTGCGCACGCCAGCGCGCGGTGTCGACGTAGAGCGTGAGCGCCATGCCCGTCCGGAGCCTCTCTCGAAAAGCTGCGTGGTGCAGCGGTGCGGTGTGTGTGGATGGGGCGGGTCAGCGACGCGACATGTAGATGTCGAGCGCCTTGTGCAGCAGCTTGTTGAGCGGGAAGTCCCACTCGCCGACGTACTCGACGGCCTCGCCGCCCGTGCCGACCTTGAACTGGATCAGCCCGAACAGGTGGTCGTTCTCGTCCAGGGTGTCACTGATGCCGCGCAGGTCGTAGACGCTTGCGCCGAGCGCGTAGGAGTCGCGCAGCATGCGCCACTGCATCGCGTTCGAGGGACGGACCTCGCGCTTGTGGTTGGCGGAGGCGCCGTACGAGTACCAGACGTGCTGGCCGACGGTGAGCATCGTGGCGGCGGCCAGCGGCTCCCCATCGTGCTTGGCGATGTACAGCCGCATCCGGTTGGGGTCCTCGGCGTTGAGGGCCTTCCACTGGCGCTGGAAGTAGCTGAGGGGACGCGGGCGGAACTTGTCGCGCTCGGCCGTCACCTCGTACAGCTGCTGCCAGGTCGGCAGGTCCTCGTAACCGCCCTGGACGACCTCGACGCCGGCCTTCTCGGCCTTCTTGATGTTGCGGCGCCACAGCTGGTTGAAGCCCTTGAGGACATCGTCCAGCGAGCGGTTGGCCAGCGGTACCTGGAAGACGTAGCGGGGCTGTACGTCGCCGAAGCCGGCACCGCCGTCCTCGGCCTGCTGCCAGCCCATCCGGCGCAGCTTGTCGGAGACTTCGAAGGCGCGGGGCTCGATGACGGAGGCCTCCACGTCGCGCAGGCGCTTGACCTCCGGGTCCTGGATCCCGGCCTTGATGGCGGTCGAGTTCCAGCGGCGGATGACGACGGGCGGGCCCATCTTCACGGTGAAGGCGCCCTGCTGCTTGAGGTGCGCCAGCATCGGCTGGAGCCACTCGTCGAGGTTGGGGGCGTACCAGTTGATGACCGGGCCCTCGGGGAGGTACGCGAGGTACCGCTTCACCTTGGGGAGCTGTCGGTACAACACGAGTGCGGCGCCGACGAGTTCGCCGGACTGGTCGAACCATCCGAGGTTCTCGGAACGCCACTCGTTCTTCACGTCGGCCCACGCCGGGACCTGGCAGTGGCTAGCCGAGGGCAGGCTCTGGAGGTAGCCCAGGTGCTGCTCTCGGCTGATGGTCCTCAGGGACAGGCTCATGCGGGGCGTCTCCTCGGCGGCTTCGCTGGCTATGGCGCGAAGCCTACTGCGACGGGGGCGCCACCCATCTGGGGGACAGGCCGGGCCTGGGCCGGTGGGAGGCCGGCGCCCCGTCGCGGAGGCACCCGGTCAGCCCAGCCAGCCGCCGAAGAGACCGCCGTGCGCCATGCCGAGGAAGAAGCCGATGGCCGCGGCTCCGAGGCCGATGATCAGTGCTGTGCGTTCGCGTGTCGTGGCGGAGATGAACTGGCCGTAGAGGCCGGTGACGATCCCGATCAGCCCGGTCCACGAGCTGAGCAGGTGCAGGTTGTGGAAGAAGGCCGTGACGAACGCCACGGCGCCGAGGACCAGGGTGACCGCCACGAGGGTGTCCTGGAGCGGATGGGGCTTGCCGTCGGTCGCGAAGAGCGAGATGGGGGACTGAGATCGCATTGCCTGTGCCATCGGAAGGCACCTCCTGGCTGCAGCAGAGCGGTGCTGCGGGGCCGCCTCCGGCAGGAGCAGGGGGCCTAGCACCGAGCACACCCGATGCATACAGATTGTGGCCTCCTTGCGCCGGATTTCAACCGGAAGGAGTCGAGGAGGTAGTCTGTACAGCTGCGCGGTGTCTGCTCTGCAGATGCCGTGCGCACGCATCACGACCCTCCTGCCACGGAACGACCGTGGCCGCTGAGTCCAAAGGAGGTGGGTTCCACATGCGTCACTACGAAGTGATGGTCATCCTCGACCCCGATCTCGAGGAGCGCGCTGTCTCCCCGCTGATCGAGAACTTCCTTTCTGTCGTCCGTGAGGGCAACGGAAAGGTCGAGAAGGTCGACACCTGGGGCCGTCGTCGTCTCGCTTACGAGATCAAGAAGAAGCCCGAGGGCATCTACTCGGTCATCGACCTCCAGGCCGAGCCTGCGGTCGTCAAGGAGCTTGACCGACAGCTGAACCTGAACGAGTCGGTTCTCCGGACCAAGGTCCTTCGCCCCGAGACCCACTGAACTTCGGTTCAGCGGTAATCGGGACCGAGTAGCACAGCAGCCCAGCAGCAATCCCCGCCGAGAGGTTCATCCATGGCAGGCGAGACCGTCATCACGGTCGTCGGCAATCTCGTCGACGACCCCGAGCTGCGCTTCACCCCCTCGGGTGCGGCGGTCGCGAAGTTCCGTGTCGCGTCCACTCCCCGCACCTTCGACAAGCAGACCAATGAGTGGAAGGACGGCGAAAGCCTGTTCCTGACCTGCTCGGTCTGGCGCCAGGCGGCTGAGAACGTCGCCGAGTCCCTTCAGCGGGGCATGCGTGTCATCGTGCAGGGCCGGCTGAAGCAGCGGTCGTACGAGGACCGTGAGGGTGTCAAGCGCACGGTCTACGAGCTGGACGTCGAGGAAGTCGGCCCCAGCCTGAAGAACGCTACGTCCAAGGTCACCAAGACCACCGGTCGTGGCGGCCAGGGTGGATACGGCGGCGGTGGCGGCGGTCAGCAGCAGGGCGGCGGCGGTGGCAACTGGGGCGGAGCCCCCAGTGGCGGCGCCCCCCAGGGCGGCGGAGCTCCCTCCGACGACCCCTGGGCGTCCAGTGCGCCGGCCGGCGGCCAGCAGCAGCAGGGCGGCGGCGGTGGCGGTTGGGGCGGAAGCTCCGGCGGCTCCGGCGGTGGCTACTCGGACGAGCCGCCCTTCTAGGGCAGCTCGCACCCCCACTTCTTGATTTCACAGGAGAGACACAATGGCGAAGCCGCCTGTGCGCAAGCCTAAGAAGAAGGTCTGCGCGTTCTGCAAGGACAAGACCGCGTACGTGGACTACAAGGACACGAACATGCTGCGGAAGTTCATTTCCGACCGTGGCAAGATCCGTGCCCGCCGCGTTACCGGCAACTGCACGCAGCACCAGCGTGACGTCGCCACGGCTGTCAAGAACAGCCGTGAGATGGCACTGCTGCCCTACACGTCCACCGCGCGATAAGGAAAGGGTGACCGAATAATGAAGATCATCCTGACCCACGAGGTCTCTGGCCTCGGCACCGCCGGCGATGTCGTCGACGTCAAGGACGGTTACGCTCGCAACTACCTGGTCCCGCGTGGTTTCGCGATCCGCTGGACCAAGGGTGGCGAGAAGGACGTGGCGCAGATCCGCCGCGCCCGCAAGATCCACGAGATCGCGACCATCGAGCAGGCCAACGAGTTCAAGGCCAAGCTCGAGAACGTCAAGGTCCGTCTGGCCACCCGCGCGGGTGACGCCGGTCGTCTCTTCGGTTCCGTCACGCCCTCCGACATCGCCACGGCGATCGAGGCGTCCGGTGGCCCGAAGGTCGACAAGCGCCGCGTCGAGCTGGGCTCCCCGATCAAGACCCTCGGTTCGTACCAGGTCTCCGTGCGTCTGCACGCTGACGTGGCCGCGACCGTGGGCATCGAGGTCGTCGCCGCCTAAGGGCTGCGCATGAAGGGCCGCACCCCGGTGGGGTGCGGCCCTTCTTCGTTGTTTCACGTGAAACACGGACTCGTTCCTCGGCCCTGTTTCACGTGAAACATCGCTCCAGGGCTGCCGCGGGCGGCTGGGGGTTACCGCGTGGCTCCGGCGACCAGCCAGCGGCCCGAGCGTGCGCGCCGCTGGAGGGTGACCATCCGGACCACCATCATCAGGGTCATGGCCCACCAGAGGGCCGTCAGCCCGCCGCCCAGGGCCGGTACGAGCAGGGCGGCCGGGGTGAAGACGGCGAGGGTCAGGAGCATGGCCCAGGCCAGGTAGCGGCCGTCGCCCGCGCCCATCAGGACACCGTCGAGGATGAAGACGATGCCGGAGACGGGCTGCGAGACGGCCACCACGAGGAGGGCCGGCAGCAGGGCGTCCTCGACGGCGGGGTCGCTCGTGAAGAGCGGGATGAACACCGGGCGGGCCGCGATCACGAGGAGGCCCAGGACGATGCCGGAAACGATCCCCCACTGCACCATGCGGCGACAGACGGCCTTGGCGCCCTCGGTGTCGCCCGCGCCGAGGTAGCGGCCGATGATGGCCTGCCCGGCGATCGCGATCGCGTCGAGCGCGAAGGCGAGCAGGCTCCACAGGGCGAGCAGGATCTGATGGGCGGCGATATCGGCGTCGCCGAGGCGTGCGGCCACGGCCGTCGCGATCAGCAGGACGGCCCGCAGGGACAGGGTGCGGACCAGCAGGGGCGCACCGGCCTGTGCGCAGGCCCGGATGCCCTCGGCGTCGGGGCGCAGGGAGGCGCCGTGCCGGCGGGCGCCGCGAACGACCACGATCAGGTAGGCGGCGGCCATGGCGCACTGGGCGATCACCGTGCCCCAGGCGGAGCCGGCGATGCCGAGTCCGGCCCCGTAGACGAGGGCGACGTTCAGGGCTCCGTTGAGGGCGAAGCCGCCGATCGCCACGTAGAGCGGGGTCCGGGTGTCCTGGAGGCCGCGGATGACACCGGTGGCGGCGAGCACCACGAGCATCGCGGGGATGCCGAGGGCGGAGATCCGCAGGTAGGTGATCGCGTAGGGCGCGACGGTGTCGGAGGCCCCGAAGAAGGAAACCAGGGCGGGCGCCGTGGGCAGTACGACGGCGACGACGGCCGCGCCGAGGAGCAGGGCGAGCCAGATGCCGTCCATGCCCTGCCGGATGGCGGCCTGGAGATCGCCCGCGCCGACGCGTCGGGCCACGGCCGCGGTGGTGGCGTAGGCGAGGAAGACGAAGATGCTCACGGCTGTGGTGAGCAGTGCGGCCGCGATGCCGAGACCGGCCAGCTGGGGTGTGCCGAGGTGGCCCACGATGGCGCTGTCGGCCATCACGAAGAGCGGTTCGGCGACGAGTGCGCCGAAGGCGGGGACGGCGAGTGCGAGGATCTCGCGGTCGTGCCGTCTCGGGGCAGCCTTCGGTGCGGTGGGGGCCTGTCTCATGTGCTCAACCTAATCTTCCACAGGTAATAGACGCAAGGGTGCTGGGAGTCTTACCGATGCGTTGATTCGAGCGTTCGTCCCACCTCGTTGGAGGCGATCTCGAGACAGTGGCGAAAAATTTTCTCCCCCACAGTCAGCGGGGGGAGAAACCCCAGGTCAGATCGGGTGTAAGGGTGGGTCGGGTGATTTTGTCCACAGCGCCGTCCCCCGGTCCGTGCACAGCTTCCGGGGAGTTACCCACAGCATTGGCGCCGTCATCCACACCTCATCCACACAGCCTGTGGATAACAAGATTGGCTGACGTCGCTCCCGGCCCTACCGTTGGTCGTTGTCCGACTCGCCGAGAGCCGATTCGGGTGCCCCAAATGTCAGAGCCGTGTCGTAGAAAGAGTGACACGGCAAGGTCCGCGTTGCGGACGGGAGGAGGCGGCCCGGTGAGCATGTCCGAGCCCATGGACGACCCCTGGGCCGACAGCGGTCCAGGTGACCGTCTGCCCGCCCGTCCGCGCCGCAACGGCGAAGGCCGTGGCCGCGGGGACGAACAGAGCGACCGAGGCCGTGAGGGCGGCTCCTGGGACGGCGGTGGCGGCGGCTTCGAGCGGGTCCCGCCCCAGGACCTCGACGCCGAGCAGTCCGTCCTGGGCGGCATGCTGCTGTCCAAGGACGCCATCGCCGACGTGGTGGAGGTGCTGAAGGGGCACGACTTCTACCGTCCGTCGCACGAGACGATCTACCAGGCCATCCTCGACCTGTACGCCAAGGGAGAGCCGGCCGACCCGATCACCGTCAGCGCCGAGCTGACCCGGCGCGGCGAGATCAGCAAGGTCGGCGGGGCCCCCTACCTGCACACCCTCGTCCAGTCCGTCCCCACGGCAGCGAACGCCGAGTACTACGCGGAGATCGTCCACGAGCGGGCGGTCCTGCGCCGGCTGGTCGCCGCCGGTACGAAGATCACGCAGATGGGTTACGCCGCCGACGGGGACGTCGACGAGATCGTCAACAGCGCCCAGGCCGAGATCTACGCCGTCACCGAGCAGCGGACCTCCGAGGACTACCTGCCGCTCGGCGACATCATGGAAGGCGCCCTCGACGAGATCGAGGCGATCGGTTCGCGCAGCGGTCAGATGTCGGGTGTCCCGACCGGCTTCACGGACCTGGACTCGCTGACCAACGGTCTGCACCCGGGCCAGATGATCGTCATCGCGGCCCGTCCCGCCATGGGAAAGTCCACCCTCGCGCTGGACTTTGCCCGTGCCTGCTCCATCAAGGCCAACCTGCCCAGCGTCATCTTCTCCCTCGAAATGGGGCGCAACGAGATCGCGATGCGCCTGCTCTCGGCGGAGGCCCGGGTGGCCCTGCACCACATGCGCTCCGGCACGATGACGGACGACGACTGGACCCGGCTGGCCCGCCGGATGCCGGACGTCTCCGCCGCCCCGCTGTACATCGACGACTCCCCGAACCTGTCGATGATGGAGATCCGGGCGAAGTGCCGCCGCCTCAAGCAGCGAAACGACCTGTCGCTCGTCGTCATCGACTACCTCCAGCTGATGCAGTCGGGCGGCTCGCGCCGGCCCGAGAGCCGCCAGCAGGAAGTCTCGGACATGTCCCGAAACCTCAAGCTCCTGGCGAAGGAGCTGGAGGTCCCCGTGATCGCGCTGTCCCAGCTGAACCGTGGTCCCGAGCAGCGCACCGACAAGAAGCCGATGGTCTCCGACCTGCGAGAGTCCGGCTCGATCGAGCAGGACGCCGACATGGTGATCCTGCTGCACCGCGAGGACGCGTACGAGAAGGAGTCCCCCCGCGCTGGTGAGGCGGACCTGATCGTGGCGAAGCACCGCAACGGCCCGACGGCCACCATCACCGTGGCCTTCCAGGGCCATTATTCGCGGTTCGTGGACATGGCCAACACGTAGCATCCGCACCATGGATGCCGCATTGGAAGATCTTGTCCTCCTGCCCGCGACCCGGCGGGCGCTCGGCCACCGGATCGCGGTCGCGCAGCGCGAAGGCCGGGCGCCGTCCCTGGTGGCGGCCGTGGTGCGGGGCGGAGAGGTGGTCTGGGAGGGGTCCCGGACCATGGTCGAGGGGCACGGTCCCGACGGAAACGTGCAGTACCGGATCGGGTCGATCACCAAGACGTTCACCGCCGTGCTGGTGATGCGGCTGCGGGACGAGGGCCTGTTGGAACTGGGCGACCCGGTCGAGAAGTTCCTTCCGGGTACGGGAGTCGGCGAGGTGACGGTGGGACAACTGCTGTCCCACACGTCCGGGCTGGCGGCGGAGACGCCCGGCGAGTGGTG
This sequence comes from Streptomyces sp. CA189, assembly GCF_056428985.1. Classification (NCBI taxonomy): domain Bacteria; kingdom Bacillati; phylum Actinomycetota; class Actinomycetes; order Kitasatosporales; family Streptomycetaceae; genus Streptomyces; species Streptomyces sp. CA189. The sequence goes on along the minus strand of NZ_JBWJVM010000007.1, from coordinate 66,988 downwards.
GGAGCGGACGGCCGGCACGCTGCGGCCGGAGCTTGCGGACGTCCTGGGCGAGCGCCCCTTCCGCTTCGAGCCCGGACGCCGCCACCACTACTCCAACCCCGGCTACACGCTGCTCGGTTCGCTCGTCGAGGCCGTCCGCGCAAGGCCGTGGGAGGACGTGCTCCGCACCGAGGTGCTGGAGCCGCTGGGACTGGGGCGCACCACGGCGCAGCCGGTCGCCCCGCACGCCGGCGGCTGGGCGGTGCACCCGTGGGCGGACGTGATGATGCCGGAACCGCTGGAGGACCTCGGGCTCATGGCCCCGGCCGGCCAGCTGTGGTCCACCACCGGCGATCTGGCGAAGTTCGCCGCCTTCCTCGTACGGGGCGACGCGCGCGTGCTGAGCGCCGAGTCCGTCCGGGAGATGCGGACCTCGGCCACTCCCCCGGAGCCGGGCATCGCCGACCTCGGATACGGGCTCGGTGTGCAGCTGACGCTGAGCGGCGGGCGCAGGCTCGCGGGCCACAGCGGCTCGCTGCCGGGCTTCCTGGCCGGGCTGTGGCTGAGCGAGGCGGACGACGTGGCCGCGGTGGTGCTGGCCAACTGCACTTCGGGGCCGGCGGTTTCGACGCTGGCGGCCGAACTGGTGGGCATCGTCGCGGAGGCCGAGCCGCGGATTCCCGAGCCGTGGCGGCCGCTGCGGGAAGCCGATCCCGTCGCGCTGGAGCTGTGCGGCCCCTGGTACTGGGGCACCTCGGCCCAGGCCGTACGGCTGACCTACGACGGGTTCCTGGAGCTGGGCCCGGTGGGCGCGACCGGCCGGGCTGCCCGCTTCCGGCCGGAGTCGGACGGCAGCTGGACCGGACTGGGCGGCTACTACGCGGGTGAGTCGCTGCGGGCCGTGCGGCGGCCGGACGGATCGGTGAGCCACCTCGACCTGGCCTCGTTCGTGTTCACCCGGGAGCCCTACGACCCGAAGTCCCCGGTGCCCGGCGGGGTCGACCCGCAGGGCTGGCGGGGCATCGGCTAGCGCACTGCCGTCACCCCGCTACGAGTTCACGCTCGAGCGGGGTGCGGAAGCGCGGGGTGATCCGGGCCTCCCCCAGCCAAGCGGCGAGCCGGACGGCCTCGGCGGCGATGGCCTTCTCGGCTTCGCTGCCGGGGTCGCCCAGCAGCCGGTGGACGATCTCGCCGTCGCCGCGCTGGGCCCAGCCGCCGACGATCTCTCCGTTCCACCACACGGTGGGGCCGATGTTGCCGGAGCGGTCGAAGAGGGGTGGCCGGTGGGCGGGGTCGAGATGGAAGCCCCGGTCCACCCAGCCCATCGAGCTCGGGTCGAGGGCGGGAAGCAGGGTGGCCCAGGGCTCCTGCTCGGGTTCGGGCCCGGTGTCCCCGGGGCAGACGAGCGCGGTGGCGCCGTTCTCGAGCCGGACCTCGTCGGGGCCGACGGCCGCGAGGGCCTTGCGGACCTCGGTGAGGGTCCAGCCCGTCCACCACTTGAGGTCGGTCTCGGTCGCCGGACCGTAGGAGTGCAGCCACCGGCGGGCGATCTCTGCGCGGGCCTCGGTCGCGGGCACGGCGGGCCAGGGCTCGGTGTGGACCCAGCGGTACTGACTGGAGGTCCACGATCCCCGGGGCCGGTCCCGGCGGATCCGCCCGTCGGCGGCCAGGAGGCGGATGACACGGGTAGCGACACCGGTCTCGGTCTCGTACTTCTTGCCCCGGCCGTAGACGAACTTCCGGCGCAGGGCGGGGACGGCCGTGGAGAGCTGGCTGCCGGTGGAGGGGCCGTGGGCGTCGAGCGCGTCCAGCACGGCGCTCTCCACCTGGGCCAGCCAGTTCGCGTCGATGCCCTGACCGTCCTCGTCGAGGTGCTTGAGGAAGGTACGGCGCTCCTTCGCGGCGATGCCGCGGGCGGTGGAGGCGTCGACGTACGGGGCGAGCTCGGTGGAGACGGCGAAAAGGGTGTTGCGCATGCTGAGCAGCCGGACGAGGGTCACGTCCTCGTACAGGGCCCGCTCGATCGCGGCGGGCGCGCCTTCGCTCAGCCGGGCGCGGGCGGAGAGGAAGACGGTCGCGGCATCGGTGGCGTGCAGGGCGACGACGCAGTCCGCGGCCTCGGGCACGGTGGCGGCGTGTGCCGACGGGGCCAGGCGGTGCCTGCGTCCGAGGCGCCGGCGGCGCTCCGTGGTGCTGATGAGGGGAAGGCTGCTCATCCTCCCGATCGTAGGCCGGGCCGCCGACAGCGGCCCGGCCCACGGCCGGCGGCTCAGAGCTGGAGTTTGAACCCGACGTGCGAGGCGGTGAAGCCGAGCCGCTCGTAGAAGCGGTGGGCGTCGACGCGGGTCACGTCCGAGGTGAGCTGGACGAGCGCGCAGTTCTCGGTACGGGAACGCTCGATCGCCCATTCGATGAACCGGGTGCCGAGTCCGCTGCCGCGTTCGTCGGCGTGGACGCGTACGCCCTCGATGATCGAACGGGTGCTCCCCTTGCGGGAGAGTCCGGGGACGATCGTCAGCTGGAGGGTGCCGACGACGCGGCCCGCGCGGACGGCGACGACGACGTGCTGGTGGGGGTCGTCCGTCAGCCGCTTGAGCGCCGCCGCGTAGGGGGTGAGGTCGTCCGAGGACTCCCGGGTGGCGCCGAGCGGATCGTCCGCGAGCATCGCGACGATCGCGGGCAGGTCCTGCTCGGTGGCGGGACGGATGAGCAGGCCGGAATCGCTGTCTGCCATGGTCTGGTGCTCCTTGATCAGCCGGCCGCCACGGTGAGCGGGGCCCACCGGCGGGTCCAGTCACCGGGCAGGCCGGGGAGGTCTCGGGTCATGACGGTGTTGAAGGCCACGGAGCCGAGACCACGGTCCTTGAGCCAGCCGAGCAGCTCTTCGTGGCGTACGTCGACATCGGTGCGCAGGGGCCGGTCGGTGGCCGCCGCGAGGGCGGTGACCAGTGCCCGGGCCGCGCCGGTGTCCCGGGCCACCAGCGGTCCGATGACATGGGTCTCCATGTTCGGCCAGATCGCTCCGTATCCGATCAGCTTGCCGGAGGGGTCCTCGGCGATGAGCAGCCGGTCCGTGAAGGCCGGCAGCCGGGTGACCATGTGGGTCCGGTCGGCGCCGAAGACCTCGGCGTCCAGCAGGAGGATCCGCGCGATGTCCTCGGCGCCGGCGGGCCGGACGCGGACGGTGTCCTGCGCGGGCACGGCTGCTTCCGGGCTGAAGGAGCCCCGGAGCATCTCGGCGCGCCCGGTGGTCTCGAAGCCGAGCTCCTCGTAGAGGGGGCGCCCGTACGGGGTGGAGTGCAGGGTGAGCGGAACGCCCTTGAGGACCTCGTCGCAGACGTACGTCATCAGGCGCCGGCCCAGACCCTGGCGGGCGTAGCGCTCGGCGACCAGGACCATGCCGATGGCGGCGAGTTCGGGGTCGGCCAGCGGTGGTCCGTACCGGGTGACCACGCAGGCCGTGGCGAGCCCCTGTCCGTCGGGGGCGTCGATGCCGTAGCCGTGTCCGGCGGCGAGCAGCAGACCCCACTTGTGGTCCTCGCGGGGCCAGCCGCGGTCTTCGGAGAGATCGGCGCAGCGGCGGAGGTCGTCCACGGTCAGTGCGCGGATCGGGAGGGAGGTGAGGTGTGGTGGTGTCACGGCCCCAGACTGGTTCATCGGTGGCGACCCGGTCCAGGGGATTTGGGGTGCATGTTTCACGTGAAACATGCACACGAGGTTCGGTGGGCGGCATTCACTGTTTCACGTGAAACGAACGTACTAGCCTCGACGGTTATGACCCTCCTCCACCTGTTCGACCTCGACGGGACGCTGATGTACGGCTCGGCGTCGCCGGTCGAGATCTCCCGCCAGCTCGGGCTGTCCGACGAGATCGCCGACCTGGAGCGGGCCTTCGCCGCGCGGGAGCTCCAGCCGCACCAGTTCGCGCTGGCGGCGCAGAAGCTCTGGACGGACTTGACCCCGGCGCACGTCCGGGCGGCGTTCGACGGGGCTCCGTGGCTGTCGGGGATCAGGGAGGTCTGGCAGGAGATCCGGGGGCGCGGGGACTACTGCGCGGTGATCTCGCTGTCGCCGTCGTTCTTCGTGGAGCTCCTGCTGGAGTGGGGCGCGCACGCCGCGCACGGCTCGGTCTTCCCGGAAGTGCCCTTCACCCGGCCGGTGGAGGTGGCCGGGATCCTGACCCCGGAGGGGAAGGTGACGGTCGCCGACCGGCTGTGCGCGCGGTTCGGTGTGACCCGGGCCGACTGTGTCGCGTACGGGGACTCCAGTACCGACGTGGCGCTCTTCGAGGCGGTCCCGCTCTCGGTCGCGGTGAACGCCCGGCCCTACCTGGTGGAGCGGGCGACGCACGTCTACGAGGGCCGGGACCTGCGCGAGGCATACCAGCTGACAGGGGTGGCGCGCACGGGAGTTGAGGCATCTTAAGGGGAAAGTGGGTTCGAAACGCGGAATTCCCGCATTTCCCCGCAAGCTCTGGGGCGGACTGGCACGCTGTGAAACCCGGAACCACGGATTCGAAGGCCGTGGCGTGTGCAGACCTACCGAGATGTTCGAAGCGAGGCACCGCATGGACGCTCCGCCCACCAGATCGGCAAGACGGGGGTCATCCCGGATACCGTCCGGGGACGGGGCGCCCGAGCCCTCTCCCGAGCCCTCCCCCGATGCCGTGCTCATCCGCCGGACCCTCGCGGAGATCGCACCCGTCGCCGACAAGGTGACCTCCTATTTCTACGCCGTCGTCTTCACGGGATACCCGGATCTGCGGGGGCTGTTCCCCGCCGCGATGGACGTGCAGCGCGACCGGCTGCTGAAGGCGCTGCTGACGGCGGCCGAGCACATCGACAACCCTGAGGTGCTCACCGCCTACCTGCGCCGGCTGGGCACGGGGCACCGCAAGTACGGAACCCGGCCCGAGCACTATCCGCCGGTGGGAGAGGCCCTGATCGGGGCGCTGGCCAAGTACGCGGAGGCCACCTGGGGACCGGAGACCGAGGCCGCCTGGGTGCGGGCGTACACCGCCATCTCCCAGATCATGATCGACGCGGCGGCCGAGGACGAGCCCAAGGCGCCGCCGTGGTGGCACGCGGAGGTGGTCTCCCACGATCTGCGCACCTCCGACATCGCGGTGCTCACCGTCCGCCCCGACCAGCCCTACCCCTTCCTGGCAGGCCAGTACACGAGCCTGGAGACTCCGTGGTGGCCGCGGATCTGGCGGCACTACTCCTTCGCCTCGGCGCCGCGCGCGGACGGGCTGCTGTCCTTCCACGTCAAGGCCGTTCCGGCGGGATGGGTCTCCAACGCGCTCGTCCGGCACGCCCGGCCCGGAGACGTGCTGCGGCTCGGGCCCCCGGCGGGATCGATGGTGGTCGACCACAGCACCGACAACGGAATGCTGTGCCTGGGCGGAGGCACGGGCATCGCCCCGATCAGGGCCCTGATCGAGGACGTCGCCGAGCACGGAGAGCGGCGCCCGGTGGAGGTGTTCTTCGGGGCGCGCAGCGACGACGACCTGTACGACAAGGACACCCTGCTGGGGCTGCAGCGCTCGCACCCCTGGCTGTCGGTGCGCCCGGTGGTCTGCGACGAGGGCCTGGCCGGACAACTGCCGCAGGCCGTCGGCACGCACGGGCCCTGGAGCTCGTACGACGCGTTCGTCTCGGGGCCGGCCGCGATGATCCGCAGCGGGGTGGACGCGCTGAAGAGGATCGGGATCCCGGGCGAGCGGATCCGCCACGACGAGGTGGAGGAACTGGCGGGCGTCGCCGGCTGATTCCGGCGGCGGCGCCCGCGTGCGGTGGGTCAGCCCAGGTCGGGGGCGTGCATCGCGCGCACGCCCTCGATGTTGCCGTCGAGGTAGTGGCGCAGGGACAACGGGACGAGATGTACCGCGGCGATGCCGACGCGGCTGAAGGGCACGCGGACGATCTCGTACTCGCCCTCCGGCTCGTCGATCTCGGGGCCGTGTCGCTGGCTGGGATCCATGGATTCGAGATGGCAGACGAAGAAGTGCTGCACCTTGACGCCGGTCACTCCCCCGTCGGCGATGTGCTCGACGGTGTCGACGAAGCAGGGCACGACATCGGTGATCTTCGCGCCGAGTTCCTCGTGGAGCTCTCGGTGGAGGGCGTCGACGACGGTCAGGTCCGAGGGCTCCACGCCCCCGCCGGGGGTGAGCCAGTACGGGTCGACGCCGGGTTTGGTCCGCTTGATGAGGATCAGGTCGTCACCGTCGAGCAGGATCGCGCGGGCGGTGCGTTTGACCACTGGACGTTCGGTCATGGGAGAAGAGTGGCCCAGACTTCCGCTTCTGAAACGCGTGCGGGTGAAACCCGCCGGGCGGGGATCCGTGCGGTCCGAGCCGCGGGACAGCGTGCTCGGACCGCTTTCGGACGACCGGTCAGTTCCCCGTGGCTGCCAGGTCGAGTGCCCGCAGCACGTCCTTGACCAGGTCCTCGGTGTCCTCGGCGCCCGCGGAGAAGCGGATGAAGCCCTCCGGAACGGCGTCTCCGCCCCACCGCCGGCGGCGCTCCGCGGTGGAGCGCACCCCGCCGAAACTGGTGGCGTCCTCGACGAGCCGCAGGGCCGCCATGAACCGTTCCGCGTGCGCGCGGTCGGCCAGGGTGAAGGACACCACGGAGCCGAAGCCCCGCATCTGCCGCGCGGCCGTCTTGTGGGACGGGTCCGCCGGCAGGCCCGGGTAGCGCAGCCCGGTGACGTCGCCGCGGTCGGCAAGGGCCTCGGCGACGGCGAGCGCGTTGGCCCACTGGCGCTGGGCGCGAAGCTGGATGGTGGACAGGGACCGGTGGGCGAGCCAGGCCTCCATGGGGCCGGGGATCGCGCCGACCACCTTGCGCCAGCGGCGGATGCCCGCGGCGAGCTCGGCGTCCCGGCAGACGACGTAACCGAGCAGCAGGTCGCCGTGGCCGGTCAGGCCCTTGGTGCCGCTGGCCACCGAGAAGTCGGCGCCCAGTTCGAGGGGGCGCTGGCCGAGCGGGGTGGCGAGGGTGTTGTCGACGGCGACGAGGGTTCCGCCGGCGTGCGCCGCGTCCACGAGGCGTCGTACGTCGCAGACGTCGAGCCCCGGGTTGGACGGGGTCTCCAGCCACAGCAGCCGGGCCCCGTCGAGAACCGCGAGCTGGGCGTCCTCGGCGGTGGGGGCGGTGCGCACGTGGACCCCGTACGCCTCCAGCTGTTCTCGTACGAGGGGCAGCACCTGGTAGCCGTCGTCAGGCAGGACGACGGTGTCGCCGGCGCGTGCCTGGGAGAGCAGGACGGCGGACACCGCGGCCATGCCGGAGGCGAAGACGACCGTATCCACCCCGTCCAGGCCGGGGGCCTCCAGCTCCCCGATGGCCCGCTCCAGCAGGGTCCAGGTGGGGTTGGTGTCGCGGGCGTAGGCGTAGGGGCCCTCTACGTCGCCGGGGAGGTGGAAGTGGGCGGCGAACACGGGGCCGGGCAGCGGCGGCTCGTTCTTGACGGGCTCCGGCAGTCCGGCGCGGACGGCGACGGTGCCGTCGCCGAGCCGCTCCGCCCGCGGAGGCACGTGGTCGGGGGTGTTCATAGGGTGTGCTCCTTCACGGCTTCGCTCACGGCGGCCAGCAGGCCGGGGCTCGCCGCCTCGACCAGGTGCAGGCACTGCTCGAATCCGTCGAGGGTGCCGTAGTAGGGGTCCGGCACGTCGGTCTGCGCCGTGGAGGCCGCCGGGTCGTAGGACCGCAGCAGCCGGACCTTGGCGGCGTCCTCCGGGGTGGGGGCGAGCGCCCTCAGGTCACGCAGGTGCCCGGCGTCGAGCGCGATGACGAGGTCGAGGCCGGCGAACCAGGAGGCCCGGAACTGCCGGGCCCGGTGGCCCGGCTCGTACCCGGCGGCCTCGAGGACGGCCACGGTGCGCGGGTCGGCCCCGTCACCCTCGTGCCAGCCGCCGGTGCCGGCGCTGTCGACCTCTACCAGGCCCGAGAGCCCGGCGTCGGCCACGTGGGAGCGGAAGACCGACTCGGCCATGGGCGAGCGGCAGATGTTGCCGGTGCAGACGAAGCACACGCGGTACATGGGCGCCCGGCTTCAGTTCTTGTCGGGCAGGACCATGTTCATGGCCCAGGAGACGACGGAGATGATCAGGGCACCGACGATCGCCGACCAGAAGAAGTCCTCTACGTGGAAGCTGAGGTCGAACTGCCTCGCCAGCCATGAGGTCAGCAGCAGCATCGCCGCGTTCACCACGATGGTGAAGAGGCCGAGGGTGAGGACGAAGAGGGGCAGCGAGAGCAGCTTCACCACGGGCTTGACGATGAAGTTGACCAGGCCGAAGATCAGCGCGACCAGGATCAGGGAGAGCGCTTGGTGGCCCATGCTGGTGCCGTCGTCCAGCGTGATGCCCGCGACGAGCCAGATGGCGACGGCCAGGGCTACCGCGTTGGCGAGGGTCTTGACTACGAAATTCGTCATGTGTCTGATCGTTGCAGACAAGGTCCCGGTGGAACATCAGCTGATCCGCGGATGCTTGCCGGACGAGAGAGCACAAGGGGTACAAAGAAGATGAAGGCCTTCCGGCTGGACGACCTCGAGGCCGAGCGGGCCGCGAACGAGGGTGCCTACCTGCAGTTCCTGCGCGAGCGGAACATGTCGGTCGGGCTGTACGCGCTGGACGCCGGGCAGAACGATCCCCAACAGCCGCACGGCCAGGACGAGGTGTACTTCGTCGTGAGCGGCCGGGCCTCGATCACCGTCGGGGAGGAGACGACGATGGTGGCGAACGGGAGCGTGGTCTACGTGCCGGCCGGGGTGCCGCACAAGTTCCACCACATCACCGAGAACCTGAAGGTGATGGTCGTCTTCTCTCCGCCGGAAGGGTGAACGGACCCCGGGACTGAGGGTCCGGGTCCCTGTCCCCCTAGGGGTCGGATCAGGGGACTACGGGGGCTCGCGGGGCCCCACCGGGGGCCGTGGCCTCCTAGCATCGAGAGCAGGAGTTCACCGGCTAGACGGACTAGGAAGAAGAGGTCGAGGACATGGAAGGCATCCGAGGGATATTCGAAGGCATGCCCTGGTGGGTCAAGTGGGTCGCCGTTCCACTGCTGGTGCTGTTCGTCTTCGGAGGCGTGATCACCAGCATCATCGGTGCGCTGATCGGCTTCCTCTTCAAGGCGCTGCTCCTCGTGGCCCTCGTCGGAGGCCTGATCTTCGTCGTCAGGAAGTTCAAGGGCACCGAGTCGAAGTCCTCCGCCGGGGAGTGGTAGAACTGGCGCAACCAGGGTCACAGCGGGATTAACCCAGCTGAGGGAACGTGAAGCGCTAAACCGCTCACAGCCCGGGAATCGGCGGATAGAGTGGCAATCTGTGCCGTTCCCTGGGCACCGAACGCCGGTACTGCCGCTCTGACCTGCGGTTCTTTGTTACAGCCACCGAGCACGACCCCCAGGAGTCACGGCACACGCGGGGGCGGCCCCCGCAGGGCGGGCCCCCCCAAGGCTCGCCGCCACGCCTGGGGGTGAGCTTTGTCTTCGGTTCACAATGCCGGTGTGCCGACTCTGATCGGTTCGGTGCAGCGGGCACTGAGGCTGCTCGAAGCGGTGGGTTCCCATAGTGAGGGAGCCCCGGCGAAACAACTGGCGCGCGAGGCCGGGCTCCCGCTTCCCACCGCGTACCACCTGCTGCGCACCCTGACGCACGAGGGCTATCTGCGACGGGAGAGCGGGGTCTTCGTCCTGGGGGACGCCGCGGGCCGACTGGCCGGTGGCGGGCTTCAGCAGAAACGTCGCAGCATGATCCTCGACTCCCTCGCGCACTTCCGCGACGCGGTCGGGGCACCGGTCTACTTCGCGGTCTACCGCGAGGGTGAAATCGAGGTCGTGGGTGTCTCGGACACCCCGGCGAACCCGGCCTGCGAAGAGTGGGCCGATTTCCGTGAGACCGGCCACGCGCACGCCATCGGGCAGTGCCTGCTCGGCCAGCTCGACGAGAAGACGCGCAAGGACTACTACGACCGTCACCCGGTCGAGGCCATCACCGCCTACACCGTGCGGGATCTGCGGGCTCTCGAGCAGCGGATCGGCTCCATGGAGCGGATGCAGCCGGTGACCGAGCGGCAGGAATACGCCCTGGGCACGGTGTGCGCGGCCATCCCCATCACGGCCGGCGACACCGCCGCGACGATGGCGATTTCTCTTCCTCTGCACCAAGAAAATCGATTGCTGTATGCGGTCGATCGGCTACGGAGTGAAGTAGGCGCGCTGTTGAGCACCCTCTCGTTCTCTATCAGTATCTGAAAACTCACTCCTTGTGATCTGCTAGCGCTTCCACCACTCTTGTCAAGAGGGCCTTGGGGGATCATTCCTGGCCACTTCCACTACAGCGGGGTAGGCAATGCGCGAGTCGGTACAGGCAGAGGTCATGATGAGTTTCCTCGTTTCCGAGGAGCTCTCGTTCCGGATCCCGGTGGAACTCCGGTACGACGCTCGTGACCCCTACGCAGTGCGCCTGACCTTCCACCTTCCCGGAGACGCGCCCGTGACCTGGGCGTTCGGCCGGGAGCTCCTTCTCGACGGCATCAACAAGCCGTGCGGTGACGGCGATGTCCACATCGCCCCGACCGATCCGGAGGAACTGTCCGACGTCCACATCCGGCTGCAAGTAGGAGCAGACCGGGCTCTCTTCCGCGCGAGCGCGGCGCCACTCGTGGCGTTCCTCGACCGCACCGACCGGATCGTTCCGCTCGGCCAGGAGCGCAACCTCGGGGACTTCGAGGAGAACCTCGACGAGGCGCTCGACAAGATCCTCGCGGAGTCCCAGCAGAACGAGCAGAACGCGGGCTGACGGAAGCCCGGCCGGACGCCTGCTGACCAGGGCGCGCCGGCAAGCGTCACCGCACCACCTGGATCACCTGCATTACGGCAACGCCGGCACCACATGCACCGTCAGCACCACATGCACCACCGCACGAACGCATCACCGCACGAACGCACCACGGCTCAGCGTGCCGACGCGCTGAGCGCTCCATCTTGCCGTTCCGCACGACCGGCCGTGCGCGCGAACTGACCAGTCGCGCCCGTCGGTCCGCCCTTCAGCGCTTGCGTCGCCGGCCCCGGCCGCCGCGGAGCGGCCCCGAGGCCGCTGTGGCCGCCGGGGATCCCGCGCGGTCGGCGGACACCACGAGCGCGGCCAGCGCCGTCGTCACCGGTACCGAGGCGACCAGCCCGATCGAGCCCACGAGGGTTCGTACGATCTCTTCCGCGACCAGCTCGCTGTTGGCCACCGAACCCATACTGCTGTTCGCGATCGAGAACAGGAGGAGCAGGGGCAACGCCGCGCCCGCGTAAGCCAGTACCAAGGTGTTCACCACCGACGCGATGTGGTCGCGCCCGATGCGGATTCCCGCACGGTAGAGCCCGCGCGGGCCCATCGACGGGTCTGCCTGGTGGAGTTCCCAGACCGCCGAGGTCTGAGTGACGGTCACGTCGTCGAGTACGCCGAGCGATCCGATGATGACACCCGCAAGCAGCAAACCGCTCATGTCGATGTTCGGGTAGAGCCCGTGGATCAGCCCGGTGTTGTCGTCCGTGTTGCCGCTGAGGAACGCCCAGTCGATGAACAGTGAGCCCAGCAGGCCGATCAGTAGCAGCGAGACGAGGGTGCCGAGGACCGCGACCGAGGTGCGGGCCGTCAGTCCGTGGCACATGTAGAGCGCGATCAGCATGATCGCGCTCGCTCCGACCACGGCCACGACCAGCGGATTCGACCCCTGCAGGATCGCGGGGAGGATGAAGAGGGTCAGCACCGCGAAGCTGACGGCGAGGGCGATGAGCGCGAACAGCCCGCGCATCCGCCCGACGAGGACCACCGCGAGGGCGAAGATGCCCGCGAGCAGGGCCATCGGCAGCTTGCGGTTCACGTCGACCACGGAGTACTGGAGGTCCTGGGGTGCGTCCGGGGCGTAGGCGACCACCACTTCCTGGCCGTCCGTCAACTGTCGTGGCGCTCCGGGCTGGACGATCTCCACGAACTCGCGGCCCTTGTCGGGGCCGCTGCCGACCTTGATGGTGGCCTTCTTGCACTCGCCGGTCTGCGAGGCGAGGGCCTCGCGCCCCTCGGGGGTGGAGGTGTCGCCGGTGGCCGGCACCTGCGCGGCGTTCACGGATTTGCAGTCGACGTGCTGGAGTGCGACGACCTTGCCTTGCTGGGTCTGGCGGTCGAAGCCGACCCCGGTGCGCTCGTGGGTCGGCGCGCCACCGGGCCAGAGCACCATCATGCCGATCACGACGGCGGTGGCGAAGGGGATCAGAACGGCTGCGATCACCTTGCGCAGGTGCTTCGAGACGGGGGCCGCCGGGCCATGGCTGTGTGAATGGCCGTGGGAGTGCCCGGGAGACCGGTCGGGCGAGTGACCGGGGTCCGCGTGCGAGTGACCTGCGTGGCCGGCGTGACCAGCGGGATCCGTGGGCTCGGTGGGGGGCTGCGGCGAGGGCGTCACCGGCCGATCATCGCAAGAGATGAGGGGGCCCACTGTTCAGCACGCCACACATGACGCTAGCGTGGGGGCTACTTTGCACAACGCGGGAGCTCGGAGCACCGGGCTGAGAGGGCGCTGATCACCGTTCGCATTCGAATATGCGTACGGGAGGAGGCTGCGTCGACCGCCGAACCTGTTACCGGGTAATGCCGGCGTAGGGAGATTAGGTCTCATGACCATTCAGGACGCACGCACGCCTGCCGCCAGCCAGGACGCCGACGGCCAGCCGACCGAGCGCCAGCCTGGCTGGCACAAGGGATACGTGGCGGGCTCCCGCCCCGACATCCGGGTGCCGGTTCGCCAGGTCCACCTCACCAACGGCAAGGACGTGACGCTCTACGACACGTCCGGGCCGTACACCGACCCGCAGATCGAGACCGACGTGCGCCGGGGCCTGCCGCCCCTGCGCGAGAACTGGATCATCGGCCGCGGCGACACCGAGGAGTACGCGGGCCGCCCCGTGCGCCCCGAGGACGACGGCATCAAGCACACCTCGCCGCGCGGTGGCCTCAAGAACCTCGACGCGGTCTTCCCGGGCCGCCCGCGTCAGCCCCGCCGCGGGCGTGGCGGCGCCACGGTCACGCAGCTCGCGTATGCCCGCCGGGGCGAGATCACCCCGGAGATGGAGTACGTCGCGATCCGCGAGAACGTCTCCCCCGAGGTCGTCCGCGAGGAGATCGCCGCAGGTCGCGCGGTCATGCCGGTCAACGTGAACCACCCCGAGATCGAGCCGATGATCATCGGCAAGCGGTTCCTGGTGAAGGTCAACGCCAACATCGGCAACTCCGCGGTCACCTCCTCGATCGAGGAGGAGGTGGACAAGATGACCTGGGCGACCAAGTGGGGCGCCGACACGGTCATGGACCTCTCGACCGGCCGCAACATCCACACCACCCGCGAGTGGGTGCTGCGAAACTCCCCCGTGCCGATCGGCACCGTGCCGCTGTACCAGGCGCTGGAGAAGGTCGACGGCCGCGCCGAGGACCTGACCTGGGAGATCTACAAGGACACGGTCATCGAGCAGGCCGAGCAGGGCGTCGACTACATGACGGTCCACGCCGGCGTGCTGCTGTCGTACGTGCCGCTGACCGCCCGCCGCAAGACCGGCATTGTCTCGCGCGGCGGCTCGATCATGGCCGCCTGGTGCCTGGCGCACCACAAGGAGAACTTCCTCTACACGAACTTCGAGGAGCTCTGCGAGATCCTCGCGGCGTACGACGTCACGTACTCCCTGGGTGACGGCCTGCGCCCCGGTTCCATCGCGGACGCCAACGACGCGGCGCAGTTCGCGGAGCTGAAGACCCTGGGCGAGCTGAACACGATCGCCAAGCGGTACAACGTGCAGACGATGATCGAGGGCCCCGGGCACGTCCCGATGCACAAGATCAAGGAGAACATCGACCTTCAGCAGGAGATCTGTGAGGAGGCGCCGTTCTACACGCTCGGCCCGCTGACCACCGACGTCGCGCCCGCGTACGACCACATCACCTCGGGCATCGGCGCCGCGATGATCGCCTGGTGGGGCACCGCGATGCTCTGCTACGTCACGCCCAAGGAGCACCTGGGCCTGCCGAACCGCGACGACGTGAAGACCGGTGTCATCACGTACAAGATCGCGGCTCACGCGGCGGACCTGGCCAAGGGCCACCCGGGCGCCCAGGAGTGGGACGACGCCCTGTCGGACGCGCGGTTCGAGTTCCGCTGGGAGGACCAGTTCAACCTGGCCCTCGACCCGGACACGGCCCGTGAGTTCCACGACGAGACCCTCCCGGCCGAGCCGGCCAAGACCGCGCACTTCTGCTCCATGTGCGGTCCGAAGTTCTGCTCGATGAAGATCAGCAGAAGCATCACAGAGCAGTTCGGCGGCGACGTGGACGCCACCCCGGAGGAGATCGAGGCCGGGATGCTGGAGAAGTCGAAGGAGTTCGCGGCCTTGGGCAACCGGGTGTACCTGCCGCTGGCCAACTGACCTGTATAGCCGGGGGCTGATCGGCGCCTTTCCGAGGAATCGCCGATCAGCCCACGTGCGTTCTCTGAACTGGTCTTCGGTGGATGGCTTTAGACCCCGAAGTCAGCGAACGTCGAACGAGTGGGTGCTGTAGGCGTTGGTGGCGTTACAGGCGGAGAAGTAGGCGGTGGAGGGGGCGGTGGTGCTGACAGGGTACAGACACTGGTTGTTGGCCTGGCTCCGCAGCTGGTACCGGCTGGGCTTGCTGGAGGCCACCATGGTGAAGATCTGCTCGTCCCAGCGGGGATCACACGGACGCTGCTGGACGTCGCTGCCGTTGGTGGAGGTGCCTGCGCCCACGACCGTGACACACATGTCGCTGTTGAGGTTGCGCAGCAGGAAAGTGTCGCTGGTGACCGGGTCGATGGCCCACTTCTGAGCCAAGGCGTCGGTGTCGGTCTGGTACTGGATCAGTGCGCCACCGACGGTCGAGTTGCCGGTGACCCCGAGAACGGCACCGGTCTGCCAGTTGCGGATCTTGGTGCCGCTCAGCGGCCCCGTCGCGTCGGCAACCCCTGCCCCCACGGCGGTCATGGCCAGCGCCATGGCGAGGCTGACACATGCGGATCGAATACGCATTGAGAACTCCAGTGCTCGGATCAAGTCGACCAACTGCCACGTTCTGTGAGCAATTGATTACGTAACGTAGTAGATCAACTTTGTGGGTCTGATGCCAACTCCCCGTGACGAGGGAGTGACTCGAAGCCATCCGATCAGGTGCAGGGGGAACCTCGGGCGGTAGATCGTTCCGCAGCACACGGCCCCTGGTTCCCGGCGCTTGGAACCAGGGGCCGTCTGTAGTCCTAGCCCTTCCGGGCGGCACCCTCGGGCCAGATGACCTCAACCAGCAGTCCGTTCGTGCGGGCCTCTGTCACGGTGTCTGCGGTACCGCCTTGGCCGTTGCCCGGCTGGCCGTCCCACACTGCGACGAGCCTGTCCGCTCGGCGGAGGAGTTCGCTGTTCGCGGCCTCGTACGCTTCCCGGTTCGCTTCGGTGTGGGGCATCACGGCTACCTCGGCGGCGGCCTGGTGGAGGCGGTCGAACTCTGCCGCGTAGTCGGGCTTCACCTTGGCCTCCCGGTAGTTCTGGGACGGTACGACGACAATCAGTCGGCCCCCGAGCGACAGAACCGTGTCGGCGAACAGGGCGTCCGCACCCTTGGCGATGCAGGAAACCCCGGTCAGACCTTCCTCGGCGTACGGCCCGAGCAGCGTCACGAGCGCTTCGCGGACCAGCGGCACGCTCTCTTCGGTGAGGTCCATGTGTCCGGTCACCGCAATCACGGTCATGCCGTCCCCCTTCGTGTCAGTTCGCCAGTAGCTCGCGGATGCTATCGCGAGCCTCTCGTACGGCCCTGCTCTCGGAGCGGCCCACGGTGTACTGGTACAGGGCCCCCAACTGCGTCCGGACTCGACTGGACTGAGTGAGGGATGCAGCCGCGACCGCTCGTTGGGTCTCCTCCACTGCGCCCGTGAGGTCGCCCGCGAGAAACCGTGTCTCGGCAAGCCCGATCTGATCGAGTGCGTGAGATCGGCCGGCCTCCGTGCCGCGTGCGTCCAGCGCTGTCCGGATGTGCTCGGCGGCGGATTCCGCGTGGCTGCGAGGGTCAGTTCGGGCCAGATCGAGAAGGCGACCGCCGGTTACGCCCGACAGTTCGGCCTGGTCGAAGTAGCTGATCCAGTGCGGCTCCTCCTTCTGGGGTCCGGCCGACGCTAGCTCTTCCTCGGCCTGTCCGGTCGCGCGTCGGAACGCTGCCGCTCGCCCCATGGCCGCGTACGCCCATGCTTCCCGGGTGTGCAGCATGGCCCGCACCCGTGCGCCGCTGAGCCCGCGGCTTCCGTCCTGTGCCAGACGGATCAGTTCGAGTGCGTCGGTGGGGCGGTCGGTGTACAGCATCTGGCGGGCCATGCCGGCCAGCACATTGGCGCCGAAGGGGATGTCGTCGCCTGCATGGGCCGCGCGTAGGGCAAGCCGGTAGTAGTCCTGTGCCCGTCGCTGGTGGCCGGAGTCCCAAGCCATGGTGGCGGCGGTCCCTGAAAGCTGGGCCATGACGCGGTAGAGCCGCTTCTCGACCTCGGGCGACTGGCGGTCTTCGAGTGCGGCGGCGGTGTCGTTGAGCTGGCCCAGAACGGCCTTCGAGCGAAGACCCCCGCCGAACTGATGGTCCCAACGGCGAAACGCGACTGCGGTCTGTTCAAGCTGGCCAACGTCGTGGGCGCCGAGTCGGCCCGGTCGACGGCGTTCCTCTCCTCGGGCTGGCGCGGCCAACCATCCTTCGAGAGGGTCGAGCAGCGTCGTCCCGGTCAAGGCGGCTGCGGTGAGGAGACGTGTGGCGGTGCGTCTATCCATGGCGAGATCGGTTCCGGTGAGTTGCGCGGCAAGGGCAGTCGTCACCTCCGGGTGCCAGGGCACGTCATCGGCGGGCGAGGAGTCGTGGGAGGTCTCCGGCGGCCCGGAACGCTGTCCCTCCCAGGGCCGTGCCGCTAAGCCGACGAGATGGCCAGGGATGCCCAAGCCGTCCGCGATGCGCGCGATCACGTCGAACGACGCGACCTTCTGGCTGCCGGACATGATCGTGGAGACCTTGCCTGGTGTGAGTTGGCAGGCTGATGCGATCCGGTTCTGAGACAAGCCGCCGTACTTCTTGACGAGCCGAAATGCGGCGGCGAAGTCGTGCTCTGCCAGCGCCAGGCGGAGGTCATCGCGCGCAAGCAGCTCGGCGGACAGCAGGTGGCCTTGGGTGGGGCCGGGATGCGTCATCGGGGCACAGCCTTCGTCGGGAGCGTAGCCGGGAAGATCCTCAAATCACGTAGCGAGGAAGCGTATTACCGCCTAGGTAATACCCGCCGGTCATCGGCTGAGCCTGGCTCCAGAGCAATCCTTTTCATACGCGCTCACCGCACCAATCCGGGCCCCGGCGGCCCCGAGAGAGAGGCAAGCGGCATGGCTGAGAAGACAGATCTGGTGACCTCCTCGTCCGGGGGGTCGCTGGTCCGGAGCTTTGGCGACGAGAAGCCGCGTGCGCTGATGACAATGCGCGTCTCCCGGGACAGCGGTCGGACCTGGGAGCGGGAAGCCGTGGTGCGTGAGGGCGACCCCGTGGCGATCCTCTACGACCCGGGCCGGTACCCGCCCTGCGAATGTGCCCGGTGCGCGGGGCGACGGACGGTTTCGGCGCGATCCCTCCGCCCGGCAGTGGTCCGCCCGGGAGCGGCGTAGTGCATGGCTTCGGTCATTGGGTCCTGCGCCGGTTCGGGCGGTTCGCCGGCCCCCTGTATGTGGCTCTGATCGTCGGCTCGCTGGGCCTGTACGCCGCTTGCATCTACGCCACCGCATAGCGGCTCTTCGGCTCGCCCGACTCCAGTCTTCCCGCCGGGTCTTCCGGAGGGATTTCCCCAGAGAAAGGAAAGTTCGATGGTGGAAGAGAACCAGGGTTCCGTTGTCCCCGAGGGGGGTGGCCTGCTCATCGCGAAGCGGAAGATCGTGGCCGCTCGCACCCGTGCCGAGCAGGAGTCCGACGTCAGTAGCGGACGTTCCGACGGCAACGACTAACGGGGCTGCCCACGATGCTTGATTCCGCCTCGTGGGCGGGGCGTCTGGGCGGGGATACGTTCCTCGCCCAGACGTACCACCGCTCCTACGCGCACTTCCCCGGCGCCACCGATGTGGCGGGCCTCTTCTCCTGGGACGACCTCAACCGGATCATCGCCGCTCAGCGCCTGGAGCCGCCCCGGCTGCGGCTGTCGGTGGACGGCGAGATGGTCCCCGTTCACCGCTACGCGGTCCCGACGACGAACCGGCGCGCGGTGACCTGGTCCCGCATCCAGCCGGCCGAACTGCACACCCAGCTCAAGGACGGTGCCTCACTCGTTCTTGATGCGGTCGAGAAGATCCACCCGCCCGTGGGCATGGCCGCCGAGGGCCTGGAACGCTTCCTCGGCACCTCCGTGCAGGCCAACGTGTACGCGTCGTGGACCGACCGGGAGGGCTTCGGCCTGCACTGGGACGACCACGATGTGGTCGTGATCCAATTGCATGGCTCCAAGCGATGGCGCCTGTACGGGGCGACCCGTGAGGCGCCCACCTTCCGGGACGTGGAGTCGCCGGAGACGCCCGAGGGTGACCCCGTGGCGGACATCGTCCTCGCGCCTGGCGACGTGCTCTATCTGCCGCGCGGCTGGTGGCACGCGGTCACCGCCGACCAAGGGACGGAGTCACTCCACCTCACCTTCGGCATGGTCCCGCACACGGGCGCGGACCTCATGCTCTGGGTCATCGATCAGCTCCGTTCCTCCCTCGCCCTGCGCAAGGACATTCCGCGGTTCGCCTCCCTGCCGGATCAGTCGGACTTCATCGCCGCGCTGCGTCGTGAAGTGCTGGATGAGCTGGCGGACCCCCGGCTGGTGGAGCGGTGGGCGGAGTCGATCGACACGACCGACCTGGGCCACGCCGTTCCCTCACTGCCGTACGTGGATGCTGTCCCCGCGCGTCCGGAGATCTTCGTGCGGCTGACCGCTCCAAGGGCGCGCGTGGTGGAGAACAGCGGGCACGGCACGGTCACGTTCTCGGCGGCCGGTACTGCCTGGGACTTCGCCGACTCCGCCGCGCCGGCCCTTCGCCTGCTGCTGCTCGGCCGACCGGTCACGCTGGGCGATCTCGCCGACTCAGCCGGGCTCGATGTGAAGGATGTGGCCGCACTGGTCTCGGTCCTCATCGAGGGCCAGGCCGTCGCCATCGTGGGGACTGCGCTGTGACGGCGGCCCTAGCCCTGGGCACCTACCGGGTCCGGGATGTGGGCCAAGCGGCCCGTACGGCTCTGCGTGCGGGAACCCCGTGGATCGACACGGCGCCGAACTACGCTGAAGGGATTGCACAACACCACCTCGGGCCGGTCTTGCGGGAGCATCCGGGGGCCACTCGGGTGGCGACGAAGGCGGGGTTCTTCACGCGGAGTCAGGCCCGTACCGCCCTGGCCCTGGACGTCCTTCCCGAAGAGGACGCCGCCGCAGGACACAGCCTCGACCCCCGGTTCATCTGCCATCAGGTCGAAGAGGCGATCACCCAGCTCGGAGGCGTGGACCTGCTGTTCGTGCACAACCCGGAGCGGGCCGTGCAGGGTGCAGACCGGGCGGTGATGCACTGGCGCCTACGGGAGGTGTTCAGCGTCCTGGAAGGGCTGGTGCAGCTCCGGCGGATCGGCGGCTACGGGGTGGCCACCTGGTCGGGTCTGCGGGAAGGGGCTTTCAGCGTCCCTGAGCTGGTGGCGCTCGCCCGGGACGCGGCGGGCTCTGAGGGGCACCACCTGATCGGTCTTCAGATGCCGGTGAGCCTGGTCATGGATGCTCCGATCACTCAGGCTCTCAATGGTGGCGGGCCCCTGGTCCAGGCCCAGGATGCCGGAATGCTCACCTTCGGCTCCGCCCCCCTGCATGGCGGCGACCTCCTCGACGCGATGACACCCGAACTGGTGGATCTGATCCGCCCCGGTCTCACGCCCGGCGCCGCCGGCCTGCTGGCTGCTGCCTCCTGCCCGGCCTTGGACGTCGTGCTGACGTCGGCCAGTAGCCGCGACCACTGGGACGATGCCGCCAAGGCCCTGGCCGCGCCCCTCACCCGCGAACACCTCAGGAGAGTGACCGATGAACTTGCCACCGGATGAGGCCACCCGGACGCTGATGACGGCGGCCCATGACCGGGCGGCCGAGAAGGTCGGCCTGGTCTGTTCGGGACCGGTGGCCTGGGGCTTCGCGGGCTTCACGCTGGGGCGCCGGTCGGGCCCCTACTGGCTGAGGGTCAGTCGGAGTCTGGTGAAGAACGCCGGACGCAAGCACGGGCAAGGAATCGTCGGCGCAGACGTCCTGGTGCCTCGCGACGTACCGCGTCCGGCCGTCCACGGAACCTACGACTGGACCGAGGGCGCGTACGCCTTCGAGGCGGAAGTCTTGGACCTGGTGCCGCACCCCGTCGTGTCCCCTCGGAGCCCGGAGCTGATCCGTAACCCTGCTCTGCCTGACGAGTGGTGGGCGACGCTACGTCGCTCCCTCGACCGCCTGGCGGAAGTGGAGGGCGCCAAGGAGACGGTGCGGGATGACTGGATCGAGCGGGCCTTTCCCCAGTTCCTTGGTATCCCCGCCCCGGCCAAGATCGAGCGCGTCACGGGTCATGGTGACCTTCACTGGGGAAATGTCACCGGAATGCCGCTGACCTTGCTGGACTGGGAGCGCTGGGGCCGTGTCCCCGTGGGCTACGACTCCGGTCTCCTCCACGCGCACAGCCTCCGGGTTCCGCTCGTCGCCACCCGCGTCCGCGTTCGCTTCGGGAACATCCTCAACACCCCCGCCGGCCGTATCGGCGAACTGGCCGCACTTGCGGAGATGCTCCAGGCCGTCGCGCGAGGCTTCTTTCCCAAGCTCGCGCCGCTCCTTCTGGACCGCGCCGAAGAGCTGACCGGCATCCGGCCACCGGTTACAGCCCCGGCGGAGATCACTGCCTGACACCTGCACCCCTTATCCCAGCCCCGGCGCCCCTCTCTCGCGCCGGGGCCTTCGCTTGTCAACTCCACTCCATGGGTTGGCCGTTGGTGAACTCGGCCGGTCACTTTCCCACGCCGGTGGTCGGAGCGGCTTTGGCCGGTGTCCTGTTCGGGTTGGGGTCGGGCATGTTCAGGGGGCCTTACGCTGTCCGGCAACTCGGGCAGGCTTTGATCCTGCCCGGAATTTGATCGAGTGGCCCCCTGGGCTTGCCCGACGCGGGCCCCGAGTCGAACAGGTGGGTAAAGCCGTGGAGGCCGCCGGCCCCGGCCCCGTGTGGGTGGACATCAATCCGCGGTGACCTGTGCGGGCTTGGCGTGCGCCCCGTTCCTGTTGGCTGTGCTCGCCGTCGGGCAGCTCCCGGGGTTCTCCCGGGACACGACTACCCGCTACTTCTGGCTTGCGGCGCGAGTGGGCGGGGGCCGTCGCGGGCGGTGGCGGAGACATGGAGCCAGCGGCGGCCTGGGGCCGCCGCGCCGCGCGGCCCGCGTCAGCGGGCCGCCTTGATCCAGTAAAGAAACTTTCGACAGCTCATCCCTCTGGCCGCTTCGGCCTGTCAGGGGTGGGCTGTTTCGTCATGTCTTGCCCCGGTTCATGCGCAGATTCGATTTTCCGTCCGTTCTTGCCTGGGTTTGTTCGCGGAATCGCCGGATCTTATCCACAGGTTGGCCATGTTTTGCTCTGATCTCGCGAAGTTGTCCACAGGTGGGGGAGTCGGGATGGCCGTTCGGGGGAGGTGTCCGCTTTCGCTGATGACATGCGGGCCGCGCCGGAAAGTCCGGGGCTTGTGTGTGAGCGAAGGGTGGGGCGTGTGACGCAGATCACCAGGGGCGGAGGTCACAGTTTCCCGGTTTTCGACACCTCTATGGGCGATCCGAAAATCCGGCGTGCTTGTAGCACGGGATCCCCGGTCAGCCAAACCGGTGATTCTCCGGATCGTTGTCCTGGCGGGTCCTCGCGGAGCCGTTCCCGAAGGGAGGGGATTGTGTGATGTGCACCACAAAGTGTCACACCGGCACCCGTTTTCGGCACCTGTCCCAGATGAAGGGGCGTGTGCCCGGTGGGGCGGCTTGTAGCAGGCAATCCGTGAATTCCGAATTCCCGGATTCTCCGGACCCTTATGACGAGAGGAGTGAGCGAGTGGAAGCGGTGTCAGTGGTGCGAGGTGACGACATGCCCGGTCCGGGGGCCTCGTCTGCTGCCCGTGTGGCGGGCCGTGATGCCGGCTCTGCTGCTCGTGGGGCGGGGAAGACCGGACCGGCTTCCCGTGGTGCGGGAGATCCCGGTTTTGGCGGTCGACGTATCCGCGGTGGCCCGTCAGGGTGCGTTGTGCCTGGTGGTTCGAGGCGGTCCGTTGGCGGAGTGGTCACGGCCGGTACGGGTCGGTCTCGGGCGTCGCCTGGGGGCGAAGGCGATGGATTTTGCGGCGGGGTACGGGAGAACGGCACGACGATGGGCGGGGAACTGATGGGCGAGTCGGAGATAGCGGAGCTGGAGGCGGACGTAAAGCGTCTCGCGGTCGAGATGGCCGACATGGCCGCGGTGATGCAAGCAGTGGCGGCGAAACTTACTGCTCTCGCATCTCGATGTGGGCTGCCACTGTCTTCATTGTCTTGAGCATCGTGTCCATGTCGCGCTTCATGATCGTGATGGTGTGCTTCATCTCTTCTACTTCCATGGACAGGCGGAAGTAGCGGTCATCGGTAGGGGCCTTGGGGGGCGTTCCGGAAGGTGCGTCCCCTTCGGCCTGCTCGGGGCCCGCCCCGGTCTCTGTCTCTGGGTCGTGCCGGCGGACGAAGCTGCCCCGGCCCTGGATGCCGTACGTCAGTCCTTCGGCCTTGAGCATCCGGAAAGCGTTCTGGACGGTGGCGCTGGCGATCCCGAACTTCTCCTGGAGCTCCCGCGACGTGGGGAGCTGATCGCCGGGGCCCAGGACGCCGCTCTGGATCTGCCGGCGCAGGTACTCGGCCACCTGGACATATGGGGGCCGGTGGTCATGTTCGAGGGGCGATGTCATACCCGCAGGATACGGCGCACTGCCTAGGCAGCGCAGTAGACCAACCAACCTGCAACACCTGAAGCAGTTAGCTGCCGTTGCAGTTAACTCCATCATGTGGTTTCCTTTGGGTGTGGCCGGAACCCCGGCCGATCCCAAATGAAGGGGCGTATTTCGCCATGGCTATGACCCGTATCCGCGTCGGTTTCCTCAAGGCGACGAAGATCATGACCGGTACGCCGCCGGTCCCGAAGTGGACCGACCAGGAGAACGGCATCCGTGCGACCGACCGTGAGACCGGTTCGCCGCTGTTCACGGTGACGCTCTTCCTGATGGAGGAGGACCGCGCGGAAGCACTGAAGATCACCGTCCCGGCGACCGGCCTGCCCAACGGCCTGCACCCGGGCAAGTTCGTCCACCCGGTGGAGCTGTTCGCGACCCCGTGGGCGCGGATCTTCAACGGCAACCTCTCCGAGGGCGTCGCCTACCGCTGCACGGCACTGGAGATCGTGGACGCCCCGGTCGCCCCGGACGAGATCCCGGCCCCGGCCGCCTCGGAGGAGATCGCGGCGTGAGGAACGCGCCCGCTCCCCGCCCCTTCCGCTGCCAGCACGGTTCGGCCCTCGGCCTCCCGTGCTGGCGGCGGGAGTCCGCCCCCTCAAGTGAAGGAGTCCCCCTGTGGAAGATCTGAACGGAGCGTTCGGCTACGCGCCGTACGCCATCGGCCTCGGCCTCGCTGTCTTCGTCATCTGGTCCCTGGTCTGGATCGTGCGCTACGTACGGGCCACGCCCATGAAGCGCGCGAGCATCCGGCAGGCGGTCCGTGTCCGGCGCACCTGGAAGCGCCTGGCCCCGATGGCCGGACTGTCGGTCACCGACAAGACCCCGACGTTCATGGCCGAACTCAGCAACACCGACGGCAAGAAGCAGCACAAGCCCCGGGTTCTGATCCCCGCCCTGAAGGTCTCCCCGGACGAGTTCGGCGTGATGGTGCGGGCGAACTGCCTGCCGAAGGTGGGCCTGGAAGAGTTCAAGAAGGCCGCCCCCTACCTGGCGGACGCCTGGCGCTGCACGCGGGTGTCCGTACTGCCCGACGGGCCCGGAAAGGTGCTGATGCGCGGTGTGCGGGTGGACCCGCTGATCGTCCCGACCGAACACGTCCCCACCGGCCGTCCCCCGAAGGAACTCGCGAAGTGGGAAGTGGGCGTGGACGAGTACGGCACGCCTGTCACCGTGTCACTCAAGGACGTACCCGGTATCACCGTGGGCGGTCTGCCGGGCTACGGCAAGACCTCGCTGATGAACAAGCTGATCTGTGACTGGGCCCCGTCGCCGGCCATCCAGTTCGTCCCCTTCGACGGCAAGGTCAGCCGTGCCCGTGAGGGCGACTACGCCGACCTCGTCCCGAGGGTGTTCGCCTTCTGCGGCGACGACCTGGAGGCCGCGAACAGGCTCCTCAAGCGTCTGGTGGAGCTGCGGCGTGCCCGCTCGGCCTGCATGAAGGATGTCCTGGGCGTCAAGAACATGTGGCACGTCGGCCCCTCGGAGATGTGGCCGCTGATCGTCATCCCCATCGATGAGGCCCACACCTTCTTCCGGGACCACAAGGGCTCCGACCCGAAGACCAAGCGTCTGGCCGCACTCGCGGCGGACAACGCACGCCTGGTGGAAGACCTCACCAAGAAGGGCCGCGCGCTCGGCTTCCTGACGCTCCCCATCACCCAGAAGACCACCGGGGATGCGATCCCCACCTTCATCCGCGACGTGTGCCCCATCGGTCTGTCCTTCGCCCAGAAGACCGCCGAAGCCGCGGTGGCCGCGCTCGGTGAGGACATCCGCCAGTGGCCCGACGCCTCCCCGATCAACCTCCAGGACCCCGCCTATGTCGGCGTGGCGGTCATGTCCGCGCAGGGCCGCCCCGGCTTCGTCCGCATCCGCACCCCCTACGTCCCCGACGAGTACGCCGCCCGCATCGCCGAGGAGACCGCGCACCTGGTCCGCGACCCCTTCAAGCTCCTGGAGGAGCTGACGGGCCAGACGGTCGCAGAGCTCGCCAAGCAGGCGCCCGACGACGAAGACGGCCTCGAACTCCTCGCCGCCTAACCAACACACCACCCCAACACCCCCTGGAAGGAGGTGAAAACCCTCATGACTGAAGACCGGATGACACAGCGCACCGTGACCGTGGTCATGGCGATCATCGCGGCCCTGGCCTTCGTGTTCTCCTTCGGCAACGTCTGGTCCCTGGCCCTGCGCCTGGGCATCCCCGGCCCGATCGCCCCGCTGATCGCCCCCATGGTGGACCTGTCCGTCGTCGGCCTCCTGGTCGCCCTGCGCTACCTCTCCCTGCGCGGCGTACCCGCCGACGACCTGAAGGCGGCCACGCGCCTGATGCACGCCTCCGGCTTCTTCACCCTCGCCCTCAACGTCGCCGAACCGATCATCGCCAAGCACTACGGCCGCGCCTGCGTGGACGCCGTCGCCCCCCTCCTCCTCCTCGGCTGGGGCGCCGTCGGACCCACGCTCCTGCGCCACTTCCACGCCGTCGCCACCCCGGCCCCGGTGCTCGTGGCCGCCCCCGAGCTGGTCACTGAACCCGCACCCGAAAAGGCCCCGGCCGAACCGGCTCCGGAGATTGATCCCGAACCGGCCTTGATGCCCGAACCGGTTCCTGCGCCCGAACCAGCGGCGCCCCTGCCCCCGGCTCCCATTCCGGTGGTGCCTGCTCCAGCTCCTGTTCTGGCGCCCGTCCCGGCCCCGGCTGTGGCGGTCAAGGTGGCTCCGGCTCTGCTGGATGCCGCCCGCGAGATCGCTGACTCCCACACCGCGATCCACGGCCAGCCGATCACCGCAGCACAGCTCAAGGCCCGACTCGGTGTCGGCCTGCCCCTGGCCACTGCCGCGCACGCCGCGCTGTCGGCCTGACCTCCCGCCGGCCTTCCGGCAACCTCCACCCTCCTGGCCCCCGGGCCCGGTCAGTCATGCCCTCGGGCAGCACTCCACCCCCGCAAGAGTGCTGCCCGGGGCCCTCACCTCCAGTACGGAAGGACTCCTCCGATGACCCGCGAACTTGTCCTGCGGCACGTGATCAGCCCCGCCGTACGGGACCTGATCGAACTGGCCAACCTCCAAGACTTCGACCGTGTCCGCGAGCAGGTCACCCGCCTCGGCGGCTGCTCAGCGCCGGTCAACCTCGTCGGCTGGACCGAGACCCGCGACACCAAGACCGACACGGTCATCCGGGCCTACGCGACCGCCGACGAACCCACCGGACGGCTCCTGACCGTATGCAACAACCGGCGCTCCTCGCGCTGCCCGGCCTGCTCCCGCATCTACGCCGCCGACACGTACCACCTCGTCCGGGCCGGACTCTCCGGCGGCAAGAACGTCGCCGAAACCGTCCGCACGCATCCCCGCCTCTTCGTCACCCTCACCGCCCCCTCCTTCGGCCCCGTCCACAACCGGCCCACCGGCGGCGGCAAGCCCCGGCCTTGCCGATGCGGCCAGCACCACAGCGAGGACGCCCCTGTTCTGGGCACGCCTCTGAACCCCCGCACGTATGACTACGCGGGCGCGGTCCTGTGGAACGCCCACGCGGGCGCGCTGTGGACGCGGTTCACGACCTACCTGCGCCGTGAGCTGGCCCAGGGCCTGGGCATCACCCAGAAGAAGCTGAACGACACGGTGCGGGTTTCCTTCGCGAAGGTCGCGGAGTACCAGAAGCGTGGCCTGGTCCACTTCCACGCAGTCATCCGCCTCGACGGCCCCGACGGCCACACCACCACCCCGCCGGCCCTCGCCACGGCGAAAGCGCTGACCGAAGCCGTCCACCGGGCCCGTGACCGCGTCTTCCTCACCCTCAACTCCGACGCCATTGGCGACCGCATCATCCGATGGGGCGCCAAGATCGACGTACGTCCGATCACCGCCCTGGGAGACGGCGAACTCACTGATCAGCGCGTGGCCTCCTACGTCGCCAAATACGCCACCAAGAGCGCTGAAGGCTCCGGCACCGTAGACCGCTCCCTGGTCTGCGCACCCTGCTCGGGCCGTGGCACCGTCGGTGGACGCGTCAAGGACCTGTGCACCCACTGCGAGGGAACCGGCCGCGCCGAACCCTTCACGGATCTCCGCGTCCAGACACACGTCCGCACCATGATCCGAACTGCCTGGACCCTCGGCGGGCTACCTGAGTTCGTGCACCTCAAGCTCACCAAATGGGCGCACATGCTCGGCTTCCGGGGCCACTTCTCCACCAAATCCCGCGCCTACTCCACCACCCTCGGCGCGCTCCGCGACGTACGCCGATCCTGGCGCATCGCCCAAGCAGACGCCGCCCGCGAATGCGCCGGACACCCGGCCCCGGCAGATGCCTCGACCCTCGTCACCGAATCCTCCTGGGCCTTCCTCGCCACCGGCTACCGCCCCGGCGAGGAACTCCTCGCAGCCCAGACCCGCCACGCAACAGAACTCACCCGCGCAGCCAAGGAACGCGCCAAGACCGAAGGGGAGGTATGGGCATGACCCGCCTCGGACAGAACCTCACCTGCGACGAATCCAAGGTCGATGCCTGGATCGAACGGTGCCTCCGCGATGCTCCGCCGCTCGGTGATGCACAGCTCCGCCGGATCGGGGAGATCCTGGGCGTCTCCCTCACACGGAAGACGAGCGCCACACCGGCTTGAGCTGGTCCACGTCGAAGGGCTTCCGGCCCTTCCCGCCGGGCTCCGCTATCACGGCGAAAAGCGCGCTCTGGACCATCTCCCTCTTCTGAGTCAGCGTCTTCGCTTCCCACTCCGTATCTATGTCGGCCGTGGCGGCCTCGGCTGCTGCGACCGTTGCAAGGTGCTTGGCCTGGTCGGCTCTCAGCTCCTTCACCATCTGATCCAAGGGCGGGAGATTGCGAAAGAACGTCTCGTCATCGATCTGGCCCGTCTGCCAGCGCTGCTCAAGGGCGCTGCGGCGGGCCAGAGCCGATTCCAACTCCTCGCCCCGCGTCCAGTCGGGCACGTCCTTCGCGGCTGCGGCGGCGTCCTGCTTGAGCTTGGCCCTTACCAGCGCCGTGACGTGCTTGTCTGTCTCGTCGCCGCGCTTGTACGTCTTGTTGCAGCCACCGTCCACGGTCTTCTTGCACAGGTACCCGTGGCTGTAGCTGACCCAGTCGTTCGCCTTCACCCCGGTCATCTTGCTGTTGCAGGTGGTTCCGTCCTCTTGGACGGCACCGCACCGCAGGACTCCGGTCAGTAGGTACTTGTGGACCACCCCGCCGAGTGACTGGCCCTTCCCCTGGCCGCGCTTCCGGATGGTGGCAACGACTGCGAACCACTGCTTCGGCGTGATGATGGCGTCCCACTCGCCGACGATGGGTTGTCCGTCTTCGCCGTGGACCAACTCGCCCTTGATCTCGCGGTACCCGCAGAGTCGGGCGTTCAGCAGTACCTGCTTCACCGTGGCGTACTGGAAGGGGTTGCCCCGGCTGGTGATGAACCCGGCCTCCTTCCACTCGGTGGTTACCTCGCTGAGCGATGCTCCGGCGAGCACGTCTTTGACGGCCTTCCGGATGGCGTCGGCTTCCGCCGGCCGTAGTGACACCTTGTCGTCGTCCCAGCCGAACGGCCTCCACGCGGAAACCGAGTGTCCGCGGATCGCCCGGTTACGGTGACTGGTGCGGCTGCGTCGCTGCTTCTTCCTCGTCTCGGCGAGCGACATGGCGACCCCGACCAGGCCCTTGACCTCGAACCCCTCGGCATAGAGGTCCTGGTGCCCGTTCGAGTCGTAGTAGACGCGGTCCGTGTGAGACGTGAAGGCGCGGAGGTACCTTTCCCAGTCGCCGGGCCGCCGGTAGAGCCGGTCATCGTTGATCGCCATGACGCCGTGGACGGGGTACCCCTCCGGCGTGTGGCCTGCGGTGAGGTCCACGAGCATCTGCTCGAAGTCGTCCCGCACCACAGATTCCTTGCTCGCGCTCTTGTCGTTGTCGGTGTACCGGTACACGACGAGCCAGCCGAACGCGTTTGCCTGTGCCCCCATCTCGCGGTGCTGGTCTTCGATGCCGTGGGCGTCCTTGGCGCGTCCGTCGAACGAGATGCGCGCGTAGCAGACGACGCACTTCATCTTCGGGTTCGCCGCGAGCATCGCCATGACTTCGGGCACGGTCAGCAGGTCGGCCGGCGTCCCTCGAAGCTTGCTGACTACCGCGTCCCTTGTGGCCATCGGCCCCCCTTGTCGAACTCCTTGGTGGAGTGGAGGGCAATTTAGCATGTGGATCTTTTACTGAAGTTCTGCTCGATGAAGATCTCCCAGGACATCCGCCGCCAGCACGGTGGCGACCTGGGCGCCGAGGAGATCGAAGCGGGCATGGCGGAGAAGTCCGCCGAGTTCGCGGCCGCGGGCAACCGCGTGTACCTGCCGCTGGCCGACTGACCCCCGACCCGGCACGCACGGACGGACGGCCCGCGACACCGAGGGGGGAGTCGCGGGCCGCCGTTGCGTACGCCGTGTCAGCCCAGTGCGGCGAGCGCCACGACCGCTCCCGCGCTGAAATTGGCCGCCAAGGACCTGTTCCTCAAGCGGCCGCCCACCAAGAAGGCGGCCGCCAAGCACACGGTGCCGGGCAACAAGCATCGCGGGTAGTCCCCGAGCCGGTGCCCCCGGAGGCTCCGCCGGGGCTTGTGCTGGAGTGCGCTTCAGCTTTTACAGTGCGGCCCATGAGCATGCGATACCGAATTCTGGGCGGGACCGGGATCGAGGTCAGTGCGCACTGCCTCGGCACGATGATGTTCGGCGCGGTGGGCAATCCGGATCACGAGGACTGTGTGCGGATCGTCCATGCCGCGCTCGACCACGGGATCAATTTCGTCGACACCGCGGACATGTACTCCGCCGGGGAGTCCGAGCAGATCGTGGGCAAGGCCCTCAAGGGCCGGCGGGACGATGTCGTCCTCGCGACCAAGGTGCACTTCCAGATGGGCGAGGGCCGCAACCGGAGCGGGAACTCCCGGCGGTGGATCGTGCGTGCCGTCGAGGACAGCCTGCGCCGGCTGGACACCGATTGGATCGACCTCTACCAGGTGCACCGGCCGGATCACGGGACGGACGTCGAGGAGACCTTGTCGGTCCTCGGCGATCTGGTGCGGGCCGGCAAGATACGGGCCTTCGGCTGCTCCACCTTCCCGGCCGAGGAGATCGTCGAGGCGCAGCACGTCGCCGAACGGCGGGCGCTGCCGCGGTTCCGAACCGAGCAGCCGCCGTACTCGATCCTCGCGCGCGGTATCGAGAGCGGTGTGCTGCCGGTGGCCCGGCGGTACGGGATGGGGGTCTTGACCTGGAGCCCGCTCGCGTCCGGGTTCCTGAGCGGGAAGTACCGGCTCGGCGGGGCCATCGACCTGACCTCGGGGCGTGCGGCGCTGACTCCCGCCCGCTTCGATCCCGCGATTCCGGGCAACGTCGCGAAGCTGGAGGCGGTGGAGGAGCTGGTGGAGCTCGCCGACTCGATCGGCTGCACACTGCCCGAGCTGGCAGTGGCCTTCCCGCTCGCGCATCCTGCCGTCACGTCGGTGATCCTCGGGCCGAGGACCATGGAGCAGCTCGAGTCGCTGGTGAAGGGCGCCGGGCTGGTCCTCGACGACGCGACCCTCGACCGGATCGACGAGATCGTGGAGCCGGGACGGAATCTGTACCACCCGGACGGGGCCTGGCGCCCGCCGGCGCTGGCGGATGTCGCGCAGCGGAGGCGGGCGCGGGGAGACCGGTCCGCCGGTTAGACGGGCGAGCGCTCCGATGTTTCACGTGAAACAGGGATCGATGTTTCACGTGAAACATGGCTCGCGGCGAAGCCGCGGTTGGCTTCGGTCTGGCGGCGGTAGGGCTCGGGCAGGTCGGGGAGGGCGAGCAGCCGGTCGCAGGCCCGTAGCGAGGTGTCCATGTCTCCCACCCAGTAGGCGGTGATGGAGTGCTCGAAGAGCAGCCCCCACCGGTAGACCCAGGGCTGGACGAAGAGCAGGTCGTCGGGGACCGGCCGGTCCAGCGCCGCCCCGGTGATCGCGTGCGCGGCGTGGTGGTGGCCCAGGAGGCGCAGCCTGGCGGCGAGTTCGTAGCAGGCTTCCAGTCGGGTCGGCCGGGATTCCCAGGCGCGGGAGAGTGCGTCCAGGGCGGCGGGGTGGTCTCCTGATTCCCCGTGCAGGATGCCGACTTGAAGCAGGGCGTAGTAGATCTCCTCGTCCCATCCGCCCATGGCGGCGCGGCGTTCGTAGAGCCGGGCGGCCTCCGCGGTGTCGCCCATGTCGCGCATCGTCTGGGCGAGGTAGAAGACGGTGCGCGTGTTCGACGGGTCCCGCTGGAGCTCGGCTCCGAGCAGGCGGGCGTCCCGTTCGAACTTGTCGTGCCGGGAGCCGCCGTCGGCGTAGTCCTCGATCACCAGCGAGTCCAGGTTCTCCTGGACCCCCGGGCGCTGGTCGTTCTCGTCGGGGCGGTCGCAGGTGAGGTACTCGTGGGTGACGCCCTCGTACCGCCAGGGGATGTCGCCGCGGACCAGGCGCTTGATCCGGTACTCCAGCGTGCCTTCGTGGCGCAGCATGTACGAATCCGCGGTGAGCGGGGGCAGCGGTCCGGTGCGGCGCAGGACGAGGTCGGCGTCGAGGAGCAGCAGGTAGTCGGCCCTGTCGCGGGCGTGGCCGATGTTGAGGCTCCGGTTGTGCCCGAAGTTCGTCCAGGGCTCCTCGTGGAGCTCCCCCGGGATCCCGTGCAGGGCCTTGCGGATGAGGTCCTGGGTTCCGTCGGTGGAACCCGTGTCGGAAATGACCCAGGTGTCGATGAGGTCCCGCACGGAGTCGAGGCAGCGCTCGATGACGGCGGCCTCGTTCTTCACGATCATGCAGAGGCAAATGGTCGGCTTCACGGCGGCTGACCCTAGGGAGGGCCCTCGGCCGGATGGGTGCGGCACGCCGGGGCGCCGGGGCTCGAACCCGAGTGGCCGTGTGGCAGACCGCCAAGTGGCGGTGTGCACTGCGCCGTTCCGCTGACCGGTGGGCGCGCCGGTCCGTGTCGCGGCTGCGGGGTCTTCAGGATGGCCCGCGGAGCCCGGTCTTATATCCGGACTTCGCAGATCTGATCCATCCGGTGTGCGCGAGGAGCGGTAGATGAGTTCTGAGAAGAAGGCCCGAAACTACCTGGGGCCGATGCCCCGACGGGCCGCCTGGCTGACGGGAGGCACGCTCGCCTCGGTGGCGCTGGTGCTGGCCGGCCTGGCGTCCCCGGCGGTGGGGCTGGCCTCGACGCCGGTGAGTGCGGACAAGTGCAAGTCGGGGCACCACAGGCCGGACGCGAAGGCCCAGGAGGCGGCGGTCGAGGCCGGGCAGGTCGTACACGGCGACGACAAGTGCAAGGTGGGCCCGACGGGTCCGCGCGGTCCCAAGGGCCACACCGGTGCGACGGGTCCGCGGGGTCCGCAAGGTGTGACGGGTCCGCGGGGTGTGACCGGTCCGCAAGGTGTGACCGGTCCTCAGGGCCTGACCGGTCCTCAGGGCCTGACCGGTCCACAAGGTGTCACCGGTCCGCAGGGTGTCACCGGTCCGCAGGGTGTCACCGGTCCCACCGGACCCTCCCTGTGCGTGGACATCGACTCCGTCCGGGACAACGCCGACCGCGAGTTCAAGGCGGTGCTCCCGGGGGACGGCAATGCGTACGCCGGCATCCGTGAACTCACCATGGGCGGCGCCGGGGTAGGGCCCTGGACCTGGTACGACCTGACCCTCAACCCCATGGGCAGGTATCCGGCCGACGCCTGCGGAATCTCCATCGGCCACCAGAACAACCGGCTGGTGATCGAGACGGTGACGAGTGCGGGCGTCATCTGGGAGACCTTCTGCACCGTCAATCCCGGACCCAACACCCTCACGTGTAACGGCGTGTGGCGCCCGGATGTCCCCCAGCCCGACTCCAACGACCCGGACCTCCGAGCCCGGTCCGCGGGGGCGCCGATCAGCCCGATCGATGCCAACCACCTTCCCAAGGCCCTGAAGTAGGGCCGGGAGGGTGCCCGGAGTTCACTCCGGCTTGGTCTCCGGACCTCCGAAGTCCGGGCTGGTGAAGTCCGGAGACGTGTAACCGGGCCGGGGCCCCTCCGCAGGGGCCCCCGGACTGGTGAAATCGGGCCGGGTGTATCCCAGGTTGGGGATGCGCCCGGCTCCCGGCTTTCGGGGGGCCGGAAAGCCGGCCCCCGCGCTGGGATCGGCCAGCGCGTCCCGGAGGAAGGGCATGATGCCCCGCTCCAGCAGGGCGTTGCGCCAGGCTTCCCGGGCCCGCGCCACCTCGTCGGGTACCGCCTCGGTTTCGTCCGCCGCCACCTCGGTGGAACTGTTGCGGAGGGCCGTCACGAGCAGCCCGACCACGGCGAAGAGCAGTGCGGCGGCGGTGAGCCCGCCGAAGAGCCAGCCCGTCGTCAGCATCGTGTCGGCGAAGGCGGGTTCGGGTTCGATCATCTTCAGGATGTAGCCCACCAGCAGGAAGATCAGCATGGCGGTGCCGGCCAGGACCGGCGCGAGGACCGCGACCACGGCGCTGACGCCCGCGCCACCGCCCGCGCCCTGCCCGTCGCCCTCCTCCCCCGTCGTTCCGGGGGTGGACAGGATCTCGTCCTGCCGCTGCTTGCGGACCTTCACGTAGTGGTCGTACTCGGCCGCGGCCGCGGCCGTCAGCAGCGAGGTGGCCCCCATGGCCATGGTGCGCAGCTGTTCGGCGTTCAGCCGTTCGCCGAGGGCGGCGAGCTCGGGCCTGGCGTTCGCCGTGCGCAGCGCCTCGTCGAGGAGCCGATCGAACTCCGGTCGGTCTTCGGTGAGCAGGTGCGGAGCGCTGGTCATGTGCATCCCCCGATGCTCCGTAGGGACCGGTATGCCCGCGTAGAACGGGGCGCCGGCACAAACGGAGGAGAGCCTGCTACGGATAGAGCGATGGTAGAGCGCCCACGCCGTACGTCGACAGGGGCTTTCCGGAAATACCCAGCTCCAGGAAGCCTCAGTCGTTCAGCGGGAGTTGCACGACGAGTAGTTTGCCCGCCATCGTCACGCCGCCGTCCATCGCGATGGCCAGGCCTTCCGCGTAGACGTGTGGGCCCACGACGGCCTCCGGACCGTGCGCACCGTCCCCGTCCTCGGTGCCCACCTCGCCCAGCAGGTACGGGATCGGGCTGTGGCCGTGCACGACGCGACTGCCGCCGTAGGTGCCGATGAGCTCGCGGACGGCCTGGGGGCCGGTCTCCTCGTCGCGGAAGGCGAAGCGCTTGGTGAACTTGCGGAACAGGTCCCAGGTGATGTCGGCGTCGTTGCGGTTGAGCAGCTCGTGGATGGTGTCGTTGACGTCCTCAACCGAGTCGCCGTAGTCGAGGTAGGCGGTGGTGTCGGAGTGGAGGAGCAGGTGGTCGTCCACCAGGACCGCCGCGTCCAGCCGGGACATCCACTGGAGGTGGACGTCCTGCAGCCGGTCCATGTCGGTGCGCTGGCCGCCGTTGAGGAGCCAGGCGGCCTGGAAGGTGGCGGTGCCGGCGCCGGAGACGACGGGGGTGTCCCCGAACCGCTTGGCGCCGATGAGCAGCAGCTCGTGGTTGCCCATGAGGGCCTTGCAGTAGCCGCCGGCGGCGGCGGCTTCGGCGGAGAGCCGCATGACGAGGTCGATGACCCCGATGCCGTCGGGGCCGCGGTCGGTGAAGTCGCCGAGGAACCAGAGCCGGGCGTTGCCGGCGGACCAGTTGCGGTCGGCGTCGATGAGCCCCTGGAACTGCAGTTCGGCGACGAGTTCGTCGATGTAGCCGTGGACGTCGCCGACGACGTAGAGCGGGCCGGGCCCCTCGCTCGGGGTCTCCTGGGGGACGTACTGGACCTGGACGGTGTCGCCGGGTCCGCCGAGGGCGCCGCGCCCGATGACGGGGAGGTCGCGCTGCGTCGGGGTGTACCCGTCGGGGTCGCCGTCCTCGGAGACGTGGCCCATCGGGCGGCTGGGCTCGCCGAGGGCGGTGGTGGCACCGTACGGGGCTTCGTGGCCGTACCCGTGCTGAGCGGGGACGGGAGCCGGGCCCGCGTCGTAGTACGCGGGGTACTCGCCGTAGACGGGGGCGTCCGCCCCGAGCCCGACGGAGCCGCCCGATCCGGCTGCTGCGGTCCCCGCGGGAACGGTATGCGAGGCGGGTGCGGCGACCGGCAACCGGAAGTCCCGCTCGGTGTCCGTCCGCACCGCGGGTCCCTGACCGGCCCCCTGAGTCATCGACCCCTCCACCACCGTCGCGCTGCCGTACACCTGCGGACCTTGCCCCCTCCGGGGCGGAGGATCCGTGATGTCGTGCGCCCATCATAGGAATGCAGCTCGCGCTCTGTGACGCACCAGGGGTGGTGAATCCTGGTCGGCACTGACCCTTCCTGCCGGTTTCTCCCGATATCGGTGTTGTCGAGTTCCTCGGCGGGGCCGGTGGCCCCGCCGTTGGGCCGACATGGTGGTCAGTCCTGTGCCGGGGATCGGGGCGGGCTGACGGTCGTACGGGGCTGCCTGCGCTGGGACGAGGTACGGATGATCAGCTCGGTCGGGATGACCTGTTCGACGGGTCCGCCCGTGTCGACGCCCTCGATGGCGTCGATGAGCAGCTGGACGACGGCGGTGCCGATGCGGCGCGGTTTGAGGGACAGGGTGGTGATGGGCGGTTCGGTGTTGGCGTACACGGTGGATTCGCTACAGCACACGAGCAGCAGATCCTCGGGAACGCGCAGGCCGTAGCGTCGGGCGGCGGCGAGCAGGTCGGTGCCGTTGGGGTCGAACAGGCCGTAGACGGCGTCGGGCCGGTCGGGCCGGGCGAGCAGTCGGTCGGCGGCGACGGCGCCGGCGCACGGATCGTGGGCGGGGTAGGACTCGTAGACGGGATCCTGGCCCACGCGCTCGCACCAGCGCAGGTAGGCCGTGGTGGAGAGCCGGGTGTAGGTGTCGGTGGTGGTGCCCGTCAGGAGCCCGATACGGCGGGCTCCTGCGGCGGCGAGGTGGTCGAGGAGGCCCAGTACGGCGGCCTCGTGGTCGTTGTCGACCCAGGCGGTGACGGGGAGTGAGCCGGCCGGGCGTCCGTCGGAGACGACGGGCAGACCCTGGCGGACCAGTTCGGTGACGACGGGATCGTGGTCGGAGGGGTCGATGACGACGGTGCCGTCGAGGGCCACGTTGGACCAGACGTCGTGTCGTGAGGTGGCGGGGAGGATGACGAGGGCGTAGCCGCGAGCGAGCGCGGCGGAGGTGGCCGCCCTGGCCATCTCGGCGAAGTACGCGAATTCGGTGAAGGTGAAAGGTTCATCCCCGTACGTCGTCACGGTCAGGCCGATGAGGCCCGACTTGCCGGTACGGAGGGTGCGGGCCGCCGCGGAAGGGCGGTAGCCCAATCGGTCTGCGACCTCGCGAACGTGGCGGCGGGTGGCGTCCGGCAGCCGTCCCTTGCCATTGAGGGCGTCGGAGACGGTCGTGATCGAGACGCCCGCCGCGGCGGCCACGTCCCTGATGCCGGCCCGGCCTTGTCGGCCGGCGGCCCGCCGGGTGGTCTCGGTCCGGCTCACCTGATGCTTCCCTGCTGCTGTCATGGCGAGCCGATAGTAGGGCGCAGTGGGCAGAGCGGTCCGGATGCATATGCACGCGTTGACAGGCACGATTCTGCACGGTTCGCCACCCCCAATGACCTTGGAAATGAAGGCGTTTGGTTGCGCAGAGTGTCTGGTGCCCTTGTCGACGGGACCGTGCATGCCAAAACGGTGCGCTCTCGGGCTCTGCTCAACTCACCTGTACGAGGGACGCGCGCCACGGCGCAGGCCACCGGCGCACGCATATATGCGTGCGCTCTCCCGCATTCCTGGCGCCTGCCGTTCTCGGATGGACGGAATCCTCATAAGGTGAGGAGTATTGAGTCGACGGCGACGTCGTACGGGACGGTCGAGGAGGACCTGCGGTGAGCGAGAAGAGCCCGAAGCTGCGCGCCGAGCTGGACGGCATCCCCACCTACAAGCCCGGAAAGCCCGCGGCAGCGGGCGGCCCGGTCGCTTTCAAGCTGTCCTCGAACGAGAACCCGTACCCGCCCCTGCCTGGGGTGCTGGAGAGCGCGGTCGCGGCGGCCGGTCACTTCAACCGGTACCCGGACATGGCGTGCACGGGCCTGGTGAACGAGCTCGCGGACCGGTTCGGGGTCCCGGTCGAGCACATCGCCACCGGCACCGGCTCGGTCGGGGTCGCCCAGTCGCTGATCCAGTCGACGGCGGGTCCGGGCGACGAGGTCATCTACGCCTGGCGGTCTTTCGAGGCTTATCCGATCATCGTTCAGATCTCGGGTGCGACCTCGGTTCAGGTCCCGCTGGCCGAGGGGGACGTGCACGACCTGGACGCCATGTTCGAGGCGATCACCGAGCGGACCCGTCTGATCTTCGTCTGCAACCCCAACAACCCCACCGGCACCGCCGTGCGCCGTGCCGAGCTGGAGCGGTTCCTGGACCGGGTGCCCTCCGACGTCCTCGTCGTCCTCGACGAGGCGTACAAGGAGTTCGTCCGCGACGTCGAGGTTCCGGACGGCATCGAGCTCTACCGCAGCCGCCCCAACGTCGCCGTGCTGCGTACGTTCTCCAAGGCGTACGGCCTCGCCGGCCTGCGCGTCGGCTTCGCGGTGGCGCACGAGCCGGTGGCCGCGGCGCTGCGCAAGACCGCGGTGCCCTTCGGCGTCAGCCAGCTCGCCCAGGACGCGGCGGTCGCCTCGCTGCGGGCCGAGGACGAGCTGATGGGCCGGGTCGGGTCGCTGGTGGGCGAGCGCGCCCGGGTTTACGGGACGCTGCTGGCCCAGGGCTGGAAGGTGGTGCCCGAGACGCAGGCCAACTTCGTGTGGATGCGGCTCGGGGAGCGCACCGCCGACTTCGCGGCGGCCTGCGAGAAGGCCGGCGTGGTGGTCCGGCCCTTCGCGGGCGAGGGCCTGCGGGTCACGATCGGTGAGCCCGAGGCGAACGACCTCTTCCTGCACACGGCGGAGGCGTTCTTCAAGGAGCTCTAGGGCTCCGGGGAGCCGGTCGGGCCGGTTCCGGTCAGGCCAGTTCCACGCGGATGGGGTCGCCGTCGCGGACGGTGGCCAGCAGGCGGGGGTCGCCGTCGAACGAGCCGAGGACGTTGCACGGGCTCGCCAGGCGGCTCTCGCCCCCGCGGGAGATCGGGGTGGGGCCGTAGGGCAGCGCGAGCGCGTCGCCCTCGGTCCAGAACGCGACCGTGCCGGGCTCGACGACCTGCTGGGCGTCGTGCTCCAAGGCGACGGAGACGCCGGTGTCGAAGTACACCTCCTCGCCCCAGGTGTTGGCGGAGGCGGAAATGGGGAGCGCGTCGGCGAGGGCCTTGGCGGTCGGGGTCTCGTCGAGCGTTGCGGTGAGCTGGCCGGCGGGCCAGAGGAATCGAATCTTCATGGTTCGCATTCAACAATCTGTTGAATTTATTCGCTAGGGGGACCCCCCTGAAAGATGCCGACAGCGGTACGACATAATGCTTGTGAATGTGAACGCGTTCACAAGCGTGTCCTGCTTGCTCCCGGATTGAGTGGGATACAAGAGGCAAACTGCGGCTGTGACCACGGCGAAACGAAGGAGACGACGACGTGGACCTAGCTTTGGCGCCAGAGACCCTGGCGCGATGGCAGTTCGGTATTACCACCGTCTATCACTTCCTCTTCGTTCCCTTGACGATCTCGCTGGCCGCGCTCGTCGCGATCTTGCAGACCGCCTGGGTGCGTTCGGAAAAGGAGAAGTACCTCAAGGCCACCAAGTTCTGGGGCAAGCTCTTCCTGATCAACATCGCGATGGGTGTGGTCACGGGCATCGTGCAGGAGTTCCAGTTCGGCATGAACTGGTCCGACTACTCGCGGTTCGTCGGTGACATCTTCGGAGCCCCGCTGGCCTTCGAGGCACTCATCGCCTTCTTCTTCGAGTCCACCTTCATCGGCCTGTGGATCTTCGGCTGGGACAAGCTGCCGAAGAAGATCCACCTGGCCTGCATCTGGATGGTCTCGATCGGCACCATCCTGTCCGCGTACTTCATCCTCGCGGCGAACTCCTGGATGCAGCACCCGGTCGGCTACCGGATGAACCCCGAGCGGGGCCGTGCCGAGCTCACCGACTTCTGGCTGGTGCTCACGCAGAACACCGCGCTGACCCAGTTCTTCCACACCATGACGGCGGCCTTCCTGGTCGGCGGCGCGTTCATGGTCGGCATCGCGGCCTTCCACCTCGCCCGCAAGAAGCACATCCCGGTCATGCGCACCTCGCTGCGACTCGGCCTGGTCGTCATGATCATCGCCGGTCTGGGGACCGCCCTCAGCGGAGACCTGCTCGGCAAGGTGATGTTCAAGCAGCAGCCGATGAAGATGGCCGCCGCCGAGGCGCTCTGGGACGGCGAGGCGCCGGCCCCCTTCTCCCTCTTCGCCTACGGCGACGTGGAAAAGGGCCACAACACGGTCGCCATAGAGATCCCGGGCCTGCTGTCCTTCCTGGCCAACGACGACTTCACCTCGTTCGTCCCGGGCATCAACGACGTCAACAAGGCCGAGCAGGAGAAGTTCGGGCCCGGTGACTACCGGCCCAACATCCCCGTCGCCTACTGGGGCTTCCGCTGGATGATCGGCTTCGGCATGGCCTCGCTCGGGGTCGGCATGCTGGGGCTCTGGCTGACCCGCAAGAAGTTCATGCTGCCGCCGGGGCTGCGTACCGGTGAGGAAGAGGTCCCGCACCTGGTCCTCTTCAAGAAGGCGCTGAGCCCGAAGTTCACCAACTGGTACTGGATCATCGCGCTCTGGACCATGGGCTTCCCGCTGATCGCCAACTCCTGGGGCTGGATCTTCACCGAGATGGGCCGCCAGCCCTGGGTGGTCTACGGGGTCCTGCGCACCAGGGACGCGGTCTCGCCGAACGTCTCCCAGGGTGAGGTGCTCACCTCGATGATCGGCTTCACGCTGCTCTACGCCGTGCTCGCCGTGATCGAGGTCAAGCTCCTCGTGAAGTACGTGAAGGCCGGCCCGCCCGAGCTCACCGAGGCCGACCTCAACCCGCCCACCAAGATCGGCGGGGACGACAAGAACCCCGACCGGCCGATGGCCTTCTCGTACTGAGGCTGAGGAGACCACACCATGCAACTCCACGACGTCTGGTTCGTGCTCATCGCCGTTCTGTGGATCGGCTACTTCTTCCTGGAGGGCTTCGACTTCGGAGTCGGGGTCCTGACCAAGCTGCTGGCCCGCGACCGTACGGAGAA
This sequence comes from Streptomyces sp. CA189, assembly GCF_056428985.1. Classification (NCBI taxonomy): domain Bacteria; kingdom Bacillati; phylum Actinomycetota; class Actinomycetes; order Kitasatosporales; family Streptomycetaceae; genus Streptomyces; species Streptomyces sp. CA189. Next base: position 26,690 of record NZ_JBWJVM010000007.1, on the reverse strand, counting down.
GCGGGTCCTGATCAACACGATCGGGCCCGTGTGGGACGGCAACGAGGTCTGGCTGCTCACGGCCGGCGGCGCGACCTTCGCCGCCTTCCCCGAGTGGTACGCCACCCTCTTCTCCGGTTTCTACCTGCCGCTCCTGATCATCCTGATGTGCCTCATCATCCGCGGGGTCGCCTTCGAGTACCGGCACAAGCGGCCCGAGGACAAGTGGCAGACCAACTGGGAACACGCGATCTTCTGGACCTCGCTGATCCCCGCGTTCCTGTGGGGTGTGGCCTTCGCCAACATCGTGCGCGGAGTGAAGATCGACCAGGACATGGAGTACGTCGGAACCTTCTTCGACCTGCTCAACGTGTACTCGATCCTCGGCGGCCTGGTCACCCTGACCCTGTTCACCTTCCACGGCGCGGTGTTCACCTCGCTCAAGACGGTCGGTGACATCCGGGACCGCTCGCGCAAGCTGGCCACGCGGCTCGGGGTGGTGACCGCCGTCCTGGCGCTCACCTTCCTGATCTGGACCCAGGTCTCGCGCGGCGACGGCTGGAGCCTGATCGCCATGACCGTGGCGGTACTCGCCCTGGTCGGGGCCCTCGGCTTCAACCTCGTGGGCCGGGAGGGCTGGTCCTTCGGCCTGTCAGGGGTCACCATCGCGGCGGCCGTGGCGATGCTCTTCCTGACGCTGTTCCCGAACGTCATGCCGTCCTCGCTGAACGACGCCTGGAACCTCACGGTCACCAACGCCTCGTCCAGCCCGTACACCCTGAAGATCATGACCTGGTGCGCGGCGGTGGCGACTCCGATCGTCCTGCTCTACCAGGCGTGGACGTACTGGGTGTTCCGCAAGCGCATCGGCACGCAGCACATCGTCGACGTGCACTGAGACGTGCACTGAGACGTGCACTGAGACGTGCACTGAGACGTGCACGAGACGTGCGCTGAGCCGGCTCCGTCGATTCCGTCCGCTCCGCTCCGCCCGATCCTGCCTGGGGGATGTTTCACGTGAAACCGATCGACCCGCGCCTGCTTCGGTACGCCCGGTCCACCCGACTCTTCCTGGGAGCGGTGGTGGCCCTCGGGCTCGCCGGGGCGGGGCTGGTCGTCGGCCAGGCCATGCTGATCGCCGAGATCGTGGTCGGAGCCTTCGAGGACGGACTGGACGGCGGAGCCCTGCGGACCCCCCTGCTGCTGCTCGCGGCGGTGGCGCTCGGCCGGGGCCTGGTCGCATGGCTGACGGAGCTGGCCGCGCACCGGGCGAGCGCGGCGGTCAAGTCGGAACTGCGGGGCCGGCTGCTGGAGCGGGCGGCGGACCTCGGACCCGGCTGGCTGAGCGGACAGCGGACGGGCTCCCTGGTGGCCCTGGCCACCCGGGGAGTCGACGCGCTCGACGACTACTTCTCGCGGTACCTGCCCCAGCTGGGGCTCGCGATCGTCGTCCCCGTGGCGGTGCTCGCGCGGATCGTCACCGAGGACTGGGTGTCGGCGGCCATCATCGTGGTCACGCTCCCGCTGATCCCCCTCTTCATGATCCTGATCGGCATGGCCACCCAGTCCCGGATGGACCGCCAGTGGCGGCTGCTGTCCCGGCTGTCGGGGCACTTCCTGGACGTGGTGGCCGGCCTGCCGACCCTCAAGGTCTTCGGCCGGGCGAAGGCGCAGGCGGAGTCCATCCGCAAGATCACCGATGACTACAGGCAGGCGACGATGCGCACGCTGCGCATCGCGTTCCTGTCCTCGTTCGCGCTCGAACTGCTGGCGACCCTGTCGGTGGCCCTGGTCGCCGTGACCATCGGGATGCGGCTCGTCCACGGTGAGCTGGACCTGTACACCGGCCTGGTCATCCTGGTCCTGGCGCCCGAGGCGTACCTGCCGCTGCGTCAGGTCGGGGCGCAGTACCACGCGGCGGCGGAGGGACTGGCCGCCGCGGAAGAGATCTTCGAAGTGCTGGAGACCCCGGTCGCCGCTTCGCGGGGGACGGCCGCCGCCGCGGTCTCGGGACTGCGGATCGAGCTCGACGGGGTGGCGGTCCGGTACGAGGGCCGGGGCGAGGACTCCCCCGGACCGGTCTCGCTGACTGTGGGACCGGGCGAATGCGTGGCCCTCACCGGGCCGAGCGGCGCGGGCAAGTCCACGGTGCTGCAGGTGCTGCTGGGCTTCGTGACGCCGAGCGCGGGCCGGGTCCGGGTCGGGGGCGTGGACCTGGCCGGGCTGGCGCCCGAGCAGTGGCGGGAGCGGATCGCGTGGGTGCCGCAGCGGCCGCACCTGTTCGCGGGGACGATCGCGGAGAACGTACGGCTCGCGCGGCCGGGCGCCGCCGATGCCGAGGTGACCGCCGCGCTGGTGGACGCCGGGGCACGGGAGTTCGTACGGGCCCTGCCGCGCGGGGCGGACACCCTCCTCGGCGAGGGCGGGGTCGGACTGTCCGCCGGGCAGCGCCAGCGCCTCGCGCTGGCGCGGGCGTTCCTGGCGGACCGGCCGGTGCTCCTGCTCGACGAGCCGACGGCGGCACTGGACGGCGAGACCGAGGCGGCCGTGGTGGAGGCGGTACGCCGCCTCGCGGTCGGCCGGACCGTCCTGCTGGTGGTGCACCGGCCGGCGCTGCTGGCGCTGGCCGACCGGGTCGTGCGGGTCGGGGCCGGCCCCGCCGGCCCCTCCCCCGCCGCGCCCCTCCCCGCCGCGCGGGCGGGACGGGCGGCGCCGGCAGCGCCGCGCGATCCCGGCGAGTGGATCCTCGGGGACGCTCCGGAGCGGGCGGGCGGTACGGGCGGCGGCGATGCCGGCGGCGGCGATCCGCTCAAGCGGGTGCGGGGGGTGGCCAAGGCCTGGCAGGGACGGTTCAGGCTCGGGCTGTTCCTCGGGGCGCTGGCCGTCGGGTGCAGCGTCGGGCTGATGGCCGTCTCCGGATGGCTGATCTCGCGCGCCTCCGAACAGCCGCCCGTGCTCTACCTGATGGTGGCCGTCACCGCCACGCGGGCCTTCGGCATGGGGCGGGCCGTCTTCCGCTACGCGGAGCGGCTCGTGTCCCACGACGCGGTCCTGCGGATGCTCGCCGACCTGCGCGTTTCGGTGTTCCAGCGGCTGGAGCGCATCGCGCCCGCCGGGCTGCGCACCCAGCGGCGCGGGGATCTGCTGACCCGGCTGGTGGCCGATGCCGACGCCCTGCAGGACTACTGGCTGCGCTGGCTGCTGCCCGTCGGCACCGCGCTGCTCGTGAGCACCGGCGCGGTGGCGTTCACCGCCTGGCTGCTGCCCGCGGCCGGGGCGGTGCTCGCCGTCGGGCTGCTGGCCGCCGGGGTCGGGGTCCCGCTCGTCAGCGCGGTCTGCGCCCGCCGGACGGAACGCCGGCTCGCGCCCGCCCGGGGAGAGCTCGCCACCCGTGTGGCGGATCTGCTCACCGGAACCGCGGAGCTCACCGTCGCCGGAGCGCTCGGCGGGCGCAAGGCCGCCGCGAAGGAGAGCGACCGCACGCTGACCGGGATCGCGGCCCGCGCGGCCGCCGTCACCGGGCTCGGGAGCGGGCTGTCGGCCTTCTTGAGCGGACTGACCGTGGTGTGCGCGGCCGCCGTCGGGGCCGATGCCGTCGCCGGGGGCCAGCTGTCCGGGGTGGCCATGGCCGTGGTCGTGCTGACCCCGCTGGCCGCCTTCGAGGCCGTCAGCGGCCTCCCGCAGGCCGTGCAGTACCGCCAGCGGGTCCGGCGCAGTGCCGAGCGGGTCTACGAGGTCATCGACACACCCGTCCCGGTCATCGAGCCGGAGCGGCCGGAATCCCTGCCCGCCTCGCCCTTCCCGCTGCGGCTGACCGGGCTCGCCGCCCGCCACCCCGGGCAGGAGAAGGACGCGCTGAGCGGGCTCGACCTGACCCTGGAGGCGGGCCGCCGCATCGCGGTCGTCGGACCCTCGGGAGCCGGCAAGACCACGCTGGCACAGGTCCTGCTGCGCTTCCTGGACCAGCACGAAGGCTCGTACACCCTGGGCGGGACCGACGCGCGGGCCCTCGACGGGGACGACGTGCGCCGGGTCGTCGGCCTGTGTGCGCAGGACGCGCACATCTTCGACAGCTCCGTACGGGAGAACCTGCGCCTGGCCGCCCCGGGGGCGAGCGAAGCCCGGCTGCGGGAGGCCCTCGCCGCGGCCCGGCTGCTGGAGTGGGCCGAGGGGCTCCCGGACGGGCTGGACACGCTGGTCGGCGAGCACGGCGAGCGGATCTCCGGGGGTCAGCGCCAGCGTCTGGCCCTGGCGCGGGCGTTGCTCGCGGACTTCCCGGTCCTCGTCCTTGACGAGCCGGCCGAGCACCTGGACCTGGCCACCGCCGACGCGCTGACCGCGGACCTGCTGGCCGCGACCGAGGGCCGCACCACCGTGCTCATCACGCACCGGCTGGCCGGTCTGGAAGAGGTCGACGAGGTGCTCGTCCTGGACGGCGGTGCGGTGGTCCAGCGCGGTGCGTACGCGCAGCTGGCGGCGGTCCCCGGTCCGCTGCGCCGGCTGCTGGAGCGGGAACGGGAGGCGGACGGTACGGGCAGCTCTGGGCAGGCTCGACTTTCCTCGCTAAAGGGGACTAACTAGGCTCAAGGGCATGTCAGCGCAGGAGTCCCAGGAATCGCCCGAGTACCCGCCGGAGTCCTCACCCGAATCGCCCGACCCGATGGAGGCCGCGACGGCCGCCACCCGGAGTCTCCAGGGGCTGTCCACCGAGCTCACGGCCCGGGTGCCGCAGTTGCTGGAGGCCATGCGGTCGGTCGGTACCGGCCTCGAACTGCACTCCACGCTGGACCGGATCTGCGAGACGGCCGCCGAGCTCGCGGACGCCCGCTACGCGGCCATCGGCGTGGTCGACACCGAGGGCCGGGGGCTCTCGGACTTCGTCACCTTCGGGATCAGCGACGCCCTGGCGAAGAAGATCGGGCACCGCCCGGACGGGAAGCGCGGCCTGCTCGGCGCGCTGATCTCGCACCCCGACACGGTGCAGCTCGCCGACCTGACCAAGGACCCGCGCTCGGCGGGCTTCCCCGCCCACCACCCGCCCATGAAGACCTTCCTCGGCGTTCCGATCCGGGTCCAAGGGGAGATCTTCGGCAACCTCTACCTGGCGGAGAAGAACGGCGGCGGCGCCTTCAACGACTACGACGTCCACATGGTCCGGGTACTGGCCACCGAGGCGGGCATCGCCATCGGCAACGCCCGGCTCTACGAGGCCGCCACCCAGCGCGAGCGCTGGATCGACGGCTCCGTCGCCGTCACCACGGCCCTGCTGTCGGGCGGGGACGCGGACGACGCGCTCGCGGTCGTCGCCGAACAGGCCCGCCGGCTCGCCGATTCGGCCGCCGGGATCGTGATGCTGCCTGCCGAGGAGGGCGGCATGGAGATCGTCGCCGTCTCCGCGGAGAACCCGGCGACCTCCCTCGGCGTCGTCATCCCGGCCGAGAGCCCGGTGGTGGCCAGGCTGCTGGAGGGCGAGCCCGTCTTCGTGGACGACGCGGCCTCGGACCCGCGCATGATCAGCCGCCTGACCAGCCAGTACGGGGCATGCATGATGCTGCCGCTGCAGAGCGGGGGCCGGGTGCTGGGTGCGCTCGTCACCCCGCGGGCGCGCGGAAAGCGGCCGTTCACCGAGGCGGAGCGGACCCTGGCCACGCAGTTCGCCTCGCAGGCGGCCCTGGCGCTGATGATGGCGGAGGCGCAGCGGGACCGGGAGCGCCTCGCGGTGTTCGAGGACCGCGACCGGATCGCCCGCGACCTGCACGACCTGGTCATCCAGCGGCTCTTCGCCACCGGGATGATGCTGGAGGGCGCCCAGCGCCGCTCCATCGTCCCCGAGGTCCGCGACGGCGTCGGCAAGGCCGTGGACGAGCTCGACGTGACGATCCAGGAGATCCGCACCGCGATCTTCGCGCTCCAGCAGGGACCGGCGGAGGCACCCTCGGGGCTGCGCACCCGGGTACTGCGGGAGATCAACATGGCTGCCGTACCGCTGGGCTTCAAGCCCGCGCACCGCTTCCTCGGACCGATCGACGCGGTCGTCGGGGAGCTCGTCGGGAAGAACCTCATCGCCGCCCTGCGCGAGGCCCTGTCGAACGCGTTCCGGCACTCGGAGGCGTCCCGGATCGAGGTGGTGCTCGACTCCACCGTCAGCCTGGCCGACGGGCGGCCCGGGGTCCGGCTGGAGGTGGCCGACGACGGGGTGGGCATCCCGGAGGGCGGGCGGCGCAGCGGGCTGCGGAACCTGCGCCGGCGGGCCGAATCGCTCGGCGGATCCAGCTCGTACGGCCCCGGCCTCGGCGAGGAGGGCGGCGGGACCACCCTGGTGTGGGAGGCCCCGCTGTGACTAGGCCTCGGTGCGGGCGGTCCGTTCGGCCAGGATGCGCTCGATGACCAGGGCGACGCCGTCCTCGTTGTTGGCGACCGTACGGCCCGACGCGGCCGCGATCACATCCGGATGGGCATTGCCCATCGCGTACGAGGTGCCGGCCCAGCCGAGCATCTCCACGTCGTTCGGCATGTCGCCGAAGGCGACCACCTCGGCCGGAGAGATGCCGCGCTCCTCGCAGCACAGCGCCAGGGTGCTCGCCTTGGACACCCCAGGTCCGCTGATCTCCAGGAGGGAGGTCGGGCTGGAACGGGTGATCGAGGCGTACGCTCCGGCGACGGAGCGGGCCAGGGCCAGGAACTCGTCCGGAGCCAGCTCGGCGTGGTGCGCGAGCACCTTGAGCACGGGCGCCGAATCGTCGTCCGTGGCCTCGTGGAGCAGTTCCTCGGCGGTGGCGACATTGGCGCCGGGGTCCTGGAAGAACGGCGGGTACAGCGGCTCGTAGTTGATGCCGGTGGTCAGCTCGACGGCGAAGGAGGTGCCGGGGGCGGCGGCCCGCAGAGCCTCCACCACCTTGAGTGCGGTGATCCGGGGCAGCGGCCTGACCTGGACGAACTCCCGGCCCGTGGGCCGCACATCGGCGGCGTTCCGGTCGGCGGCGTGCCGGTCGATGGCATGCAGGTCGACGACGGCGGCGCCGTTCGCACAGATGGCGAGGCCGTGGCCCTGGACGTGGTCGCTGACCACACCCATCCAACGGGCCGGGCGTCCGGTCACGAAGAACACCGCGATGCCGGCTTCCTCGGCGGCGGCGAGTGCGGCGACGGTGCGTTCCGAGACGGATTTGTCGTCGCGCAGCAGGGTGCCGTCGAGGTCGGTGGCGATGAGCCGGGTCGCGGGGGTTGGCCCGTCCGGGCGCTGGGGAGCCGAGGTCACGGCTCCATCTTCGCCCATGCCGCCCGTCGGCGATGTTTCACGTGAAACATCGCCACATGGTTGTCAGTGGGTGGTGGAAGGATCTCCTCGCCGGTTCCGCTGTTTTGGCGCTGCCGGCTCGGTGCCGGTTCCGACGACATCACACGGGGGCGACGTGCTCATCCCTTCAGCCCGCACGCCGGACTGCGACGCCTGTGGCGGCCCGCCGGCCAAGTGGATCGCGAGCCTGGCGATGGTCCTGTGCACGGTGTGCGAACGGGCGGGGACCCGCCATCCGGAGCGCGAACCGGTACTGGTGGGCGAGGTACTGGCCGGCGCGGCCGACGCCGCCCGCACCGCGGCTCCGGCCCGCCCCTACTCCGCCGTCCTGCTCGCCCTGTGGCGGAGCGGCGGAGCTGTGAGGGGTGGTAACGCCAGCGGTGCATGAGGCGCGGGGGGGGCATCGCTGCACGGGATGTGATGCGCGACACAAGCGCGCCGAGCGCCCACGTGAGAGCCGTGCGGGGCGGACGTAGGCTCGGGGCATGAGTCTGCGCCTGAGCACCGTGATCCTGTCCTGGCGGACCTTCCGGAACGGGCCGTGGTTCGGCGCGCTGCCGACGCTCACGGGCGCCGCGACAGCTACCGAGCGGCTGCGCCTCGGCACGCTCGTCACCTCAGTCAAGCCTTGTTCACCCATCACGGCCTGACCAGGGAAGATAAGCGGCGCAGCAACTTCTTCACGGCCACCTTCACTCTGCTTGTCGCGGTTGCCACCATTCCCCTCGCCGCGACTGCTTGACTACGCCATAGCAGGGTTTCACCCAGCAAGAGCCATGAGCTGATCAGCCCAGCTGGGCGAGCCCCTCGGTGGCGATGCGCTCGAAGACCTCCTGGTCTGCGGCGAAGTCGGACTCGGGGATCGGCCAGTGGATCACCAGCTCCGTGAAGCCGAGCTCCTGGTGGCGGCCCGCGAAGTCGACGAAGGCGTCCATGGACTCCAGCGGGCGCCCCCGGTCCGGGGTGAAGCCCGTGAGCAGGACCTTGTCCAGCTCCGCCATGTCCCGGCCGGTCTCCGCACACGCCTTGCCGAGCTTGGCGATCTGGCCCCGGAGTGCCTCCACCGAGTCCTCCGGCGTGCCCTCTTCGAAGATCTTCGGGTCACCCGTGGTCACCCACGCCTGTCCGTAGCGCGCGGCGAGCTTCAGGCCGCGCGGGCCGGTCGCGGCGACGGCGAAGGGCAGCCGGGGCTGCTGGACGCAGCCGGGGATGTTGCGGGCTTCCACGGCCGAGTAGAAGGTGCCCTCCTGCGATACGTCCGCCTCGGTGAGCAGCCGGTCGAGCAGTTGCAGGAACTCGCCGAAGCGGTCGGCCCGCTCCTTCGGGGTCCAGGCCTCCTGACCGAGTGCGGTGGCATCGAAGCCGTTGCCGCCGGCCCCGATGCCGAGGGTGATCCGGCCGCCCGAGATGTCGTCGAGGGACATCAGCTCCTTGGCCAGCGTCACTGGATGACGGAAATTCGGGGAGGTTACGAGGGTGCCCAAACGCAAGCGTTCCGTGGCCGTCGCGGCGGCAGTGAGTGTCGGCAGGGCGCCCAACCACGGGCCGTCACGGAAGGTCCGCCAGGACAGGTGGTCGTAGGTGTACGCCGCGTGGAAGCCCAGCTCTTCGGCCCGCTGCCAGCGGTCACGGCCGCCCTCGTGCCAGCGGTTGACGGGAAGGATCACGGTGCTCAGGCGCAAGGTCATACCCACGAGCCTACGACTGCAAGGAGGCATGGACTGTTCCGACCACCGCTCCTTACGTACGTATCGTCGGGCCCGTTCCAGTACGCGGTCGCGGAGGCACTGCGCCTACCGGGCGACTACTTCGCCGGCTACGCGAGAACCTGCGGGCCAAGCGCGGCATCCTCGCCGACGGGCTAACGGAGGCGGGCTTCGAGGTATTCCACCCACAAGGCACGTACTTCATCACCACCGACATCGCCCCCCTCGGCGAGAAGGACGGCTTGACCTTCTGCCGGAGCCTGCCGGAGCGGTGTGGCGTGGTCGCTGTCCCCAACGCGGTCTTCTACGACGACCCGGAGGCCGGCCGCAGCCAGGTCCGCTTCGCCTTCTGCAAGCGGGAGGACGTCCTGCGAGAGGCTGTTTCCCGTCTCCAGCGATGGTGAGCGCCCCCGCCGCTGCCCGCTGACCATCGCCCTGGCTACAGCTCAGAGCGAACGGTCCATCAATCCTCTGGCCAAAGGTGGAAGTTGATGCCTAGCGCAAGCTACGCTCACGCACTCATAACCCCATAAACGCAGGTGACCCCGGCGGTGGTTGCACACCCCGGGGCCCGTCACCGAAGAGGACATCTTCGATGCGCATCAATCGTAGCGCGCGCACGCGCTATTTCACTGTGCTGGGCAACGAGGTCCTACGGGACCGTCGTCTCAGCTTCACCGCCCGCGGCCTCCTCGCCTATCTGCTGTCCCTGCCGGACGGCGCCCGTGAGGACGTTCGCACCCTTGCCGACAAGAACCCCGGCCTTGGCCGCAGAGGCGTGTCCAAGGCCCTCGACGAGCTCGTCGAGGTCGGCTACTACGTCCGTCACACGGTCCGAGACCAGGACAGCGGCCAGGTCCGCACCGACACGTACGTCTTCGACACCCCGCAGGCCACCGGCACTGCCCCGCTTCCCGCACCGGCGGGAACCGGCGAAGCGGACGACGGGAAGGCGGGAACGTTCCCCAAGGGGAACAAGAACCTGGAAGAAGAACCCACCCACCCCGTCGCGGCGGCCACTGGCGCCGAGCCGCCCACGGGGCGGGCGGAGGGAGCAGCTCCAGACGAGACCACCCCTGCCCCCGCATCAGCGGCCACGGGGCCTGGAGCCGCGCTGCTGTCACGCCTGGGCAGCGTCGAGCCCAAGCTGGCTGTGAGCGCCGCAGATGCCCTCACCCTCGCGCCGCTGGCCGCACGGTGGCTGGACGCCGGGGTGTCCGAGCTGGCAGCCCGCTCGCTCCTCACCACCGGGCTGCCCCCAGTGGTCCACAGCGCACGGGCGCTCCTCGCGGACCGCCTCGTGCGCAAGCTGCCCACACCGCGCGCCCGGCAGGATGCCGCCACGCCGACGACGCCGCTGGCGGAGTGCGCCGAGTGCCGCGATCCCCTACCGCGTGACCAGCAGACCGGCATCTGCGCCATCTGCGCGGGCGCAGCGGCCCGCATCGACGAGGTCGCACCCGTCATGGAGACGGTGACCGACCGTGTGGCAGCTCTGCGGTCGGCACTGCGTGCTCGGCCAACGACCGCCACAGTCCGACCTTGACCTCTCGCCTGGCGTGGGCGTGGGCACTCCAGGTTAGGTAAGAGAACTCCCAGTCGAGCCTGAGCCACCGACCTTCGCATTACGAGGCCCCCACAAGATCATCCCGTCCGGACGCTCACGGCCCGCCGGAGCGGGGGCCGGCGCGGAGACGGGCGATGTCATAGCCACACGGTGCCCCGGCCCCGCAGCTCCCGCCACCGGACCCGGCCTGGACTCCCGCCCGCCGAGGAGGTGCCGGGGCCGTTGCCCAAACTAGCGACGGACGGTCAGATCGACCGTGATGCCGCCGCTGAACACCGAGTCGTGCAGCTCGATCCGGACGGGGGTCGCGGTCTTCGGGACGTCGAAGACGACGATGCCGTCGACCGTGTTGCCGGGGTTGATCTGGTTGAGGAACGACTCGCTCTTGTCGAGGTAGAGCGCCGCGCCGGTGTCCGCGCTGTATTCGCTGCCGTTGCGGTCGATGAGCTTCTGGTCGGAGCCGTCGAAGGTCCGGGCCCTGTCCCCGATGTTCCGCACGGTCATGTGGACGAGCAAGAACCGGCCCTGCGCGTCCCGCCCGTACTGACCCCCGATGTTGCCCACCCCGGGCTGGAGCCTGGTGACCGTGAACTCGAACTTCCCGTCCCGGGCCGGCTCGCCCAGTCCCGGCAGGCGCCCGGAATCGGATGCGGGTGCGGATGTGGGAGCGGGCGCGGATGTGGATGTGGTGTCCGTGACGGCCCTGCGCGGCGTGACCTCCGGCTGTCCGCCGATCAGCGTTCCGGCGATCCCGAGGGCGACGATCGCGGCGGTGACGGCGAGCAGCACGGTCAGCAGCGGATGCCGGGCGAACCAACTGCGACGGTCCGGCGGGCGGGATGGGGCCGGGCCCCACTGCGGCGGTGACTGAGGACACATGGCGGCCTCCGGGCTCGGCCCCCCCATTGTCCTGCGGATCACCCCGCACCGCACAACGTAAGGAGCCCCACCGCAAGCGGTGGGGCTCTTCAACGTATTGCCCGGTGAGAGCAATGGCGGAGGTTACGAGATTCGAACTCGTGAGGGGGGTTGCCCTCAACACGCTTTCCAAATGTTGTATGGCTGTCCGGCGGAGGTCGTACTCGTCCTGACCTGGGCCGGAACCTAACCCAGAGGGTTCGCCGGATGGCCCTGGACGGGTGCGAATGAGACCGGAACTGAGACCGGTGTCGGGTCCCTGAGCGAGCTCAGGGACCGGAGCCGTGTCGGACCACGACCTCAGCCGAGAAGCCAGCGTGCCGCAGCGACGCGCCAGCCTCGATAACACCCTCATGCTTCAAGTGGTCCTGGCCGAACCCGAGTGGTCCGACCTGCTGACCCGGGCGACCGGCGCGGCCTGACCCCGCGGTTCTGGGAACATGTACGGCCCTATGGCGAGGTGAAAATGGACATGGGCGCGCGGCTTCGGATCGGCGGCACCGACCTGGGCGGCCTCTGAAGCCACCCACCAGGTGGGGCAGGGGCGCCGACCTGCCCCACCTGACCGCGGAGCTACCCGAACCGCGATCCGCTGTACCGAGGGCTTCGAAGAGGCGATCAGGCCAGCTGGTAAACGGCCTGACCGGGATCCGGCCTCACGATCAGGCCGTCATCGGCGAGCGCGCGCAGGTGCCCGCGGGCTGCTTTGCCCGCGGCCTCGTCACTTGTCTGCTCGTACCCGGCGACACGCAGGGCCAGTACGGCGCGTTGCGTGTCCCAGATGCCGTCCAACGCCTGGATCACTGCGGCCAGCGCCTGCTTGGGTGGCAGCTTCTCAGTCATCTCATTCTCCTTTTCGGTATGCGCCACGGCGCGGTGTCTGCCGGGTTCTGCGACGAGCGTTCCCCAGTGTGAGCGGTTGCGGTGCAGGGAAGTAGAGTCGCGATTGATCATCATCTTCGATGGGGGATTCGGTGTTGGCGTGGCCTTCGGACCGATGACACTGCGGTTGGCTGTAGTGAGGTCAGCGGTCGCGGTTCCACCAGTCCACGGTTTCCATCGCCAGCACCTTCTTCTCCAGGGCTTTGGCTGTCTCGCGGTTGTCGGTGGTGGCCCAGCAGACATGGAGGTCCGCCCACGCCAGGGCGGCCTTGCCCCAGCCGGTTGCTCGCATCGGTTTGCCGGTCTCGACCTCCGCCAACCTCTCCCGCAGCCAGGCGGGATCCGCCAGGGCTCGGTCGAAGACCGCTTCGCCGAGTCCGGAGGCCAGCGCCTTGCCGCTGGTGTAGCGCTGCAACCGGCCGTTCAGCCCTTTGCCTTGGCGTTCCCCGGCCATGCCGACGTACACCACTGGGCCGCTCGTCCCCCGCCGGGCGAGGTAGACACCCGGGGACGTCGGTGCTTCGGCGGCAGCCAGCGGAACCCAGTCCGACCAACTGGCCACGGCCAGTACTTCCCGACTGATCATCAGATCCCCTCTCGAATGGCGCTGGCCTGAGTGTCGCCGATGGCTCTGACACCCCTCTCGCTGGGCCGAGAGGCCGCCCTGTTCTTGTGAAGTAGCGACGAACGGATACGTAGCGCTGGGTCGGGTCCAGAACTGGCGAGCCCCCAAGCCGCCACAGGATGATCTTGAAGCGCGGAGAGGTGCCGGACGCGGTGGGGGTTTCTCGGCTTCGCCCTATGAGGGGCGGGCGGCGTCGATAGCCTGCGAGTTATGAGTGAGCAGATGGGGCGCGGAGAGGACCCGGCCACGGTCGAGCAGGTCGCCGTAGCGATGGCCGCGTTGGGGTTTGGCTCCGGGGAGAACACGCCGAAGGAGCACGCGGAGGAGGCAGCCCGGCTCGGCGGTGAGGACGCTTACCGGGTGCGGATTGCAGGGTTGGTCGAGCAGTCTGCAGCGTCAGATGCTCCCGGTAGGGTCCCCGCGATGGTGTGAGCCGGTGTTGGAGGAAATATGGCGAGACGAATGCGGGACGAGGCGTTCCGGATAGAGCAGGAGCAGGGGCGCTACGCCCCCCACGTACGTCCGATCAATGAGATGGTCGACGCCTTGCGCGACCAGGACGGGCGTGGCTGGATGCCGCACGTCGCCCCCTGGCACGGGGGAGTGGAGGCCCGCGCCCTGTCGATCCTGCGGGACCCGGGCCCCAAGACACAGGAGGGTGTCGGCTCCGGATTTCTGTGCGTGGAGAACGACGATCCCACAGCGGAGCTTCAGGTCCAGCTCTTCGAGGGGGCGGGGATCGCGCCGCGAGACGTCACTCCCTGGAACGCCTACCCCTGGTACATCAACCGCTCGCCGAAGGCGGCCGAGCTTCAGGCCGGCGTCGAGGTCCTGAAGCAGCTGCTGGGGTTGATGCCGAAGACCGAGGTCGTCCTTCTCCAAGGCAGCGAAGCCCAGGACGCCTGGCGCCGCCTGCTCAAGACGCACCCCGGAGTTGTCCGTGAACGAAGTCTGAAGGTGGTCAGCACCTACCACCCGGGACGGCAAGCTCTCTTCGTGCGAGACCGGGATGAACGCGCCCGCCGCGCACAGCACAGAGTCGACTCCTGCCAGACCGTCGGTGACGTGCTCCGTGGGGTGGGCGGGCAGCTGTAGAGCTCGGCCGTGCTGGCGCGGACCAGGCCGTGGATCATCTGGCCGATGGGCGAGGGGTGGCGCCGGGGTAGGTGCCAAAGCCGCCATTAGTGGGGCCTTGGGGACCAGCGGAACAGCCAGTAGCGGGGAGATTGATCTTGAACGGTGAGAGGACCCTGGCAGCACCGCCGGGGCCCTCTTCAGCCCCGGGACATCGGGACAGCCGTTGGCACGCTTGCTCAGCGGCGGGGGCGAGCTGTGCTCCGAGATAGTGTGGGAATGCGATCAGGGCCCCGCCGCCAAGCTGAGAGTTCTGATGGGTTTCCCCGTGGAGGCTCGGCCTGTGTCATCAGGTCGAGCCTTCGGTCTACTCCTGCACCACTTCGCTGATCCGCCGGAGCTTGTCCTGCGCCGTCGAGGTGTTCTCCTCGGCTGCTCGGTGCTCTCGTGGCTGGGTGTCTTTGTAACCGCCTGGACGACCTTGCCGACCGGACCGCCGTTCACATAGAGGATCACTGAGCGTTTTCAGCTTCGCCACTCCAGGGTGACGCCGTGGCCCTCGCTTGAGTCCTGGAAGCTCCTCGGCTGGGCCCGCCGGGCACAGTGGGTTGTCTGTGAAAAGTCGCGGGCGGTCACTTCGCTGAGGGGCCGGTCCTGCGCTTCGGGGCGGAAGGTGATTGCGGGGAGGGATGGAACGCATGCTCGAAGTACCATCCCTGCAAGGTTCTCCGGCCGGTACTTCCCAACCTCCGCAGTGGCGTAGTCGGACGGAGACATCCCTGTAGAGAGGACAGAGGGCAGAGGGCGATGAGTGTGGCTGAGAGTTGGTCGCGTGCGATGAGTCTTCTTCGGGAGCACGCGCCGGCCGATCACGCAGATCTGCCGGGGCCCGCTACGGAGCAGATGCTCGCGGCAGCCGAGGAACGGATGGGGATCTCCCTGCATGGGGACCTGCGGACGTGGCTGTTGCAGAACAATCTGGATCTGCCAGAGGGAGACGTCGACGACGACGTGATGTGCTGCGGCTTCGACGGGTTCCCCGACGAGGGAAGCTTCTTTCTGGGCATCCGGGCGATGGAGAGGCTCTACGCGAATCACCCCTTGTCCGGTGGGAGCGAATGGCGCGAGGAGTGGATCCCGTTCCAGTCGGACCGGGACGGCTGGATGGGACAGTTCATCGACGCGAGGGACGGAGGTATCGGCAGATGGTTCGTGGGTGCGCCCACGGTCACCGGCGAGTACGCGTCACTGGCTCACTACTTCGACTCCGTGGCGGAGATGCTGACGAGGATCGGCGCGGGGGACTATCCGGTCTGTTCCGTTGCCGAAGGGCGACTTGTCTGGTCGTGAGACGGTTCCCAACTGGATGACGGCCATTGCCAATCCGTCCTCACCCTGGAACGGCAATGAGATGCATCAGCGTTGACGTTCCAGGGTGAGGACGGCTGCGGCGATGACGGTCATCCGGTTGGGGCTGCAGCGGGCCCGGCGCAGGATCTGCCAGGACTTGAGTCGCGCGATGCTTCGTTCGACCGGTGCTCGTGCCGCTGACAGGGCTCGGTTGATCGCCCGCTGGGTTGTGGTGAGGTCCTGGCCGGGAAGCCGTCTGATGGGCGTGGTCACCCAGGGGCCGGCCCCGATGTAGGCGCGGTCGGCGAGCACGGGAACGCCCTGGCGTTCGCAGATCCGGATGATGCGGTGGGGGCGGGCCGCGGTCAGGTCGTGGGTGCGGCCGGGCAGCGCGGGTGAGATCCACAGCAGGTTGCCGGTGGGATCGGCCACGACCTGCACGTTCACGCCGTGACGGCGGTGCTTCTGGGAGAAGTCGGCCCGGCTGTCGCCGACCCGGTCGCACTCGGCGAGCGTCCCGTCGAGCAGGACGTGATCAGGATCCGTCTCGCGCAGGACCCGCAGCAGACCGGGTGCCCGGCGGGACAGGTGATCGACGACGGCCGTGACGTAGGCGTGGGCGGTCCCGACGGATATGCCGAAGCCGGCGGCGATCTGCGCGAGCGTCTCGTGCCGGCGCAGGTAGACCAAGCCGACGAGGGCGCGCTGGTGGGGCGGGAGCTTGCAGCGTCGGTCACCCTCACGGGTGACGATGAGCATCGATACCCACTCGACCAGAGCATGAGGCAGGTCGAGTGCGGCAGGACGGGGGACCAACGAGGCTCCTGTGTTGATGAGTTGAGACGTCAAGCACTTCTCTCAACGGCACGGGAGCCTCGTGCGTTGCGGGACGCTGGCCCGTCACCCGATCAGTGGCCACTCTGAAAGAGCTCACTGAGCGCTCCTGGTAAGTCGGCAGCTCTGCCCGCCACGCCTCCGTCCGCTCCCTGGAGCGATATGCCCGCCCCGGAGTCGACGCGGTCGCCCGACACGTCGCCGAGTGCGATCCGGCCGCCCGCCGACGCCAGTGAGCGGGGGGCTGACAAGCATCCGCGTCGGAGCGTGAGATAACCGCTCTCCAGGCCATAGCTTCGGGGCCGCGCGCCCTTGGCATACTGCCGACGTTCACACGAATAGTCGGCAAGGGGTGGGGCGGATGTGGCACTGGGCGGGGTCCAGCGGGGCGTGGCGGTGGGCGGCCTTCGCGTTTGGCGTGCTCCTCGTGAGCGCCCTAGCAAGGGGTCGTGGCGACAACTTGCTAGGGAGCGCAGTCGCGGTGTTCGTGATCTATGTGGGAATTACGTACATGTCTCCGCGGTTCGTGTCCGAGTCGAGCTTCGGCATCTACGCGGCCTGCGCAGTGGCTGTCGTGGTTGCCGCCTTCATGGGGCGATGGCAACTTGCAGGGGCTCTCGCCGTGCAAGGAGTCGCGCACTATGGCTTGAGGCGGCTTGCCTTGAAGACATACGGATACAAGGCGGCCCGCGCAGCCCGTTGGAAGGCGCGGGGCCAGCTCGCCGACGCCCGCAGCGCGGTCGACGCCTGGGCGGCGGAGGCTGCACCGCTGGTCCCGCGCACGTATCCGAACGGTGAACCGTTTCCTGTGGGCGCGGTGCAGCAAGTACAGCGCGTGGCCACTCGCCTGTCTCTGACGAACCACCCTGATCTGAGCGAGCTTCTGATCTCGTGCATGATGCTCTTCCAGCGACTCGCAGCCCTTGCGAAGCCGGAGGGGGAGAACGGCTACACCGTGCACTTTGCTGAGGTCATGATCGCGACGCGGAACTCCCTTCTGCAGGAGGGACTCACCAGCGAGGCTGAGACGCTGAGGGAGGTGTACTTCGCGATCATTGAGTACCACCGGCAGGCGGGGAACATACCCACCCAGGATCGCGAGGACGCGTAGACCTCGACCTGGCATGACCTGTGAGACGCCTACCGTGTCTTGTTGATCCGAGAGCCAAGGGCCCATCCGGATCACGTCGGGCGTGCATGCGCCACCGGTTCGGCGAAGTTCCACCCGGTCGTGTGGATGCGGGCGCACGTTCGGGCACGGCGGTTCTGCTGCCACTGACACTTCGGTTCATGGGGAGGGTGTCCGCGGAGAAGCGCCGGGCGGTCGTCGGAACGACTATCGCGGCTGCCTGAGGACGAGGTGTTGACCGCCGCGCACGTGCGTACGGTCGCGGAGGGTCTGGGCGTCGCGGAGCGGACGGTGCGCTGGCTGGCGCCGCCGAAGCCGGCCGCGCCCGCCACTCGCCCGCCGTACGAGTTGAGCGAGCCCGACCGGGAGGCGCTCGCCTTCTACCGGGGCAACGTCGCCGCGGTGGTCCGCGCCCGGCGCGCGGTGACGGACGGGGACGGCATGACAGCCGGGGCGCCCGTGCCCGACTTCCTAGCCGAGGGGTGGGCCCGTGCCCGGACAGTCCCGGAGCCCACCCTGTACCGGGCGTTCAACACGGAGCTGACCCCGGCAGAGCGTGCGGCGTGGAAGACCGGCGAGGCCGGGCCCCGCGCGGGGTCGGTCTACCTGCGCCGCCCGGACGCGCTGCGCGGCCGGTGCTGGCAGATGAACCACAAGCAGCTCCCGATCCTGGTCGTGCCGCCGAAGGGCAAGGCGCTCGCGCCGTGGCTGACCACGGTCGTCGACGACGGCACCCGGGCCTTGCTCGGCTGGGCCATCGCCGTCACCCCGACCTCCGGCACGGTCCTCACCGCGATGCGCATGGCGCTCACCTACGAGCCGGACCGTTCGCCGTTCGGTGCGGTGCGGTGCCCGAGCTCGTACGCATCGAGCGGGTGCGGCCACGCGGCTACTCACCAGGTAGTGGCTTCTCCCCGTTGCCTCGATGTGCTCCGCTGAACCGGACCAGCGGTGACGGGGAGGACTGGCTCACGCTGGGGAGCGGCAGATCGGCGAGCGCGAGGCCTTCTCGAACGCCCTGTGTATCCGGGCGCGCGGTAGCGTTTCTTGCGAGACCAATCGCGGAGGGGACGGTCACTGGATGCCGCACAGCACTGACACCACCTATGGGCGTGAACAGCTCGGCCTGATCCTCGACTTCGCCGGAGTACTCACTGCCAGCCCTCTCGCTGTCCACCGTGCGTGGTGCGTGTCCGAAGGGCTGGCTCCGGAGGCGTGGCGCAGCACCCTCAACGACCACCCGGAGGGCCGGCGTCTATACGCGGCCCTGGAGGTCGGGGAGATAGGGCAGGCGGAGTGGAGCGAGGGAACTGCCCCCCTGCTGGGTGCGCACGTGGACCCGGTGAACCTGATGGGCCGGGCGTGGGCCGGGGTGCCTGCGGCTCGACGGATGGCTGCCCTTGCCCGTGCGGCACGGGCGGCTGGTCATCGGGTCGCCCTGCTGTCGAACAGCTTCGGCCTTGACCCGTTCAACCCCTACGAGCACGTGGGAATCTGGGACCTGTTCGATGTGCACGTCGTCTCCGAGCTGGTCGGCATGGCCAAGCCCGATCCGGCGATCTACCGGCTGACCCTGGACCGCATCGGCCTACCCGCCGAGCGGTGCGTGTTCGTGGACGATCACGCCGTGAACCTTCCGCCGGCCGCAGAGCTGGGGATCACCACCGTCCACGCCACCGATGAGGACGAGGCCGTTGCGGAGCTTGAGGCCCTTCTGGGGGTCAGCGCGGTTCTTGCCGCGTGACCCCAACTTCCGGCTGATCAAGGGCTGTCGGCCCCACCACTCCTGCCAGTACCGTCCGTATGAGGCCAATCACACGGAGGTGCTGGAACATGCAGTGGTCGGAGTACACCACCTCTGAGCGGTTGAAGACGCTGCGTGGCGGGATGACCCAAGAGCAGTTAGCGGAAGCCGCCGCCGTGTCCGTGGGCGTGGTCCGCAAGCTGGAACGTGGCGGTACCGCGTCGCTCCCGTCGCTGCTGTCCATAGCCGACGCCCTCGGCACGGACATCGCCGTACTCCTCGGCCAGCAGGCACCCCGCCGGTCCATGGACCGCGACGAGCGGGCCGCGCTTCGGATGGTGTCCGCGGCCACCCATGACGCCGCCATCGGCATCCCCGCCGACGTCGAGCCGGGCACCGTTGAGGAGCTGCGCGCTGCCGTTCGCCGGGCGGACGAGGCCTACTGGGCAGGCCGGTACACCGAGCTCGGGACGCTCCTGGGCCAACTCCTCCCCGAGGCAAAGGCCCGGTTCGATGCAGCCGACCACGCTGAGCGGGAGGCCGCCGCCGGTGTCCTGATCGACACCTTCCAGACAGCAGGCATGGCCGCCAACGTGCTGGGCTCACGCGATCTGGCCTACGCGGCGCTGACGTACGGCCGCCAGATCGCGGTGCAGACCGGGGACGACCTCCGGGACGCCCACCTGGCCGCCACGACCGCGTGGGTCAACCTGCGCGACGGCCGCACCACGCAGGGGTTCGCCCTTGCCGCAGCGCAGGCCGACCGGATCGAGCCCAAGATGAGCGAGCACGACCCCGACCGGCTGAGCGTGTACGGGCAGCTCGTCACGAATGCTGCCGTGGCCGCATCCCGGGGCGGTGCGAGCGCGGACAGCGCCCGCGAGTACCTCTCCCAGGCCCACGCCGTGGCCGCCCGCATCGGGGATGAGCACGCCCGCGGCGACCACGCCCAGCCGTACGGGCCCATGTACGCCGCCACACAGGCAATGAGCATCGCCGTGGCCCTTGGCGACACCTCCGGGGCGCTGCGCCTCATGGACACCGTCCGCTTGGACGACACCGTCCCATTGGCCACCCGCGCCCGCTATGGCTTGGATGTTGCCCTCACCCACGTGGAGTGCCGTCGCTGGGAGGCCGCGGCCGACACCCTCGAAGCCGTCTGCACGATGGCTCCCGGCTGGGTGCGCCACCAGATGCTCCCCGGCGTCATCATCGGCCGGCTCGCCGGAGTCTCCGTCGGTCGCCTCCGCGGTCTCGCCAGCGTCGCCGGGGTCCCCCTCGGGGTGCGCTGACCCGCGGCCCGACTACCACGCCCCGTAGCAGTCGGCAGGCCGTAACCTGCCGGACTACTACGGGGCGTTGCACATGCTGGACCGCCGGGTCCTACGCTGCCACGCTCCGTTGCACCCGAACCCGGTACGGACTGTGGTCGCTGCCACGGGCCGTGTCTGGGCCCGCGTACCTCTACACAGCAGCCTTATGGGCATGCCGAACAACCCGATCGGCGGCCTCGGGCACGTACCCGTCGCCGTCTACGCCTGCGCTTCCACCGCCGTCGCGGTCCGAGACGGTGAGAGACGCTGCCGCCACTACGCCAGCGCCCGGCACTGGCATGTTGCCGGTGCGTGGTCCGATCCCGACCCGGCGGTGCCGCTCGCGGAGCGCCCCGGCTGGCAGGCCATAGCGTCCGCCCTGTCCACCGGAATCATCCGGGGAATCATCGTTGGCGCCTTCTCCCACGTCGCCTCCGACGCGGCCCAGTTCGCCGGCCTCGGAGTCCTCATCCGAGACCGGGGCGGGTTCCTCGTGCACGCCGCTGACACCGTGCCCCGCCGCACCCTCGGCCAGCTGCAGAGGCGCCGCGATGTCGCCGACGCCTCCTCGGGGTGGTCCCCGTGGGAAGACACGCCCCAGGCAGACACCCCATGAACACCGGGCGCCTCTGGTCGACCGCGGCCGACAACGTCGAGCCCGCCCGATGAAGCAGCAATTAGCGGTCCTGGCCTACGTCATCGCCGTCACCGCCGTGGTCCTTGCCCTGGCCATCGCCGGAACCCCGGACTACTGAGACATCGGAGGAGCGACATGACCCGCACTGCGAACCGTGGCTTCAACCACCGGCAGGCGATGAGCGAAGAGTGGTTCCGTACCCGGGTTCTTCCCCGTGTATCCGGCCTTCGGTTTCTCCCCTACCAGGTGCGGCAGATGAGCCGCGAGCACCTTCCCGCGATGTTGCGCGACGGGGGCCGGAAGAGCATGGTCCGTATCGCCGGGGATCTGGTGTTGGTCTCCGCGCGGTGGCGCTGCCTGCCGTTCCACTACTTCCGCTACGGCGGGTACCGGCGCGAGGTTTCTTCCGAGCGGGCGTGTGCGTACCTGCCGGAGACCGCCTTGTTCCACCGCCTCCTTCCCCGCGTGAATCGGGACACCATCGACTTGGACGACAAGGTGGTCTGCAAGAAGATCCTTGCCTCCGCCGGCATCCCGCAGCCCCCACTGATCGCGAGCGGTAACGGCTGTGCAGGCGTCACCTCCGATGGTGATGAGGTTTCGCTGGAGGCCGTCCTCGATCACGCTTCCGGCTCTGGGCGCGTGGTGGTCAAGCCCTCCCGCTACTCCAGCGGCGGCTCCGGAGTCGTGATCGTGCGGCCCGGCGAGGGCGGCTTCGATCTCGTGGCCTACGCGGAGCGGTGGGGCACCTGGCTGGTCGAGTACCACGTACCGCAGCACCACGACCTGGACGTGCTTAACCCGTACGCGCTCAACACCTTCCGGGTCATCACCCTGCTGACGAACGGCACCGCCGAGGTGCTCTACATGATGCTGAAGCTTGGCGGCGTCGACAGCACGACGGACAACTCTGCCGATGGCGGCTTGCAGATCCGGGTGCACCCCGACGGGGCACTGGACCGCCACGGCTACGACCGGTACCTCAACGCCCAGACGCGCCACCAGGTCAGCACCGTGCCGTTCGCCGGCCACAAGATCGCCCACATCGGCGAGGTCCGCGAGCTGGCCGCCCGCTGCGCCCGCCTGTTCCCGCAGGTCCCCTTCATCGGCTGGGACATCGCAGTCACTCCGGGGGGACCTGTGGTCATCGAGGGGAACAGCAGCCCTTCGCTCGCACACATCCAGCGCACCCATGGAGGTGTCGCTCCGGATCTCGTCCCGGCGCTCCGCGCCGTGATGGATCGCCCGATCATCTGACAAGGGAGTTCTCGTGGAAGACCTGAAAATGCAGGCCCGCGCCGCAGCCGCCGGCCTCCTCGACACTCTCCAGTCGATGCCCGAGGTCCAGGCGCTCTACGTCCTTTCCTCCTCGGCCGTCGCACCCAACAACGTGACACGGTTCAGCACCGACTCCGACTTCGACCTCGCCATCGTCCTCGACGTCCCGCTCAAGGAGGACGAGTGGAGGCCCTCCCCGGCGGACACGTACGCCCTGGTCCGCGAACGGCTCCCCGCCTGGGTTCCCGAGTTCAGCTTCTACCTGCCGGTTCCCTGGGGGCGCATGGAGGTCAACATCCACCAGCTCCTGTTCCAGTACGAGGCCGACCCGCGCACGACGTGGAACAGCGACAAGTGCGACGCCTACGCGAACAAGGGCGAACCGCTGCTCGACCGCGAGAACGCCTTCGAGGCGCTGATCCTCCGCAAGACGAAAGAGCAGCTCTGGCGGCTGGAGGGCGAGACCCGCCGGCTCCACAACCGGATCACCTGGGACGTCCGCGAGATCCCCCTGCGCATGGCGCGTCGCGTCGGGACACCCACCGGCCACTTCGTCCTGTCGGGCGCCTTGGACGAGATCGTGGACTGGCTGTACGCCCGCTCGGGCCGGCTGCTGCCGAACATGAAGTGGAAGCTGCACTCCCTCGGCGCCCTGGGCCTGATCAGCACCGAGCAGGAAAACCTGCTGATCGAGGCCCAGCAGTGCGACCCCCTGTCGATGGTCGACCTGGAGCGCCGGTGCGAGGCCCTGGAGGCGTTCTGCCGCTCGGCCGGAATGGACCTGAGCACCCGGGCCATCGAGACCGTGCGCAAGGCGTACCAGCGGGCCAACCACCACATTCTCGGGGAACACGCATCCGTCTTCGCTGACCGTCCCTTCCCCCGATTCGTCTCCTGAGGTGAGTACGACGATTCCAATTAGACGCTGTTGTCAGCACGTCAGTACGCTGCGTGATCCGCTCACCCAGGAGGAACGATGGCGATCAAGGTCCACAACACACTGACCGGACGGACGGAGGATTTCCGCCCCGAGCGGGAGACCGAGGTGCGGATGTTCGTGTGCGGACCTACCGTCTACGGCCCCAGCCACGTCGGCCACGCGAAGACGTACACGCAGTTCGACTTCATCGCCGCGTACCTGGAAGCGAGCGGCTACAAGGTCACATACCTCCAGAACATCACCGACGTGGACGACAAGATCATCCGGCGTTCCCGGGAGGAGAACGTGCCTCCGGAGGACATCGCCGCCCTGTTCGAGAAGCAGTACCTGGAGGACATGGCCGCGCTGGGGAACACCCGCGTCGACGTCCACGCACGTGCCCACGATCACATCGACGCGATCGTGGACCAGGTCAAGAGGCTCATCGCCCGCGGCCACGCCTACCAGCTCGATGACGGCTGGTACTTCGACCTCGCCTCGTTCCCCGGATACGGCAAGCTCTCTGGCCGCACCGACCTGCGCCCCGAGGACTCGGTCTCGCGGATTGACGACCACTCCAAGAAGCGCAGCCCAGGTGACTTCGCTCTGTGGAAGGGACGCAAGGACGGCGAACCGTTCTGGGAGACCGAACTGGGGCCGGGCCGACCGGGCTGGCACATCGAGGACACCGCGATCACGGAGACCTTCTTCGGCCCCTCGTACGATCTGCACGGCGGCGCCGTCGACCTCATCTTCCCCCACCACGAAGCCGAGGTGGCCCAGATGGAGGCCGCCTCCGGGATCGAGCCCCTGGCGCGCTACTGGATGCACACCGGTCTCCTGCGCGTCGACGGCGACAAGATGTCGAAGAGCACCGGGAACTTCCTCACCATCCGCGACGCGCTCGCCCGCACGGACTCCCGCACCCTGCGGTACGCGTTCCTCTCCCAGCACTACCGCTCCTCCATGGAGTTGAACGACTCCACGCTGGAGCAGGCCAGGGCGGCACGCCGCCGGATCGAGAACTTCGCCCGGACCATCGACCCCGCGCACACGGACAGCCCGGCGAACACCTCACGGGCGACCGACACCTGGAAGGAGATGCGCGAGCACCTGGACGACGACTTCGACACCCCAGGCGCCCTGGCCGTCCTCTTCCAGTTCATCCGCGAGCAGAACCGCACGCAGGAACCGTCCGGGCCGGCCTCCCTGCGGCTGATCCAGGACGTCAACAACCTCTTCGGGACCTTCGACATTGCCGACGCCGACCAGGGCGACACCGCTGTCGATGACCTCGTCAAGGAACGCGACCGGCTCCGCGCGGCGAGGAACTTCGCCGAGGCCGACGCGATCCGCGACCAGCTCGTCAAGCAGGGCATCACCCTCGAAGACTCGCCCGAAGGCACCCGCTGGTGGAAGGAAAAGACCCAATGACCTGGAAGACCCGGTTACCCCTCCTCGCAGAGAGCGTCATCCCCCTCAGCCTCTGCGGCGCCCTGATGGACCACGTGAAGAGCGAGACCGCCCGGCCGCGCACCTTCCAGGGCGTCGTCGACGAGACGCTGCGCAAGAGCGAGTACGTGGAGATCCCGCGGGCGCTGGAGGAAGCGGTCATCTCCCACTGCGTCCCCTACATCCGCGACCACTTCCAGGCCGTTCCGAAGCGGATACCCACCCAGCCGGCGGTCGTCTACCGCTACGGTCCTGGCGTCGGGTTCGTGGCGCACCACGACGAGGTCACCGACGTCGAGCGCGAGCGGGCCCGGACCAACGGACAGCCCGTCGTCGGCGGCGACCTCACCCTGCTCGTCTGGCTCAACACGCCGGACTCCTACTCCGGCGGCGAGCTGTTCTTCGAGAACCCGGCCCAGGAGATCAAGCCTCCCTGCGGCACCCTGGTCGCCTTCCCGGCCACCCGCGACCACATCCACGGCGTACGGCCGATCACGCGGGGAGAGCGCATCACCCTCGTCATCCGCACCGATGCCGAGAGCCTTGAGGGCCGCCGTACCGCGGCGATCACCGTCGAGGGAGTTCCGGCTCACCGCTGACTCGCTAGCAGCGATTTTTCGGGCAGGGCAAGCGGACCCCGGTGGGAAATGACCCGGCAAGGACAGTGCAACAGCCTCGGGGCCAACGCGTTTCTGCGTTGGCCCCGAGGCTGCTAGCGGGGTTAGGCGGCCCTGGTGGTCAGGTCTGTGCCGAGTGCGTGTGCTTCTGGAGTGAGGCTGATGGCGCGGTGTGCTGAGCGTGTACGGCCTCGACTGGTAGGCGCGCGTGTTGAGGTGTCGCGTATTCCTGATGGTGGGCGGTATCGGCGTCACCGTGCGTGGTCGCCGTGGCATATCGGCTCCAGGTGCCGCCGCGGGGGCGCGGACGATCGCCAGGACGCAGAGGCCGGCACCCCAATCCCAGCAACGCCGGCCCGCAGCTTGGGACACAATGTCCCGAGTCCAACTAACCAGGAGGAGAGCCGACATGACCGTTACACAGGCCGATATCAATGCCCTCACCGCCGCCCACCCGCAGCTGAGCGAGAACGGATACGGTCCCAGCGCCTTCGCCCCGGCGCCTGTCCGTCTCGACGAGGTTCAGGCCGCCTACGCCTGGATCGCTGAGCAGACATGGCTGAAGGCGCCGGGGAAGAGCTCCTCGTACGGCCTCAAGCATGTGATGGAGGACGCGACCGGCACGTACGTCACGAACGGGGCGTTCATCGCGGCGGCACTCCTGCATGCCCCGGCTGGCCTGAAGGTCGAGCTGGACGACCTGAACCCGGCGATCGGGATCAAGACGCAGGGGTAACCCGGCGGCGCCGTCAGACCCGCCGCGTCACCGCCCTCACATCAGCTGCAATGGGCGCCGGTGGACTGGTAGGCCCACATGTTGAGGTGTCGTGTATTCCTCGGTGAAGCCAGTCGTGGTGTCACCGTGTGTGGTCGCCGAAGGTGCCATCATCTGCTGGCCAAGACCCCGGTCGTCCGTTGCCTGTGCGCCGTTCCGTACCATCCGCTGGTGATATCCCGTCCTTTCTCCACGCCGCGTCGCCAAGGCACAGCCGTGCTCACAGTGATGGCCGCCGCCATCGTGTTCGGGTCGTGGGCGCTGTGGCCGGTCTACGACTCGTCGTGCGTCGTCTACTCCGGGGCCTACGTCCCCATGAATGCGCCGAAGGCCGAAACCGACTCCGCCGTGCAGCGGCGCTACGACAAGGCCCTCGCCGACGGCGCGTGCGGTCCCAAGCGGGCGCGCTTCCATAACTGGACTCGGTGAGGTCGGTCCTGGCGTCATGTCAACGGCCACTCAGTTCTGGCTCTGTCGCGAGTTCCGTGAAACTCGAGATGTTGATCTCTGTAGGTCGTGATCATGCCGGGTGTCCGTCGCTGATCTTCTCGCCGTTTTGTTCCCGCACTTCGCCCGTCTGCACATCGAGTTTGT
>NZ_JBWJVM010000006.1:0-217856 GCF_056428985.1 Streptomyces sp. CA189 | reverse complement strand
CGCCGTTGCCAGCGACGCATGCGAGCGTGGGGACAGACCTTGGACACTGGTCTGGGACGGCCTACGTATTCAGTTCCTTCCTCGTGCAGGTCGTCCGCTTGGGTGGAGCGACTTCGTGTCGCACTGGCGGGGCCCCTCTCCTGATGTGGTGCCTTCGCCTTCTGCTGTGCACTTACCCGCGCCGTGTCCCCACACGCACTGCGTCCGCTGGTCAGAATGGGCCGGGACCGCCGGGACCGCCGGGACCGCCGGGACCGCCGGGACCGCCGGGACCGCCGGGGCCGGTGGGACCGGTGGGACCGGCGATGCTGAACACCGCGCCGTCGGGGTCCCGCAGGGTGATCTCGTGGGGGAAGGGGCCGGAGTCCGGCCCGGACACGGTGCTGGCGCCCCTTCCGAGGGCCGCCTTCACCGCGGTTTCGAGGTCGGGCACCCGGAAGTGGACGTGCCAGCGCGGCCGCAGATGCGGGTCCGGAGCCTGCGCGAGCGTCCCGCCGTGCAGGCGCGCCACCGTCCGACCCGCGTGGCGCAGCAGGATGCGCTCGCTCTCCTCCGCGTACGCGACCTCGCAGCAGCCGGCGTGCTCGCAGGCCCACTCCAGGACCTCGCCGTAGAAGATGGCGGCGTCGAAGGCGTTCCTGGTGCGCAGTTCGAGCCAGGCCGGAGCGGCGTCTCCGCCCATACCCCAGTCGGGGATGGCGTCGCCCCTGCCAGATTCCGAAGACGGCCCCGTCGCGGTCCGAGGCGAGCGCCGCCCGTCCGGTGCCGAAGGCCAAGGGGCCAACGGCGACGGTTCCACTGCGTTCGAGGACGCGTGCCGCCGTGACGTCGGCATCGTCCACGGCGAAGTACGGAGTCCAGACCACGGGGGGCGTCAGCTTCGGGGGCAGGGAGCCGAGGCCGGCCACCGGAATCCCGTCGGCGAAGCCGACGGAGAACGCCTCGCCGAGCCGGGCGGGTCCGAATTCCCAGCCGAGAACCGCGCCGTAGAACTGCTGTGCGGCGCCGAGATCGCGGGACAGGAGACTGACCCAGCAGGGTGCGCCGAACGTTTCGTGACTCGATGTCGACACGACGTCAACCCCATCCGCTGGTGCGCCCACGGGAGCCCCTCCCGCGGTACTCGCGGGGATGCTCTCGGAGGCGGTACGTAGCCGTGTGGGTGCAGTTCGTCAGGTGCGGAGCAGGCTGTTGGAGCCGTCGAGCGCGTCGGCGCCTTCGTCGTTGAACCAATAGTCGCCCGCTGCCAGGTAGCGGAAGGCATGCGTGCTCTTGCCGGGCAGTGCGACGGTGACCGCGCGGGTGCCGTCCTGGCGCGGCCGGAGCTCATGCGTTCCCGGCTGCCAGTCGTTGAAGTCGCCCACGACACTGACTGGTCCTGGCGGGGCCTCCGCCGGCAGGACGAACGTGATCTCCGTGTGGTCCTTGCTGCCGTTGCGGCGCTTGCGTTCGAGCACGGGAGGGCTCCTGCCGAGTCGGGAAACGTTCCGCCACATCCTCGTACCGAGGCAGGGCAAGCTCCACGACGACACGATGACATAGCGGACGGGCACCCGGGCGGCGGAGCGCGAACGGGAAGCCGAGGAGCTGGGGAGCGCCGGGGAAACGGAGGGAAGAGAGCAACGGAGATTGGGCCGGATGAGAGTGGGCAGGCGCGGTTGAGAAGAGCCAAGTGGAGGGGGAACCGAACGAGGAGGGATGAGGCCATGGACACCAGTGGTCGGATTCCCCGCGTGGTAGTGGGCGTCGACGGGTCCCCGGCCTCGTACGAGGCGCTGCGGTGGGCGGTGCGGTACGCGCGTCTCATCGCGGCGACGGTCGACGCAGTGGCGGCCTACGAGCTGCCCGGAGCGATCGGCTGGTCGGCTCCGGCGGTGGATGCCGAGTTCGACGAAGCGCAGCGCAGACAGGAAATGACCGAGGAGATCGAGAAGGTCCTCCTCCAGGTCGGCGAGGTGCCGATGGAACAGCACCTGGTGCGCGGCGGCGCCGCGAGCGCGTTGATCAAGGCGTCGGCTGGCGCCGAGCTGCTGGTCGTGGGCAGCAGGGGCCGGGGAGGATTCGCCAGCCTGCTGCTGGGCTCGGTCAGCCAGCAATGCTCTGCGCACGCGTCCTGCCCGGTCGTCATCGTCCGTCATGACGCGACCGGCGACGAAGACACCATTGACCGCGCCTGACCAGCCCTGCCGCCAGTCCCTCATGAACAGCGGAGGCACCATGACGCATCCGAAGACTGGCCCGCCTACCCATCCGTTCCCCCAGGATCCCGCGGATCCGCATCCGGCGCCTCCCGCACACCCCTGGCCCGGTGATCCCCAGGCGCCACGACCAGCACCGAGTCCTGCCCCGGGCCCAGAGCCGGAGCCTGATCCACTGTCGGCTCCGTCCCTCCAGGACGGGGAGGAGCCATGACCAGGCGAGTCCACGAGGTGATGACCGGGAATCCGGTGACCGTCGAAAAGCTGACCTCGCTGGCAGAAGCCGCGAGGGTGATGCGGGATGCCGGCATCGGGGACGTCCTGGTCGTCGACGAGGGCCGGCTGCGCGGAATCCTGACCGACCGGGACCTCGTCATACGTGCCATGGCGGAGAACCTGGATCCCGCCGACACGACGGTTTCGGCGATCTGCAGCACTGAACCGGTCACCGTAAAGCCCAGCGATGACGTCGACCAGGCCATGGATCTCATGCGCCGGCACGCGCTGCGGCGTCTGCCCGTGCAAGACGAAGACGGCGAACTCGTCGGCGTCGTCACGCTGGGCGATCTCGTGGTGGAACGGGATCCCGGGTCGGCTCTCGCCGCCATCTCAGCAGCAGAACCCGACGCCTGACGCGCGCCTGGGGTCGCTTCTGGGGGCGCGGCGAGGTCGCCTATCGGACGGGCGAGCTGATCGCCCAGTGGTACCGGCATCTCGCGACGGCAAGCGTGGAACACCGCTCGTCGAGTGGGATCGGAGGCGTTCCTGCCGTCCGACGGAGGGCCAGGGGTCACATCCATGCGAGTGGAGGCCGCACCGGCAAGACCTGATGACGGGATTCCTGCCGCGTGGGTGACCATCCGGGTCACACCAGACAAGAGCCGCAGCACGATGACAGCGCCGTACGAGAGCCCTCACATGATCGCGAAGGCACAGGAAGTGGCGCGCAACGTACTGCGGGAGAAACAGTGAGGCCTTGTGCTGTGTTCGCCGGCCTGTCCGAATACGACGAGAGCGCCCGCCGACCTCGGAGGTCCCGCCCAGAGTCTTGACCGGGGACTGATGTCCACTCGCTTCGTAGATCAGCAGATGCCGGTCAGATGACGATGTGTGCCGCCCGTTCGCGGAGCTCCTGGGTCTCCGGGACCCCGTTGTACCGCCGGAGGCGGACTCGCATGTCCTGGAGGGCGGCCTGGACCTTGACCGAGCGGATGCCGTCGGCGCAGTCGAGGAAGTCGCGCCAGGTGGCCATGGCTCCGTCCACGTCGCCTTGTCGCAGGTGGACGCCGCCCAGGTCGGCGAGGACGATGGCACGGGTGCGGCGGCGGTCGAGGCCGTGGATGTCGAGGCCCAGGAGTCTCCGCGTGCGGCTGCCGGCTTGCCGATGGCGCATGGCCTGCAGGGCGAGGTTCCGGCCGGCCAACTCGTCACCAGGGCGAGGACCCGCCTCCGGCCGCATCGCCCAGAGGAAGTGGCACAAGCCGCCTGAACCGGACCTCATGTCGGCCGCCGCACCCTCTCCAGCGCTGCCTGGACTTCCCCGAAGCGTTTGGCCCCCTGTGCCTTGCCTGCGTACCCCGCCATGTCGCTGAGTGCGTACGAGGTGGTCTTGAACCCGTTGGTCTGGTGGAACTCGGCGCCCCAGTTGCCGAGCGTCACATGCGTGACCTGCTCCAGGGGCAACCGATGAGTACCCCACGGGTTGATCGCGACAACCCGTTGAGGGCCGATCTCAAGTCGGACTCGCAAAATCGCCCACCAGAAGAAGAAGCAGGCACCGGTCGCGAGGCCGGTCCACACTCCTGCCAGATGGGCGGCGGCCCAGGTGGGTGCCAGCACCCAAGAGAACCAGCACACAGCGGCCTTCACCGCGACAACGGCCGGCATGACGTACGCCGCAGGACGGGCTCCGCCTGCGACGCGCCACACCATGACCTCTTCCCCACCCAGGTCTCCCATGGCGACATTGTGGCCGCCACCGACCACCAACGGCCCTCGAAATCGGCTCCCAGTACACTCCGCTCGCCATCGCGTCTGGTTCGACCAAAGGCTCGTCGTGATTGCGTAGTCCTAGCTTCGGACGCGGATGCGGACCAGCAGCAGGGTCAGGACTCCTGGTGTCACCGCCAGAGCCACGTACCCGAAGACCCCACGTGAGACCGCAAGTTGTGCGTAGGCGGCAGGAGCGTCAGAGGACGTGACGTTGACGGCCCAGACGGCCAGAGGTATCGCGGTTGTCAGAAGTGCGAGCCAGGCGCCGCGCCGGGCGAGGAGAGCCTGTTCCGGGTGACCGGTCAGCATGCGGATCCCGGCGGAGGCCAGCACGAAGCCCGCCGCGCCGAATGCGGCGCCGAAGAGGATTGCTGACGGGTTGTCGTCGAACACGATGACAGCGATGGCCGCATACCAAAGGCCCGCGACCAGTGACACCAACGCGGACATGCCGCGCCCCTTCCTACGGGTCGGGCCCCGAACGATCGCTGGCTCGGGGCCCTTCTGATGGGTTAGCCGGCGGGCGGAGCGGAGGGCTTGATCTCGAAGATCTCGTTGACGGCTCCGTTCTCGCCCTTCTCTACCCTCCTGCTGCTACCCGGAGGATCGCTCTTGTTCTGTTGCCCGGTCGGCTGCCCAGGCGGCCGTACGTCCACGGTGATCTGCCTGCCGCTGGCGTCCTTCGCCGGCTTGCCGTCCGGGCCCATGACGGGCATCCGGTCAGGCAGCTTTGTCGTGTCCACCGTGCCGTCGGCCTTTACCCACGGAGGCCGCGGAGGAGCGGGCGGCCTGTCGGAGGCTGTGGCGGTCATGACGCCTCCGGCGACGAGGATGGCAGCACCTGCCAGCACCGATACGAAACGTGCCCTGTTCAAGCGTGCCTCCTACGGTTCGATGTAGTGGAAGCCCGACCAGATGCCAACATTCCAGCCGTACCAGTCCCCGCCGTACTGGACGGACGTGTAGCCAGTCGTGCCGTAGTAGCCACCCCCGCAGGGCGGGGCGCCGCCGAAGTTCCATGACAGCGTGTACTGGCCCGATTCAAAGGCGCTGTACTGCCATTCCCCGACCAGAGCGCAGACATACCAGTCCGCGCCATCCCACTTGTAGTACTCGTACTTGGCTGCGAGGTCCCCGGGCAGGCGCTTCCACGGCATGATGCAGTACAGGTCGCGGCCTGCGTTCGCCTGCGTCTTGGTGTAGCCGCCACCGTCTCCGTGTGACACCTCGGCATAGGTGTAAAGGCACTTGGTGCTGTCGGCGTTAGCCCAGACTTCGTCTTGTGCGTACACATAGTGCGCGCTCGCGGAAGTCGCAGTGGTGAGAACCAGGAGAGCCGCGATCGGGACTGCGAGAAGGCTGCTCAGCAGCATTCTGATGCGCCGGGGTTTTACCCGTGTGTCCACTAATGTTCCTTTCGTCGTTGTTGATGCCAGGACCAAACTGACGACGCGTTACGGGAACGTACGCGGATGGCGCAGGGTATGCCAGACATCCGCGCATTCAACATAACGTTGAATGCGGCTGTTGCCATCAACGTTTGGCAAACGTGCGAACCACCCGGCCCGGCATGCTCGGCCGGTGTAGCCGTCGATGGGCTTGCTGGGCCTCGGTGTGCGGTGTGAGCGGCGGCCGGCTGCGGCCAACACGAGGCCGGTGATGAGCAGGGAGAGCCCGATCATGAGCACAGGGACGCCGGGTCCGGGCAGGAAGTACATCGCCACACCGGCCAGGGTCTGCGGATGCCGCCCCCCGGGGCCGCCGCTGGGCCGCAAAGAGATCGACATCGACGAGTTCCTTCGCGAGTGGCGCAAGGCCCGCGGACTGGACGACCGGAAGCCGCGTCCCGCCCAAGGTGAGCCGCAGCAGGCGAGCGACTGGAAGTCGCACCTCCACCGGATCACCCGCAAGCCCAAGCAGGCCCCCGCCGTCGACGCGGCCTACGGCCCCGGTCCAAGTCGACCTGCGGCCTTGCGTGGAGCGGATGGCACGAGCGACCTGCGGGCTCGTAGGATCCATGGATGGTTGACCGGAGCGAAAATGGCCTGCCAGTTCTCAGCCGGTGGATGGACGGAGTTCCGACCCACCCACTGCGTTGGTACTTCGAGGCGGAGCGTCCGAATCGCTACCGGGGCGTCGTCCATGCGTGTGGCGGAGCCCCATCCTGACGGCGATAGAGGAGACCCTGGCCATTCTGGAGCGGGTCCAGCCAGACGGGCTCGCAGCAAAGCGCCAAGATTTCCGGGGGTTCTGGGACCAGGGCGCGGAGGGCATGGAGCTCTTCCTTACGCACCGAGCCGAACTTACGGTTGCGTCGCACCTTGCGGCGAGCGGTGTGCCGTTCCGGTTCAACGGAGGCGAGGGCCCTGATCTTCTACTTGAGGCCGGTGCGACTCGTTTCGGTATCGAGGTCGGCCCTTTGGGGGCGCCGGGTATCGCATACAGGGCCACTCGGATGTATTTCACCCCTTTGGTCACGAAGGGTCGCTATGGTCCGGACATCGGTTTCTCGATGATGAGGACGCACTGCCTATGCGACGCGTTTCGGCCTTCGCCGCCACAGCCCTGCTCTTCTCGTGCCTGAGTGGGACCGCCCACTCGGAACCATCACCTCCTGAGCTCCGTGCAGCCAAGTTCATCTGCCAAGTCAACGAGTACCCTCCGACCTTGGATGCCGAGGGGCGGATCTACGGCTATGCGGATCACACGTGCGACTCACGCCCCGACTGGGCCCCGAAGTGGCTGGAGATCCGTCTCCTGAGCCGGGCTTGTGAGCGATGTGCGGACCGTGAGGTGACCGTCTGGCGCCGAAGCGACCGCAAGGAGGACAACTGGAGGGTCTCCCGGACCTCGTTCGCGACGCCGTGCAAGAGGAGTTCCGCTGCCCGGTGGTACGTGACGGAGGCAAGGGCCTACGTCCAGAACGGCGTCTTCCAGGGTGGCGGCAAGTCATCTCCGGCGAAGCTGGGGTGCTCGAATTGACGACGCCCACGTGTGAGGGGCTGGGCTGGCTCCGGCCGCCGGCCGCCGGAGCGGACGGTGCTGTCTGGTTGTTCGCCGAGCGGACGCCCTCAGGAACGGAACTTCTCGTCGGATCCGTGGTGGCCGCCTTTCCCGACCGGGCCCCGGACCCCGTCTGCTTCGTACCGGGACCGGGAACGGCTCCGATCGCGGCCGACGAGCTGACCCTCCTCGGCCCGCCCCGGGCCCGGCTGTCCCAGCTGGTCCTCCCGGACATCCCGGGAAGCGCGGCCCGCATCCTGCTCCCTGACCGGGACGAGCAGTACGCGCTCAACGGGCTCACCGAACCCGACATCGAACCGGACACCTTCCTGCGGCTCCTGCTCCCGGGTGCCGTCGTGCACGAGGACGCCGAGTGGACCGTTCGGCACGGCGGGGTCGTGTCCTCACCCCAGGGCTGCCACGTCACCGCCCACGCCGTGCGCCGGCCGGGTGCACCCGACTTCTCCGACCCCTGGCCGCAGCAGCCCCTGAAACTTCTCTTCGAGCACGCTCCTGAGGGGGGCGACCCCGAGGAGATTTCCGGCGGAGGGGGCGGCGCACCCCCGCACTTCGACGAGTATCGTGCCGTCACCGCCACCACGGACCGCCGGCCGAACGCCGTCGTCATCGTCCTGGACGATCCCACCCGTGAGGGTCCCCCGATCCGGCTGAGGCTCCCGCTCCCGGCGTGACGGGCTTGAGGCGACCTTGCAGGCGCGATCGCTGTTCCGCGAGGCGGTGCGGTGGTGAGATGCCGGACTTCAGAGGCTGGGCGCCGGGGCAGACGGCGGCGTTCCGCCTTCGAAAGATCAGCGGGTGCCCGTCAGCTGGCGATGCGTGCCGCCCGTTCGCGGAGCTCCTGGGCCTCCGGCACTCCGCTGTACCGGCGCAGTCGTACCCGCATGTCCTGCAGGGCGGCCCGGACCTTGACGGAGCGGATGCCGTCGGCGCAGTCGAGGAACTCGCGCCAGGTGGCCATCGCGCCGTCGGCATCGCCCTGCCGCAGCCGTACGCCGCCCAGGTCCGCGAGGACGATTGCACGGGTGCGGCGGCGGTCGAGGCCGTGGATGTCCAGCGCGAGGTGGAGGTGCTCCTCGGCGGCGTCGAGGTCGCCGAGGCGGGAGAGGATCATGCCGGACTCGTGGGCCCAGCGGCCGGGGGAGTAGTGCGCTGCCCAGGAGTCAGCGCCCGCGGCGGCCGGCTTGCCGATGGCGGTCTCGGACATGGCGAGGTGCTTGGTGGCCATGCGGCGGTCGTCGTCCTGGGCGGCGGCGTTCGCGAGGGTGGCCTCGTAGTAGGCGACGGCACGCGGGTTGTCGAGGTGCCGACCGTAGTCCACGCAGGCTTCGCCGAGTTGGACGGCCTCCGCCCGGTAGCCGAGGTCGACGCACTGCACGGCGAGCCCTCGTAGGGCGGTGGCGGACAGCTCCGGGTCTCCGGCTTCGGCGGCCAGGCGGAAGGCGTGCGCGTAGTAGCCCTGGGCGAGTCCACGCAGTTCTGGGGTGTCCCCTTCGTCCTGGGCCATCCAGCCGGCGAGGTGCACGAGCTGCGAGGTCGCGGCGAACAGCTCGCGGCCGGTGGCCTCGGTGAAACGGCCCTCCAGCCAGGGTGCGACGTCCTGTGTCAGGTACCGGACGGCCAGGTGGCGGGCGTGGCCGCCGCCGAGTTCGGAGGCCGAGTCCCCGAGGGCCTTCACCATGTGGCGTACGGCTGCCACCTCGCCCCGGCCTACCCGGACAGCGCCTGGGGGAGCGGTCGTGGTCCGGCGGGTGATGCTGTCCATGTCGGGCAGTCCGAGGGCGGACAGGGCGTATCCGCTGGACGCGAGGATGAAGTTCCGGCGGTCCACGTCGCTCCTTCCCAGGTGTAGGACTGATGCAACGGTATCGGCGTGGAGTGCCACCGGCACGGCCTCTGGGAGGTTGATCGCTTCCG
Source organism: Streptomyces sp. CA189 (assembly GCF_056428985.1). Taxonomy (NCBI): domain Bacteria; kingdom Bacillati; phylum Actinomycetota; class Actinomycetes; order Kitasatosporales; family Streptomycetaceae; genus Streptomyces; species Streptomyces sp. CA189. The sequence continues at coordinate 208,728 of NZ_JBWJVM010000006.1, read as the reverse complement.
GGTTCAGTGCCAATACCTGGGCGATGTACGGCCACCAGTGATCCGGTGTCCGCTCGCCCTCGATCCAGCGGCGTGCGTGCTGGCGCTGGAGGCGGCGCGGGTTCCCGCTCTCCGCAAGGCCGAGAGCACGCGCCAACTCGGAGGGCCCCCAGCCGCGTTCCTGACACGCCTGCTTGATCAGATCCGCGACGGCCGGGTTCTTCGGCACCCCGTCACCCTCCCCACCTGGATTACGCGGGATTACGCAGGACTACATCCTGGGGCCTGCCCCAAGGGCCCGGATCGCCGTTGACTGAACATCACCCCTTGGATCTCCGATTGGCTCGAACAGGCCCTGCTCAGGGCCTGTTGGCGCCTGCCCGGACGCATGAGAGGAACCACCGGTGACGACGACCGAACAGGACCCCCGTACCCGCACGACGACCCCGATCGTCCGGGGCCTCGCCCTCCTGGACAAGGACCCCCGTTACGACCGCCGGACCGGGCAGGCGGCTCTGCCGGTCGAGGTCTGCTTCCTTGACGGGACGAAGACCACCGCGACGCTCGACATGGACCCCGGACAGGTCCTGCTGCTGAGCCTCCAGCTGGAGCGGGCCATCGCCCTGCGCGCGGAGGACCCGAAGGCGGCGTCCGCGTGAGTCGGCCTGCGATATCCGACCCGCTCGGAACCGCCCTGACCTGGGTGTGGGCGGTCGGTACGGCCGCCGGGCTCGCCATGGTCGGCCTGCTCGCCCAGGGTGAGTACGCGGCTGCGCAGGTGGCCATGACGCACCCCTCGCTCAGCGTCGACGACAGAGGTCCGGACGACACCGCCGGATAGAGCGTTCCGAATCCGAACGCGCAGTTCGCCTCACGGCAGGTGCTGACAGCACCTTCGCCGGCACACGTGCTCAGCCACACCTGTGAAGGGAAGCCATGACCAGCCTGCTCAGCAGCGATACCCACCCCCTGCCCGTCTCGGTCGCGTTCAGCGGCCCCGACAACACCGGGAAGACCAAACAGATCGGGGTCCTCGCCCGCCGCATGGGTTCCGCGGCGACCTCGGCGGGACCGCTGGACCTCTACGACCCGCGCTGGGCGGCCATCAAGGCCGACGGCATGGGCCGCTGGTGGTTCGAGACGGGCCCCGTCGAGGAGGTCGCCGATGTCCTCGCCGCCTCCTATCTGGAGCGCTCCCGGCACCCGTTCTCCGCGTCGGTGCGGTTCTTGGACCGGGGTATCCCGATGCTGGAGGTGACCGTCGCTGCCACCGTCGCCGTGCGGGAAGACCTGGCCGCCCCGCAGGCCGCCGACCGCGCCCGCTTCCTCCTGGCGCCGTACGAGACCGATCTCCGTGCCGCGGAGGACAGCGAGCGTTCCCTCCTGCTCCTGCACTGCAAGGACGTCGAGGCAGGGACCCGCCGGAGCCTGTCCCACGAGGCCACCGTCACGGACGTCTACGCGGCCTACCAGCGCCACCTTCACGAGCAGATCACCCGGCTGGTCAAGGACGGCCGGTTCGGCGAGACGATCCACATTGGTGACCGGCCGACCGTCACCATCCAGGACGAAGTCCGCCGCATCCTGGCCCCTCTCCACCCCGCCATTCCCGGCCGGGCGATGGCGGGCGTGCATGTGACCGCGCTCGGCGGGATGTCGGAGAGCGGCAAGAGCACGGCGGGCGAGTACCTGCGTACGCATCACGGGCACGCCCGCCTCAAGATCGGCTACCTGATCGAGAACGCGGCTGGCCGGGCGGGGATCGCCGACCCGTACCGGCTGGGGCCGGTGGTGCAGGCCGAGCTGATCGTGGACGCCCTGGACCGGTACTGCGAGGCCCACCACTTCCTCGACTCCGTCAGCATCGAGTCGCTGCACGACTTCGACTCGGCGGTCGAGCTGGCCAGGATGCTCGGCCCCCAGCTCACCATCACCTACCTGGATACCTCCGCCGCCGTCCGTGCACAGCGCGGGACGGCGGGAGCCCAGGACGTTCTCGACCGCGACCTCGTCAAGAGCGCTCGGGGCGCCGACAAGATCTCCTCCATCGCACAGGAGGTCATCGGCAACGACGGGGGCCGCTTGGAGCTGGAGCGGCGGCTGGACCGTATGGCGCTGACCCGTCAGTGGCCCGAGCATCAGCCCAGCACGATGCCGGTCAACGCCCTGGGCCTGCCCGTGCACCTGGAGTCATACCTCTCCGAACTCCTCGACCGCCTGACCGGGCCGCACCCGCTGATCGACCTCCTGGCCGTCACCGGGAGCGGAGCCCGCGGCAAGTACCAGCACGGCTGGAGCGACCTCGACGTGTTCGTCGTCGCCGACGCCGAGCACTTGGACGGGATGCGGACCGTGCTGGCCGACCTGGGGGATGAACTCGGTGGGGTCAAGCTCGGACTGACCGTGCTGACGCGTGCGGAGTGCCGGGCCGGCACGGTCACCTCCCGGCTCCTGCACGTCCTCGCGCTCATCGGCAGCGGCGGCCTCATCCCGCTCTGGTGCGCCCCCGGCCTGGCCTTGCCGGCCCCGGACGCGGCCACCGACGTCGATGCGAGCCTGCGCGACGGCATCCAGGCCGCCATCGAGATCCGCCGCCAGCTCCTGAAGGGTTCGCCCGACCTCCGGGACCTCTACAAGGTCACCGCGCTCCTGGCGAAGATCCAGCTCCGGTTCAGCGGGAGCGAATGCCCCTCCGACAGTGACGCCCTGCGCCTTCTCGTCGAAGCGGGCCACCAGGACACCAGCGTGGTCGCGGCAGCCCGCACCGAGCGGACCGCCGCAGAGGAACTGGCCTTGGCCGTCCTGCGGGGCTGGCTGGCCACCCTGCCGGGAGAGGCAACGTGAGCGCGGCCAGCCTTCCGAAGAGGGCGGCGGGGCTCGCCTTCCGCAAGGAGGTCGCCACCCGCGAGGCGGCCGAAGCCGAAGCCAGGGGCTGGGCCCAGCTCGTCGCCCGCTTCCAGGTGCCAACCCTGCTCGGCCGTCCGGCACTCCCGGACCGCCACCTGCTCGCGTACGAGGACGTCTTCGCCAGCGGGCGCTGCGAGTTGCTGCTCGGCGACGTGATCAGCCTGGCCGACCGGGACCCTTCCGAACTGCCCCGCCTGGGACGGCTCATGGACGGTGTCTGTCACGACCTGCGGACCGCGGCGGCCGACACCGGGACGGTGGTCCCGATCGCCGAGTGCGTGCCCGACCTCTACCTCGACCGGATCCGGCCCGGCGGTCGGCTCGACCGCTGGTACCTGCAACGGGACCTGCCGGTCGCCCTCCCCCACACCACGGCGACCCTCACCCTCCAGGGACTCGCCGACTACACCGTCACCGCCAACGGACGACCGCTGACGCTGAACGTCGCCTCCATCATCGACAGCGCCCGTCAGGCCCTGGCTCCGGACCAGCGATGGCTGGCCGGGCTGACCCAGGGCGACCCCACCGAGCCCAACATCGCCGATCCGCTGTGCTGGCTCGACTTTGAATTCGCCGGCCGCAACACCGCCGTCGGCGAGGCAGCCAACCTGCTCTGGTACCTCATGGCCATGGGCGGCTGGCTCGTCCCCCGCTACCAGAGCGACGTGTACGCCCGCACCCTCCGCCTGGCCCTGCCCACCCAGACCACCCCGAGCATCGACCACCTGGAACTGCACCCCACGACCCAGCACATCGACATCCGCTACTCCTGGAAAACCGGCCCCGGCCGTCACGTAGCCATCACAGGCGCACTGCACGGGCTCTGCGAGCAGGGCGGGATCGGCATGGCCGACCTGCACGCCTTCCTCGCTCTGCGGATCCTCGGCGTGATCCCGCCGACGCGGCTCAGCGGCCACGACCTGCTGCTCGTCCTGATCAAGCTCGCCGAGAGCCAAGACCCAGCCACCGGCCTCGACGCCTTCTTCACCACCGCACCGGCCCCTCACCCCGACCCCCGCGAACGGAGCCGCAATGTCCCTGCCCCTGCTTGAGGCACCCCTCCAGGCCCGGCCCCTCCAGGGCCGCAACGCCCTGGTCACCGGTGGAGCCACCGGCATCGGCGCTGAGATCGGACGGGCCCTCGCGGCCGCCGGAGCCACCGTCGCCGTCAACCACCTCGGCCAGGACCCCGACGCCCACGCCCTCCTCGCAGCCTTCGAACGCGACGCCAGCCCCGGCATCGCGGTGAACGCCGACCTGACCGACCCCACCGCCGTCCAGACCATGGCCGACCTCGTCCGCGCCGAGATCGGCCCCGTCGACATCCTCGTGAACAACGCCGGCTCCTACCCCCGCGTCCCCTGGCAGGACACCGACGAAGCCGCCTGGAACTACTCCCTCGACGTGAACCTCACCGCCCACTACCGCACCTGCCACGCCCTGACACCCGCCATGATCGAACGCCGCTGGGGCCGGATCGTGAACATCGGGAGCGTCAACGCCCGCGCCGGCCGCACCAACCTCGTCGCGTACAGCACGGCGAAAGCGGGCTTGCTGGGCCTGACCCGTTCCCTGGCCCGCGAGCTGGGCCCGCACGGGATCTGCGTGAACACGGTCCTGCCCGGCGCCATCCAGGTCGAGGCCGAGACCGTCATACCCGCCCAGCACCGAGCCCGCCCGGAAGACCAGATCAACCGCCAGTGCGTCCCGCGACGCGGACGCCCTGAAGACGTCGCGGCCCTGGTCGCGTTCCTCGTGGGCCCGTCCGCGTCGTTCATCACTGGGCAATCCGTCCACGTCGACGGCGGCTGGCTGCTGCACTAAGACGTCAACAAGCAAGGAGACAACGCCGAATGATCGAACGAGTCCGAGCCGTCCTCGTCACCGCGGACGACACGATGCTGGTCATCCGCCGCACCAAGCCGGATGTCCCCGAGTACTGGGTGCTGCCCGGCGGCGGGGTCGAGGAGAGCGACGAGTCCCGGGAAGCTGCCCTCCACCGCGAGATCCACGAGGAGATCGCGGGGAAGGCCGACATCATCCGCCTCCTGCACACCATGGAATTCGACAAGGAGCGTCAGCTCTTCTACCTCGCCCGCATCACGACGTGGTCCTTCGAAGACCGCACCGGACCCGAGTTCAGCGCCGAGGGCCGCGGCGAATACGCACTTGAAGAGATCCCGCTGACCGTGGAGGGGCTCGACAGTATCGACCTCAAGCCCGAGGAGATCGTCCACGTCCTGCGCGGCGCCATCGTCGCCGGCGGACTCGGGGCTGGGATCGTGGTCTAGGACCCACCTACATGCCGCCGGGGCCAACGCTGAAATGCGTTGGCCCCGGCGGTGTCTATGCGGTCAGGCCCTTGTTGCTCAGGCGGGTGGCGAGTGTGCGTGCTGTCGGGGTGAGACTGCCGAGTACCTCGTGGCCGTAGGGGGTGTTCAGGCGGGTTGCGAGTTCTTCCAGTTCGGCCCAGTGCGTGGCCATCTGTTCGAGGGCCTGCTGGGTGCGATGGATGGTGTTCTGCCGCTGGGAGTGGTGCTGTTCGGCGAGCCGGTGGGCCTCCTGCCAGGTGAGTTCGCCCCGCTCGGCGCGCTGGGTGAGTTGGGGCGTGGTGGTCCCGTCGGCCTGGAGGAGGGCGTCTACCTCTTCGACGCGCAGGCGGAGCCGTTCTTCTTCGAGGCGCCGGTCGAGTGCGGTGGTTGCCTCTTGGAGAGTGAGGCTTTCCTTGATGACCTGGTCTGCGAGGTCAGGAGCGTGCTGGCGTAGCCGGTCCTGCAGGGCAAGGAGTGCGGCGATCTGTTCCTTCCGCCGGCGGACCATTTCGTACGCGGCGTCGAGGCGGACGGTGCCGACCCGGACCTTTTCGGCGAGCTCGGGGTCGTGCTTGAGGACGGTGGTGGCGTTGGAGAGCCTGGTCAGGCTGATCGCGTGGAGCTTCGCGTGGCTCCGCAGGGAGTGTTCCGAAATGGAACGGGCCATCGCGAGGATCATGGCCCGCTGGCCCTGACTGATGTGCCGGCGTACGACGTTCGCGCTGAAGATCAGGTGGAAGGGGTCCTTGCCGTCGTACGTCGTGAAGTGAGGTTCGACTCCGGCGATCTCGCAGGCGGCGAGGCGGTTGCGGCCGTCGAGGAGGACGCCGTCGGGCGCGAGGACGATCGGCTTGAGGAGGCCTTCGTTCTTGATGGACTGGGCGAGGTCGTGCATCTCCTCCTCGTTCAGCATCGGGAACATGGCGGCGAAGGGGTGGGTCTTCAGGATGGACTCCTTGTCGGGTGGGGTGTCGGGCTCAGCGCGTACGGCGCTGCTGGGTCGGTTGGGCTGCGCCAGCCGTGGGTGGCGTGGACGGCGGCCGCCTTGGGGCGGTCTGCAGAGGCAGTTCGGCGAGGTGTCGTAGACGCCACACCAGGACTTCGCTGATGGATGCCGCTGTTGTCAGGTCCCGTTGACCTGCCGCTTCGGTGAGCAAGGCGGCAGGGTCATGACCGGCGGCTTCGGCGTCGGCGAGGGTGGTGGCGAGTGCGGGCCAGCCGGGCTCGGCCAGCACTCGCACGGAGTGTTCCGAGAGTGAACGGTGCAGGGCAGCCGCCTGCCGGTGAAGGACCGGACCCGGAAGGAGACGGCCGCGCTGGGACAGGGCGCGCAGCGGCTCCACGGCAGCAGCCCCGAGGGTGGTACGCAGGTATCCGGCTGCCTGGTCGGCGGCTTCGGCCTGCTGGTCGTGGTGGCGGATGTGGTGCCAGTGCTGGGCTGCGACGACGGCCAGCAGAACGGCGTCGAGGAGGACCGCTAGCAGGGCTCCGTCCTTCGGTGCGGGTTCACGCACGATCGCCTTGATCGCCCGACGTGTGGCCTGGGCTTGCTGGTGGCGCGCGCGGATCCGGGAGCGGCTGGCCCGCTCGAAAGCGCCGGCTGCTTGGGCGAGCTGCGGCTTGTATCCGGCCGGAACGATCAGGACGAGTGCGTCGAGGGTTTCGGCGAGCACGGTGATATGCGCCTGGCCCGTGGCCTCGTCTGCCTGGTCGAGCACCTTTGGGATGCGGCCGGCCGCTTCGGTGACCTGACGCCACGCTGTCTGCCGCTCTGGGCGCAGGCTTACGGGGACGGATGCGGTGAGGCCGAGGCGTTCGGTGATCTTCGGGTAGGAGAGGTCGGAGGCGAGGGTGGAGCCGGAGAACCAGACGGGTTCGTCCTTGGCGTTGGTGTCGTCCGGGAGCGCGACCTTGTAGCCACGGATGTCACCGGAGGGGAAGTGCTGGACGTCCACCAGTACGCCCGTGCCGCGGAGGATGGTGAAGAACTCCTCGGTGTTGGTGGCAGCGGCCACCGCGGTACGGACGGTGGTGCGCAGGCGTTCGCGCGGGGTGGTGGCGTGTCCGGTGCGGCGGGCCTTCTCCTTCTCGGCGCGGGTCGGGCGTTTGGCAGCGGTGTGGTCGCCGCGCAGGACCTGGCGCAGGCCGTACTCCTTCTCGATCGCGGCGCATTCTTTGTCGGCGCTCAGGTAGTCGTTCCAGTGCCGGGGCTCGCGGAGGTCTCCTCGGACCTTGGTGGCCACGATGTGGATGTGGTCTTCGGCGTGGCGGACGGCGACCCAGCGGCAGGCGTCGGGGTCGCCTGCGGGAGCGATGCCGGTGGCGTTCAGGATCCGGCGGGCGATCGTCGCCCACTGCTCGTCGGTGAGGACCGGGTCCTCGGGTGCGGCTCGGACGGAGCAGTGCCACACGTGCGCCTTCGGGGCCCGGTCGCCGGCCTGCTCTACGCGGAGGTCGAGGGCGGTGGTGAGTTGGGCGAGGCTGGCGTTCGGGTCGCGTCCGGGATCCGGGGCGAACCCGTCCCACGAGTCCACGAGGTGGGGGTCGGTGTGCTCGTTGGCTCGGCCGGGCTCGTAGAGGTAGTTCAGGACGCCTCGGGTCCTGCTGCCGGCCTTGCCGATCTTCGCGATCAATCAGGCCGCCCGCTTAGATACGGCCGCCTGGTACGAGGCGGTGTCGATCGCCTCGGCTGCGGTACGGGTGAGGGCAAGGAGACGTTCGGCCTGGGCCAGGACGGCACTGTCCACAGGATGGGGACGGCCTCCGGAGTTGAGTTTGAAGGCGATCTGGTTGACGTTCTTGCCGATCGGGGCGATCTCCGCGCGCAGGGCGGCGAGCTCGTCGATCAGGTCGTCGAAGGAGGTGCGCTGGCCGGGGACCTCGAAGCCGCCGTGGAGGTAGGCCATGACGATCGCGCCCACGAGGTGTGCGCTGGCCAGGCCGAGGCGGCGGGCCTCGGTGAGGATCGACCGCTTCTCGATGACGCTGTAGCGGACGTCGACGCGCTGGGTGCGCTGCACTCCTTCGCGGGCACGGCGGCGGGCAACGCGGTACAGCGCGGCCTCGTCAGCGGCGCGTACGACGGCGGGAACGCCGACCGGCACGCCGACCTCCCCCTGCTCCGGTGCGCTCTCGCGCCGGGGCTCCTCCGCCACCCCCGGGGCGGAGGCTGCGTTGGACCGGCCCTTGGACGGTCCAACGCCATACCTTGCTGCCTGGTCTGGGCTTGTGTTGGTCGGTATCAGCCCTGTTGGTGGTGGGAGTTCGTGAGAGTGCTCGTGCATGGGGATCTCCTGAGTTGGTCGGGGTCACGGTGACGGGGAGCTAAGAAAGGTCGGCCATGACCTGGTCCCGGCCCGTGCTGCTCAGTACGGGCCGGGGGCGCGGGGCCGGGCCGGTCAGGCAGTGGTGTCGGCGGATTCGGCGTGGAGTACGTCCATCGCACCGACCAGGCGGTCCTTGCCGACGGGGTAGCCCTCCTTCCGGACGGCGGCTTCGAACCTCTTGCGGGGGATCAGCCCGTCGGGTCCCCGCGGAACGGTGCGTCCTATGGAGACGAGCTGCTCGTCGCTGGCAGCAGGACGGCGGCCCTTCCGCTTGGCGAGTGGCTTGGGGACATCCGCCTCGGCAACCGGAGGGCTTTCCGCCGCCCCATCGCTGTCGCTCGGCGGCACTGGTGGTTGCTCCTCGGCCTGTTCCATCAGGGGGACGGCAGGCTCCTGCTGGGTCTGGTGCTGGCGGGTGACGAAGTAGAAGTGGACGGCGCCGGCCAGGGCGAGGGGTGCGATGGCGGAAAGGGCGCCGACGGTCACGTCATCCAGGTGGAGTCCGTCGTGGCGGACCTGCTGGTTGAGGCGGATGGCATGCAGGGCGTTGGCCCAGATGCTGGTTGCTGTGGCCAGGCCGACCAGGGCCCAGACGTACATGCGGGCCCGCATGGGGGCTGTGCGCAGGAGCAGGAGGGCGCCGATGCCGATGGCGATGAACCCGTCGATTACGAGGGGGAAGGCGTACGTGAGCGGTCCGGGGATGTGGGTGGCGACTGCCATCTGGCGCAGGGCGGCGTACGAGAGGGCGAAGGCGGTGACGCCGAGGAGGGTGATGCCCAGGCGGATCGCGGTGATCCCGAGCGCGGTGGGGGCCGGGATGGTGGGTGCGGACAAGCGGGAGTGCTCCAAGGGGGTGGGGGCGGCGGCCTCAGCCATTGCGGGCAGGGCAGGGCGAGGCCGCCGCCTGGGAGGGTGTGGACCCGTCGCGACTCGTCGCGTGCCTGGTCAGGGCAGGTACGGGTGGGGTGGTGATGTCGAGTCGACTCGTTGCGGGCCTGCGACTCGTAACCGGTCTGACCTGCGGCGCGACGGGTCGCGACGGGTGGTGGCGGGTCAGGCGCGGCTGGCTGGCTCCGGCTGGGGCGCGGTGCAGTAGCGGGCCCAGGCGTCGGTGAATTGCAGGCGGGTGAAGCCCTTGGCCTGGACGTCGCCGTGGAAGCGGCGGTTGGCCGAGCTGATGCCGTAGTCCTTCAGCAGGATCTGCAGGCCGCGCGGGGTGAGGCCGTTGGCGGTGTAGTCCGGCCAGGGCGTCTCGTCGTCCTTGTTCAGGATGTCGAGGAGGCGGCTGGTGCGGATCACCGGCGGATTGCCCTCGGCTTCGAAGGCGCGGCGGATGTCGGCCAGGAGGCGGATGCCGAGGCCGCTGTTGTCCTGGTCTTGATCCGCCTCGTGCTTGGTCATCGCCCGGCAGGCGGTGCGGGCGAGGCCGGGCCACGGGCCGCCCGCGAGGTCGGCGACGGCGACCAGCGGCTCCCACGTATCGGCGGCCCGGTCCTCGACCGGCATGGAGGGCTGCAGCCCCGTCGCCTCGGAATGGAGCGGGGTCAGCCAGGCGGCGAGCCGGTCGCGCACGGCGTTCAGCCCGGGGATGTCACGTGCGCTGCGGAATGCCGCCACGCTCTCGCCCGGCCTGCGGCGGCGCATCCGGATCACGACTGACCGGTCCATGATCGTGTCGGGCAGGTCGCCGATGCCGGCGAGGGCCGCCATGGCGAAGGTGGGGAACTTCGTCACCTCGTGGTTGGGCCCGGAGACCCGCAGGGTGGGCCGACCGCGCTGGGCACCCGCGTTGAGGAGGCCGCGCATCTCCTCGTTCTTCTCCGCGACCTTCGCGGAGCCGAACAGGGTGTCGGCCTCGTCGACCAGGAGGGTGGGTGGCGTCGCGGTGATCGACCGGAAGATCGCGGCGGCGGAGGCGTTCACCGTGACCAGTGGATCGTGGACGGTCTCGGTGATCACGTCCAGCAGCCGTGACTTGCCGCACCGCTTCGCGGGACCGACCACGGCCAGCCGCGGTGCGTGCTGCCATGCCGTCTGCAGATGCGTCGCCGCCACCCACAGGGTCACGGCGGTCAGGGCTTCCGCGCTCGGAAGGATGACGTATCGCTCGATCTCGGCACGCAGGTCACCGAGGACCTGCTCGCCCAGGCTCACGGGGCCGATGATTCGGGCCCGGGCAGCTACGGGCAGGGTCGGGGTCTGCGGGATGGAGGGCGGCTCTTCCTCCGCTCCCTGTACGGGATCTTGCAGGTGGGCGCCCGGCTGACCGGGTATCGCCGTCACGGGCCAGGCAGTGGGGGTCGACTCGGGATCGGTGGAGAGTGGGGTCAGGTCCAAGGGGCAGCTCCTTCTTCGGTGGCCAGGGGCATGCAGCAGCGCCCGGGTACCGGGTGGTCCGCGCGCTGCGGCTGGTGGTGTTGGGGGTATCGGTGCCCGCCGGGCTCGATGCGCCGGAGGCAATCCGCCCTCGCTCGGAGGCAGTTGCCTGGCTCGGGGGAACACGAACAGTACGTACGACCCCCGCCACAGTCCAGCGATTCCGTGTCAGCTCCGCGCAGAATCCGACGGCGCGGCGTCGCGCCGTCATGCGGCTAGTCCCAGCAGGTTCAACAGGTCGGCGGTCACCACCCGGTAGGCGTTGCCGAACCGCAGGACCTTGCACGGGTACTGGCCGCGCTTCGCCAGCTCGTACCCCTTGCTCCGCCCGAGCCCCAGGGCCCGGTTGCCCGTGTCCAGGTCAACGGCCACCGGAAGGGCAAGCAACTGCTCCCGGCTCATGCCCTTCGGCTGGCCGGCCATCTCGTCATCACGCACGTGGGCGCTCCTGTCCTCACAGCCCACGGCGAACACGTCCTCGCATTCGTCTCCAGGCCTTGATTACTAAGTCTGAAGAAGCAAATGTGTCTCCATGACACAAAATCGTTTCGATGATGGAGATGAGGACGACGTACCCGAATGGGCCGACCGAGTCATGGCCGACGTGGCCCGCGAAGTCCGACGACGGAGGAAGGAGATGAAGTGGAGCGCCCAGGAACTGGCCGACCGGTGCGAGGCGATCGGCTTCCCGATCCCCCGCAACGTCATCGCCAACATGGAGTCCGGCCGGCGCGCGGTCCTGCCGCTGGTCGAGGTGATGGTGCTGGCGAAGGCGCTGTACACCCACCCGATTCACCTGATCTACCCCGTCGGGTACGTGAACGAGGTGCAGCAGCTCCCGCTCACGTACCCGGTGAAGCCCGCTGAGGCCATGCGCTGGTTCGCCAACCTGGACTACAGCTTCACCGCGGGCGAGCACCACATGCTTCGCGGCCATCTCTCCCATGAGGCGGCGGTGCTCGCCGCCTCGGAAGCGATGCGGGGCGAGAGCCGCCAACGGCAGATCGCCGGCCAGACACCCGACGACGCCGAGCGTGCCCAGGCCCTGCGCGCCCAGGCCGACTTCGCCGAGCGCGCCGCCCAAGCCAAGGCCGTACTCCGCGGCGAACGCCAAGACCTCTACGCGAGCGGTGGCAACCTGCCCGACCTGCCGTCCTCACTCACCGACATCGACCCACCCGAAGGCTACGAAAGGGACACCGATTGAAGGGCTCCACCCACCGCCGCTGCTACTGCCGAGACGTGGAGACCGGCAAGCCACTGGGCAAGGCGTGCCCCAAGCTCGCCACCCGCAAGCACGGCTCGTACTCCGTCCGCCAGGAGCTCCCGCCCCGCGAGGACGGCACCCGCCGTTCCTTCAGCCGCGCCGGCTACGAGACCCTCAAGGCCGCCCAGGCCGACCTCGACCACATACGCGCCCTCCTGGGCCTGGCCGAGACCGACGACGTCGAAAACCTGGCCCAGCTCGCGGACATGCTGGAGCTGGTCGCCGAAGAGAAAGCTCCGCTCCCCGACATCGAAGCAACCCGGCGGCGCCTGAGCCACGGGCTGGACCTGACCAGCCGGCTGACCGTCGGCGAGTGGCTGGACATGTGGCTCTCCGGCAAGAAGGGGCGGCCGAGCGCCATCAGCCGCGACGAGAGCAACATCCGCGTGCACCTCAAGCCGCGCATCGGGCACCTGCGGCTGGACCGGCTCCGCGTCATCCACCTGACGGAGATGTTCGACGCGATCGCCGAGGCGAACGTCGAGATCGCCGAGGGGAACGCCACACGTCGGAAGGCGGTCGAAGACCTCGCCCTGATCCCCTGGAAGGGGCGCGACCACCGCACCCGGCGCAAGGCGATGAAGGCTGCCATCGACGAGATGGATCCCTACCGGCGCATCGTGGGGCCGTCCACGCGCCAGCGCGTCCGCTCGACGCTGCGGGCCGCGCTGAACGCCGCGATCGCCCAGCAGCTCATCACCTTCAACCCGGCCGCGCACGTCGACCTGGAGGCGGGCAAGCGGCCGAAGGCGCTCGTCTGGACCGACGAACGCATCCTCCACTGGAAGCGGACTGGCGAGAAGCCTTCGCCGGTGATGGTCTGGACGCCGGAACACACCGGCCTCTTCCTCGACCACATCGCCGAGGACCGCCTGTACGCGCTGTTCCACCTGATCGCCTTCCGCGGGCTGCGGCGCGGTGAGGCGTGCGGCCAGCGATGGACGGACACCCACCTGGACGCCGGACTCATCACGGTCGCCAAGCAACTCGTCGTCAACGGCTGGGAGGTGTACGAGGACGACCCGAAAACCGACGCCGGCGCCCGCACCATCGCGCTCGACTCCGACACCGTCCACGCCCTGCGGCGCCACCGGGTCCAGCAGGACAAGGACCGTGCCAAGTGGGAGAGCGCCTGGGTGGAGACGGGCCGCGTCTTCACCCGCGAGAACGGGGAGCTCCTCCACCCCGCGAACGTCACGCGGCGCTTCATCGAGCTGTACGAGGAGATCGGGCTCCCTCCGGTCCGCCTCCACGATCTGCGCCACGGCGCCGCGACGCTGGCTCACGCGGCGGGGGCCGACCTGAAGGACATCCAGGAGATGCTCGGCCACTCCTCGATCACCATCACGGCGGACACCTACACGAGCCTGCTCCCCGAGGCCGACCTCGCGATCGCCGAGGCCGCAGCCCGGCTCGTACCGCGCGCTCGGGCGGCCGACCAGGAGGCCCCCACCAAGGCTTCCAAGGCTGCCGAGCCAGCAGAAGAAGGTGCAGCGCACGTGCCGGATCGTGCCGATCCATCGGCGGGAATCCCGGAGGTCATCCGCACGTCCGCTCACGCACCGCTCACGCAAACGGCCCCGGACGAGGAGTCCGGGGCCGAATAAAGTGCTTCCCTGGGGAGAAACCCCAGGTCAGCAGCTTGCAAACTGTGCCCTCGGCAGGATTCGAACCTGCGACACCCGCTTTAGGAGAGCGGTGCTCTATCCCCTGAGCTACGAAGGCGGGCCTTGCGTGAAGCGTGGCTGAACACTCTGCGTGAGAGTCCGGCTCGCCTCGGCAAGGTCCTGGGCTGCCTCAAGGGCAGCCCAGGGACAGGGTAGCGGATCAGTGGGGGGCTCCGCGGCTCAGTTCTTCGGGGACCCGGTGAGGCCTTCTGCGCTCGGCGTCCGCGTCGGCGTAGGTGGGGTCTTCCCGGTGGCGGGCCGCGCTGGTGGCGTTCTGGGCGAGGAGGAAGCCGAGGACGACCAGGCTCTGGGCGTCGGCGCCGAAGGCGATCATGCGGCGGTTCCAGAGGGAGCGGTCGAGCTGGGAGCCGGCCTGGGCGGAGACGGCCAGGGGGCCGGACTCGGCTGCGGAGGTGTTCTCCAAGTGCTGGGTTCGGGCGGTCAGGACGCGCATGCCCCAGTCGTCCAGAGGGCACCACCGAGGCAGGGTCTTCGTCGAGCCGTGCATCCATACCCGGTGCCCGGTGAAGTCGAGGTCGGCGGGGCGGATGTGCCCGATCTCTCCGCTGAATCCGCCCGCCAGGGCCAGAGCTGCCGCGGCGGCGTGCCGGGTAGGGCGCTCGACGTACTCGGCAGCACGGCGCACCGCGATGGCCTCGTCGTCGTTCAGTGGGGGGCCTTTCGCCAGTCGGTGCCGATCAGCAGCTCGCAGTGCCCTCGCAGGGCCTCCGCGGCGTCACTCAGCCTCAGCCGCGGTACGAGAACGACGTCCGCGTTGTAGGTCGAGGCGACGAACACCGGGATGCCGGCCACCGCGAGCGGGGCGAGCAGGCGCGCCAGGACGCCGGGGACGTCCAGACCGTGCGGATCGTCACCGCCGTACAGGGCCACCCAAGGCTCCCCGCTGTCGTGAGAGGCGGCCTGACGGATCACCGTGAGCCCTTCGGGTGCCCGCACCAGGGCCAGCCAGGATTCGGCGTCCACGGAGTCGAGGTGTTCGGCACGTTCTACGACGAAGTGCCCCGGAAGGGCACGCAGTTTTTGGAGCGACTCATTCATTCAACCCTCAAGGTGCATAGCAATATGCGGTTGCGGTCACCCGGTGTGCCGCACACGGATCAATCCGAGCACACGGCGGATGTCTCGGATGCGTACACCGCGTGTCAGGTTCCGGACCTGACTGGTTCCAGACGCCCGCAACCGATGGACGCTACGACTTCGGCCGGAAAGAATCCTCCGGGCGGCCAGTGCCAATGTGCTCTTTCGAGAGCAATCGTCACTGGCCGGGCCCATCCATATAGCGTTTGCCGAAGAGGAGTTTTCCGGTGTCACTCGCCGTTGAGTTGCCCACTGCCGAAGCGTTGCCGGTCAGGGCAGCTGATGGAGTTCCGTATCTGGAGCTCACGAAGTCCGAGAGTTCGCAGCTCAAGGAGATGGCGGATGAAATCCTCGACCTCAGTCCGGATCTCCCCCTGGAGCGGCAGCTCAACCGCCTTGCCCTGCTTGCCCACGAGGTGCCCGCGTCGCTCCGCGCGAACCTGACCAGCTTCCGGCTGACGGGACGTCCGTACGGCGGCCTGATCGTCTCCAATCTGCCGATCGACGAAGCGGCCGCGGGCCCGACACCGGTGGCCTACACCGACGAGCCGGCGAGCCGCGAGGCCGCGCGGGCGGGTGCCCTGCTGCTGCTGCTCGGCTCGCTGATGGGCGACCCCGTCTCTTACCTGACGCAGCAGCGCGGCAAGATGGTCCTCGACCTCTTCCCGATCCAGGGGCATGAGGACCAGCAGCTGGGGTCGAGCTCGACGGTCAACCTGGAATGGCACAACGAGGATGCCTTCCACCCCCTGCGCGCTGACTGGATCATGCTGCTCGGGCTGCGGAACCACGACAAGGTGCCGACCACCTTCGCCCCGATCCAGGACATCGAGCTCTCCCCGAAGGCCCGCGAGGTGCTGTTCGAGGAGAGGTTCGTCATCCTCCCCGACGAGTCCCACACGGCGCAGTTCAACGCCGAGACCACGGGGCTGGAGGAGAGCGACTGGACCGAGCGCGCCTTCGAGCAGATCGCGCGGATGAACGAGGCCCCGCGCCGTACCGCGGTCCTCTCCGGCAACCCCGAGGCCCCGCACATCTGCATCGACCCGGCGTTCATGCCGCGCGACCTGGACCCCGAGGCCGCAGCGGCTCTCGAGGAGATCATCTCCGGAATCGACAAGAACCTGCGCGACGTGGCCCTGTCCCCGGGCGAGATGCTGATCGTCGACAACAAGCGCGCCGTCCACGGCCGGAAGCCGTTCACCGCGCGGTACGACGGCACCGACCGATGGATCCGCCGCATCAACGTCATGGCGGACCTCCGCCGCGCGGCAGGGCGCCGGTACGGCGACCACGGCCGCGCACTGGTCTGACGTACTGCCCGGTCCCCCTGGTGGAGCGATCCGCCGGGGGGACCACCCCCACGGAAGGTGTCATGACTCAGCTCGAAACTTCCGCACGGCGACCCGATATCGCGGCATACCCCACATCCGGGGCGTTCCTCGCCGTGGGCGGAATCATTATTCTGCAGACCGGTGTCGCCTGCTCCGAGAAGCTCTTCGCGCACCTGGGTGTGGCCGGCACGGCCTGGCTCAGGCTGTTGATCGCCGCGCTCCTGCTCTTCGTATTCGTCCGGCCGGTCCTCTTCGGGAAAACGGCGCGGCAATGGGGCGCTGTCGTATTGCTCGGGGTCGTTTCGGCCGGCATGACCCTGCTGTTTTCCGCAGCTATCGCACGCATTCCTCTTGGTATTGCGGCGACCATAGAATTCCTGGGACCCCTGTCCGTGGCAGTCCTTGCTTCACGCCGCCTCGCGCACTGGATCTGCGCGCTCCTTGCCGGCATGGGCGTGGTCCTGATCTGCTTCTTCGGCTCGGCCGGTTCCGCCGGAGCCCTCGACTACGCCGGTCTGGCCCTGGCGTTCGGGGCGGCGGCCTGCTGGGCTGCCTACATCGTGTGCACGCGCGTCGTCGGCGAGGTCTTCGAGGGCTATCAGGGCCTCGCGGTCTCCATGGCCGTCGCCGCGCTCATGGTGACCCCGGTCGGTTTCCAGCAAGGCATGACCGGGCTGCTGGACAGCCCTGAGCCGGTCTTGCTGCTGGCTGCGGTGGCGGGGGTCGCGCTGCTGTCGCCCATGGGTGCGTTCGCGATGGAGATGACCGCTCTTCGGCGCATGCCGGTACGGACGTTCGGGATCCTCACCAGCCTGGAGCCGGCCGTGGCTGCGCTGGTCGGTCTGGTCCTGCTGAGCCAGTCCCTGGGCCCTTATCAACTAGCCGGTCTGGCCTGTGTCGTTGTGGCGAGCGCGGCCGCCACCTGGGCGGACCGGACCGGCCGGGCCCAACAGCCGAACATGAACGAGGAGATGCGATGAGCACGAAGTGGACCGAGGTCGGCGCGGGCGTGTTCCAGCGCCGGTACGAGCCCTGCGATGTGACGGTGACAGCCGTCGTCGGTTCGGAGGGCGTCGCCGTGGTGGACACGCGGTGCTCACTGGAGGAGGCCCAGGAGATCAAGACGGACATCGCCGAGTTCGCTTCGGTGCCCGTCCGCTGGGTGGTGAACACCCACTCCCACCTGGATCACACCTGGGGCAATGTCGCCTTCGTCGCTCCACATCACGTTCCGGCGGCTCAGATCTGGGCGCACGAGTCCGTACCCGCGGCTTTGACGCCGGACGACCCCGCAGTGGCGTTCTTCCTCGACACCTTCACCGACCGCGGACCGGACTGGCAGGCGAAGATCGACCGGCTGCAGATCGCACGGCCCACCGAGCTCGTCAAGGAGACCTCGGTGATCGACCTCGGTGACCGCGTCATCGAGCTGAGGTGGACCGGGCGTGCCCACACGGCCGGCGACCTCTGGGTCGTGGTTCCGGACGCCGACGTCGTGGTGGCGGGGGATCTCATAGAGGAGGCAGGGGCGCCGATCTGGGGGCCGGACTCCTATCCCTTCGAGTGGCAGGCGACCATCGATGCCGCCGCGTTCATCCAGGCCGGCACCGTCGTCATTCCGGGCCACGGCGCACCCGTTGACGCGGCGTTCGTGCGGGAGCAGCGCGAGTTCATCGCGTCGGTCGCCGAGGAGATCCGAACGCTGCACAGCGCCGGAGTCTCCCAGGCCGATGCGCCTTCAGCCGGCA
The DNA here is from genome assembly GCF_056428985.1 of Streptomyces sp. CA189. Classification (NCBI taxonomy): domain Bacteria; kingdom Bacillati; phylum Actinomycetota; class Actinomycetes; order Kitasatosporales; family Streptomycetaceae; genus Streptomyces; species Streptomyces sp. CA189. The sequence goes on along the minus strand of NZ_JBWJVM010000006.1, from coordinate 190,711 downwards.
CCTGGCCCATACCGGAGCACCGTACCCGCCATGCGGTAGCCCGCGGATACGCGGAACTCGACCGGCTCGCCGCGTCGGCCGCGGCTGACAGCTCTGCCTGATACCGCCGCACCAACCCGTCACAGATCAAGGCTTCGCTCGCGGGAAGCTCTCAGCTCAGAAGGTATGTCGATGAACATTTCGCTGGAGAAGTACGACGTTGACCCGGTGCACGGCTTCCTGCCCGCAGCCGACCCCTTGGTCCGGCTTCCGGAGCCCTTCGCGCAATGGGACGACATCGCGGCCCAGCTTCCGAAGCACCTGGTGAGCGGCCGTGGGCGGACTCTGCTGAAGGAAGTCGCTCCCCTCGACGTGAGCGGGTTGCAGACGGCGGCTGAGCTCGAGCGGGCCCTGCTGCTGCTGTCGTACTTCGGCCACGCGTGGATCAACGACACCGAACCTCCCGCACAGTCGGTGCCCGCGAACATCGCCGTCCCCTGGGCTGCGGTGGCCGACCGGCTGGGCCGCCCGCCGATCCTGTCGTATGCGACGCAGCAACTGCACAACTGGCGGCGGCTGGACGGCGACCGGCCCGTCGAACTCGGCAACATCGTCAGGCTGCAGGACTTTCTGGGCGGGATGGACGACGACTGGTTCGTCCTGGTGCACATCGCGATCGAGGCCGCCGCGGCACCCGGCCTCCTCGCGGCCGTAGAGGCCCAGGACGCCGTGCTGAACGGTGATGCCGAGGCGCTGACCGCGGCCCTGCGGCGGGTGGCCTCGAGTCTCGCGGCCATGGAGTCGGTGCTCGCCAGAATGCCCGAACGCTGCGATCCGTACGTCTACTACCACCGGGTGCGGCGCTTCCTCTTCGGCTGGAAGAACAACCCCGCCTTCCCGGAGGGAATCCTGTACGAAGGCGTGGCCGCGTTCGGTGGGCGACCGCAGCAGTTCAGCGGTGAGACCGGCGCGCAGAGTGCGATCGTGCCCTTCTTCGATGTGGTCTTCGGGATCAGCGACGAGTCCGATCCACTGGCGGACTACATGCACTCGCTGCGCGACTACCTGCCGCTTCCCCACCGTGCCTTCATCGAGGAGGTCGGCCCGAGGGCCGACCTGCGCGGACTGCTGCTCCGAGAGCGGCCCGCGCAGGCCGTGGCCGCGTACAACGAGTGCATCGAGTCCATGCACGCGTTCCGGAAACTGCACTTGGACTACGCCGCGCGGTACGTGCAGCAGCAGGCGCGACGCGACGAGTCGAACTCCAACGAGGTGGGCACGGGTGGCACACCCTTCATGCGCTACCTGCGCCGCCATCTGGACAATGTGCTCGACCACGTCATCCGCTGAAGCCGGGCGCGCCGGCAGCTGCGGGAGCCCGCCTCACAGCTCCAACCAGCCCAGCCGGGCGGCGCTGAACCCCGCCTGGAAGCGGCTTTCGGCGCCGAGCTTGCTGATCAGGTCGGCGACCTGACGGCCGACGGTGCGCTCGGAGACCCCCAACTTGCGGCTGATCGCGTCGTCGGTCAACCCGGCGGCAAGCATCTGCAGCACCTCACGCTGACGCGCGGTGAGCTCGACCGCCATCGAGGTGGACTCATGAGGTTCGGTGCCGCGCCCAGTGCCCGCCGTCACCGGGGTCAACAGGGCTCCGCTGCCCCAGCAGTGATCGAAGATGTCCTCGAAGATCCCGACCAGGACCTCGCCCCGCACGCGGACCGCCGAGACCGTGTCATAGGACTGGTGGAGGGACTGGGGAAAGGCGACGAAGGCAAGGGTGTGATCGATGATGATCAGCCTCATGGGCAGCTGCTGCGCGGTGCGTACCTGACCGCCGACCTCGGTCAATCTGCGCAGATAGTCGGCGACACGGGGCACGGCGGCGGTGGACGCCATGTGGAGGGTCCGGATCTCCGTGCCCCGCGCCAGCACTGCGGCATCCCGGTCGAGGCCGTTCTCCAGCATCTCCTGGGGAAGCGCCTTGCCCGGGTGCATGGACAGGACGCGGTAGCGCGCGTGATGTGCGGCATCCTCCAGCGCGGCCGTGACCTCCGCTTCGCCGACGAGGACTTCGATCTGTGCCTCGGAGACGTCCCTGCAGTGGATCGGGCGGAACGTGTTGACGAGGGTGTCGACCGCACGGTGTGTGCCGGCAACGTCGTGCAGGACGGCCAGCGAGTTCCGCATCGCCTGACCGAGGAGCGTGTGGACCGCCGAATCGGGGGTCAGCACGGACCATCCGCTGGGGAGGGTGCCTGATTCGACCAGCAGGCTGAGCTCCGCCAGCCGCGCCACAGCTCCGTCGAGTTCCTCCCGGGACCAGGACATCTCGGCGCACACCCGGTCGGGACACCACAGAGGGTCCTTCAGAATTCGGGAATACAGTACTTCGGCGTGATCCTGACTTACATGCGGCATCGCTGCGCCCCCCGTGATGACCTCTTAAGGCCGTTGAGCCGATAATTCAAGCACGGCGCAAGAAGCCTAGCTACGTCTGTCCAGGGGGTGGTCGCATGAAAGTAAAAGGGCACGCGAATGTGCCGCTGAGGTCCAGCGATCAGCGGGTACATTTCGTCGGAATGGTTAATTTTCGCGTCGGTTAATCCCTGCGGGTTGGCTGCCGTAGTTGCAATGTGTCCGCTTTTGTCGGCGGCTCTTGGATTGCAGAGGAGGGCGGCTCGAACCTCGTTCCGCCCTGCGGGGCATGCTGCTCCCGCAGGGCCAGAGGGAGTGCGGCAGTCAGCCCCAGATCAGGGAGAACAGGGTCAAGAGAGGCATGAGATATTCCTTCCGCAGGTTAAAGGTGACCGGCGTGGAATGTCGTGGATGCCCGGTCATCGTGTTGAACACTCGACCGTGCGCTGGATATTCTGCGGCGCACGGGGTGGCACAACGCTGGGCCATCGCAATGGGAGTTTGCTAGGTCTCTCCATCGCTCCAAGATTCTATCTGTGGACGAGGGTGCACGGAAGAGTGATCTCTGCCCGGTGGTGACCGCGGCGATGAATTAATCGTTGCCGAACCGGGCGATGGGGCGAAAGGGATTTACGGGCCCGACAAGGAGAGGTCCGACTCTCCGAGGAATGCGCCCAAGGAGGACAGAACTTCGGGCGTCGGCCGATAGAAAACCCAAGTGCCGCGCCGCTCCGAGGTGAGCAGGCCCGCCTCGCGAAGCTTCCGCAGGTGGTGACTCACGGTGGGCTGGGAAACACCGACGTCCGCGATGTCGCAGACGCAGGCCTCACCGTTCGGATGGGACATCACGCGAGAGAGGAGTCGAAGCCGCACGGGGTCCGACAGCGCTTTGAACAGGGCGGCCATGGTTTCCGCCGCCTGCTCGGACAGCGCGGCGTCAGTGATGGGCGGGCAGCACGCCGGCGCTGCCGACGTCGGTGGATTCGCCTCGGGCATGTTCCCGCGCCGGTCAGGCGGTGGAGGCGGGGCGGCCCATCACGGCGTCCGCCGCGCTGGGGAAACAGGCCACGCAGGAGACGTTGATCGAGTAGAACGCCGATGTACCCTGCCGCTCGCGCAGCACGAAGCGCACGTCGGCAAGCAGTTTGAGGTGGTGCGACACCGTGGACTGCCCAACGCCCATCCGCTCCACGATCTCCCCGACGCTCATGGAGCCCGGTGCGAGGGCCAGCAGATTGAGGATCTGCACGCGCGTGGGGTCGGACAGTGCTTTGAACCACGTGGCGTAGGACTCCGCCGTCGCGCGGTCGATCAGCTGTGCGTTCATCGTACCCGTCATGGTTCATCGACCATATTCGATGTTCCACAGGCAGGCAAGGGTCACCTTCGCCAGGCCGCGCGGTCCCGCGTGCCTGCCTCGCTCGGTCACGCTTGCCGCGAGGGGCCGATCGGCGGACGACTCGCCGAGCAGGCCGCTCACCGGATGGGCAGTGCGCCGCATGTACGAACCCCGAGGCATTGCCTGGACCAAGATTCATCGTCTATCATCGATTATCGATTAATGGGGGATGCGGTGACCTGCCACGGCCCGCTGCCCTGGCGTATCCATTCCACAGCGGCCGGGTTTCACGTGGCGGCCGCAGCGGCATCTGCCCTCCAGAGAGGTCCACCGTGAACGAAGCGCGGGCGCTCGGCCTGTTCATATTGAGCGAGATCCTTCACTACCTTCCCTGGTTCCTTCTCGCCATCGTGCTGGGCATCGCGGTGCAGCGATTGTCGATCGACGTCCTGGCCCGGCGGAACTTCAAGCACAGGGGTGTCCTGGGCATCGCGATCGTCACGGCCATCGGAGCGTTCAGCCCCTTCTGCTCCTTCACGGTGATCCCTTTGATCCGCCGGTTCCTCGTGGCCGGCGTACCGCTGTCCGCAGTGATGTCGTTCTGGATCGCCTCGCCGTCCATGGATCCTGAGATCTACGCGCTCTCCGCGTCCCAGCTGGGCCTCCCCATCGCCACGGCGCGACTCGTAGGCGCCCTGGTGCTCAGCTTCGGCGCGGGCCTCATCGTCCTGGCCATCGAGCGGCGGGGAGGTTTCGCGAACCCTCTCCGGGCGGCTGCGCGGAGCACGGTGGAGGCGTCCTCGTGTGCCACCGCGGCTGAGGCCGAGCAGCCGGCCTGCTCGACGGCAAAGGCTGCGGCCCCGTCGGTTGTGAAGGTCGGCGCGGGGTCGGGCGAACCCGCCCGGGAAGAGGGTGCCGAGACGGCCGGCCCGAGTGCTTGCTCCGGCGCGGCACAGACACCGGCCACTGACAACCCCTTCGAGGACGACAGCACCCCGTGGAAGGTCATGGTCAAGCGTGATCTGAAGCAGCTCAAGCTGGTCGACCTGCTCAAGGAGATCTGGGGCGACTCCCGTGTGCTGGGCAAGTGGCTCCTGCTGGCCATCGTTCTGGAAGCCCTCATCGTGCGCTACCTGCCCACGGACTTCGTCTCGGAGATCCTGGGCGTCGACGGTGTGCTGTCCGTCCTCGTCGCCGGTGCGATCAGCGTGCCGCTCTACCTCAACGGTGTCGGCGCGATTCCGGTCGTCGAGGGACTCCTCGACCAGGGCATGCTGGCTGCCGCCGGTGTGACCTTCCTCCTGGGCGGGGCCGTGACGACGATTCCGGCGATGGTCGCCGTGCGCAGCGTCGTCAACAACAAGGTCTTCGGGCTCTACTTGGCCATCGGCATGCTGGGGAGCATCGCGATCGGAGTGGTCTCGATCCCGCTGCTGTGACAGCCCCGGGCTGTCTCCCTGTTCCCGGCTCCCGCGTCTCCCCCGTCGCGGGGGCCGGATCCTTACCCGAACCACGAGGGGGACCACGATGACGAACCAACCGCCCATGGGCGCCGGCACCCGACTCGCGCCCATGTCGTCGGTGCATGCCCCTGAGGTGTTGTCGATCTACCAAGCCGGCATGGACGAAGGGAACGCGACCTTCGAGACCCGTGCCCCGGACTGGGCGTCCTTCGATGCGGGCAGGATGACCGGCCACAGGTTCGTCGCGCTCGCGCCGCAGAGCGGCCGCGTGCTGGGCTGGACGGCTGTTTCGACCGTCTCCGGCAGGCCCGCCTACGCCGGCGTGGTCGAGCACTCCGTCTATGTGTCCCCGGATGCCCGGGGGGCCGGAGTCGGTCGGCAGCTGCTGCACGCGTTGATCGGTTCCACGGAGGCCGCCGGGATCTGGACCGTCCAGTCCGGTGTCTTTCCCGAGAACGACGCCAGCATGGCCCTCCACCTGGCCTGCGGCTTCCGGGTCATCGGGAGGCGCGAGCGGGTGGCACGGCACCACGGCCTCTGGCGCGATGTCGTCCTGCTGGAGCGCCGCAGCCCCGTCATCGGGTGAGGCCGGATGTGAAGAGGCCCCTCCATCGACGGCCTTCCGTCGGGGGAGGGGCCTCCTCACATGCCTCGTCAGGCGTCGAGAGGGCGCGTGACAAGTTCGATGAGGGCCTCGGGCTCGGCGAGGTCGGCGCGGACCTCGTCGCCGTCGTCGCCCACCGCGATGACGTACCCGTAGCGGTTCAGGTAGGCCTTGGGCGGCAATGCGAGCCGGGTACCGGCTTCCGCCGTGGCCACGGCCTTGTGGACGGTACGTCCGAGCCGGTCCCGCCGCACCACGACCTCGACGGCCTCACAGTCGGCGGCCGGGTAGAGGAACCGGATGGCAGCCGTCTTGTGGTGCCGCGCAGCGGTGTGCGGCACCAAGCCCGCAGCAACGTGGGCCGCGGCGACAGAGGGGTCGGTACCCGTTGCAAGGGCGCCCAGGTACGGGATGAAGTCACCGCCGAGTCGCGCGTTGATCTCCACCAGACGAGGTCCGGAGGGGGTGAGCTTGAACTCCGTGTGGGTGGATCCGTGGTCGAATCCGAGGGCCTTGTGGATGCGGTCGAGCTGGGTGAGGAGCTCCGGGTCGTGCAGCAGCGGATCGCCTGCGTCGACCGTGTGCCCGGTCTCCTCGAAGTACGGATCCATGCCGACCTGCTTGCGTGCGAGGACCATCGGGGTGCACACACCCGCGACGACGACCGCATCGATGCTGATCTCCGGCCCCGTGAGGAACTCCTCGACCAGGACGTCCGCTTCGTACCGTGGCACGCCCGGGTAGTTGGCGGAGCTTGCCGCGGCATAGGCGGCTGCCACGTCCTGGGGTCCGTCGGCCCGTACGACCCCCAGGCTCCCGGCCAGGCCCCGCGCCTTGACGACCACGGGGTAGCCGATGCTCTCGGCAGCCGCGAGAGCGTCCTCGACTCCGGCGACGGCGTGACTGGCGGGCTGCGGCACCCCGGCGGCGTTGAGCAGGGTCCGGGTGGTGGCCTTGTCCCGGCAGGCGAGGACCGCCTCCGGTGCGCTGCCGGGCAGTTGTAGTGCCTGCGCGAGGTGTGCCGCGGCGTGAACGAGGGATTCGTCGTAGGTGAACACGCCGGCCACCGGGAGCGAGTCCATGACCGGTTCGGCTGCGGCACGCAGGGCTGCCGGATCCTTCGTGTCGACGAGGGTGGTGCCCTCGACGTACGGCAGCTGCCAGGTGGGTTCGTAGGAGTCCAGGAGCCAGAGGCGGAAGTGGCTGGAGACGGCTTCCACGATGTACTCGCGGTAGCGTCGGTCGCCGCTGCCGATCAGCAGCAGGACCGGCTTGGCGGCCGCCGGGTGGGGCGCGGTGTCGGTGTCGGTGGTCTTCGCAGGCACGGAAGAGTCCATTCGGTACGGAGCGGGAAGGCCGATACCGCCCGGGTGGGCGGCATCGCGTCAGTGCGCGTTCGCTCGGGCGGTATCGGCGTGGTGGGGCGGTGCCGCGTGCAGACCCAGCACCACGGCTGCGGCACGGGGGATCTCGGTCGCGCAGCAGTCGTTGAGCGAGTAGAGGATGCTGGTTCCGGCCCTGCGCCGGGTGACGAAGCGGACCTGGTGCAGGATCTTGAGGTGATGCGAGACGGTGGGCTGGCCGACCTGCAGGTGGTCGACGATGGCGCCTACCGGAATGGGCTCCGCCTGTCCGCTGAGGTATCGCATGATCAGGATGCGCGTCGGTTCGGCCAGGGCCTGGAACCAGCGGGTGTACAGCTCGACTGTCTCGCGCTCAAGTTCTTCGTCGGGCATCCGGTTTCCTTTTTGGCAGACTGCCGGCCGGCGGGCGGACCCGCACCTTCTCGAGCACGGCAATGACCCGCGGGCCGTCCGCGGCCCGGCCGCCCCGACGGTTGAACGGTCAGCAGCATCCGCCGCCGGGCGCGCACTCCTGGGCGTCGGTGGCGGCATCGGTGACGGGCTTGACTGCCCGGATGATCGCCGCGTGGAGACCGTCGGCGGCTTCCTGGGTGAGTACGACCTCCGCGTCCTGGAGTCCGACCTCGGCCAGCAGCGTCTTGTACTCGGTGATGGACAGCGCGCCGGCGATGCACTGGCTGTGTCCTCCGCGCTCGGCCCGGTCGGCGGGCGTGAGGCGGTCCTCCGCGACGACGTCGCTGATGCCGATGCGGCCGCCGGGGGTCAGCACGCGCGCCATCTCGGCGAACACCGCGGGCTTGTCGAGGGACAGGTTGATCACGCAGTTCGAAATGATGACATCGACCGTGCTCGCGGGGAGAGGGATGGCCTCGATGGTGCCCTTGAGGAACACGACGTTGTCGATCTCGGCGTCCTCGACGTTGCGGGCGGCGAGCGCCAGCATCTCCTCGAGGAAGTCGAGCCCGAAGACCCGCCCGTCGGGGCCGACCCTGCGGGCGGAGAGGATGACGTCCAGACCGCCGCCGGAGCCGAGGTCGAGTACGGTCTCGCCTTCGCGCAGCTCGGCGACGGCGGTGGGGTTGCCGCAGCCGAGGCTGGCGAGGAGAGCGGTGTCGGGGGCGGCGCCGGGGCGGATCTCCGCGTAGGCGGCGGGGCCGAAGGTGTTCGGGTCGGGGGAGCAGCAAGCTCCCTCGTTCTGCGCCTCGGCGGCCTTGGCCCGGTAGTAGTCCCGGACCTCGGTGTCGAGCTGACTGCTGGTGGTGTCCGACATGGTGGGGTCCTTGGAGTTCAGGCGCTGGTGCTGGCGGCGGCGAGGCGGTGCACGGGGCGGGGGTACGAGGGCTTGAACGACACCGGAGCCGTGGCGGAGGAGGACACGTCCGTGACGGCGTCCGCGGCGGCCACGGCCGCGGTGACTGCCGCGTCGAGGGCAGCGGGCTCGCAGGCCACCCGGGCGTTGATCACGGCCCTGGCCGCCTGGGCCGGGCTCGTGGCGCCACGGTCCAGCGTGGGCTCGGCTCCGGCCTCGGTCAGGCTCAGTTTGGCGAAGTCGCCGTCGGCCAGCTCGACGGTGAGCTTCGCGTGACCGATGACCGCGTTGTTCTGGTGCGCCCAGGCAGACAGCTCCGCCAGGACGGCGCGCGCCCAGTCGGTGGCGTCGAAGGGCCCACCGGTGGGGGTGAGGTCGAGTTCCTGGTTCATCCAGGCAAGCTGGGCCTCGGCTGCCGCGTAGCGGTCGTAGTCGATGTCGAGCTGGACCTCCGCATTGCCCGCCGGGTCCTGCCAGGCTTCTAGGAGGGCGGGCAGTCCCTGCCCCTGGGTCGCGGAGTACCCGACGACGGCCGCGTTGGGGTAGTCGGTGCGCAGGCGCTCCAGCAGATCGGCGGCGCGGCTGCCGGGGACCGTGTCCTGCTTGTTCACCGCGATGACGTCGGCCTCGATGAGCTGCTGGCGGAAGAGGTAGGAGAGGTCGGACTCCGGCTCTCCCCGCTGGGCAGCCTTGTCGAAGGCGAGGTGGCGCAGCGGGTCGACGACCGTGGTGAGCGGTGCGACGACCATGCTCTCGCCGTAGTACTGGCGCAGCGGGCGCACCACCGTGGCCTGCAGGTCGGTACAACTGCCGACGGCCTCGGCGATGACGGTGTCGACGCTGTCGGACTCGACGAGGGCGACGATCGCCTCGACGAGGTCTTCGAACTTGCAACAGAAACAGCCGCCGGTGACCTCCGCGACGCTGTCGAGCTTGCTGCGGACGAGCTTGGTGTCGACGAGCTCGACGCCCTGGTCGTTGGTGATGACGGCGACCTTGCGGCCCTGTGCCTGGAGGGCGAGGGCGGCGGCGGTCATGGTGGTGGTCTTGCCGGCGCCGAGGAAGCCGGTCAGGGGGATGAACGTGATCATGTGTGTTCCTTGGTGTCCTGGTCGACGGTCGGGTGGCCTCAGCTGTCGGCGCAGCAGCCGCCGGCGGCCGTGTCTGCGAGCAGTGGCAGGGCCGAGGGGGTGGCGGCGTCTCCGAATGCCGTGCGGCGGCTGCGCCCGAACGCGTTCAGCCATGTGGCGGCCTGGGGCCGCAGTGCCGGGTCGGCCAGGATCATCGAGGTGGTGACCGAGCGCGGGGTGCAGCCGCGCAGTGCCTTGGCCTGGTGGGCGCCCGCACCGAACTCGGCCGTGCGCAGGCCTTCGGCATAGGCGTCGCGGACGGGGGCGTCGAGAACGAGGGCGAAGTAGATTCCGCTGCGCTCGCCGACGGCCGCGTAGTCGAAGCCGGCCCACTTGAGGAACAGCCTGTGGTTCTTACGGATGGTGACGCAGGTGGCGACGACAGCGTCGTCCTTGTAGCCCAGGTAGGCCCGGACGTCCGCGCCATCGTCGATGAGGGCGGTGAGGATTCCGGCGATGTGGCCCGGCTGCTCGCCCGCTCCGTTCTTCTCCCGGTTCAGGCAGGTCAGTTCCGCGATCCGAGCCACATGAGGGCGGATGTCGGTGCCGTCGACACGGCGGATGGTGACGCCTGCGGCTTCGGCACGGCGTACGTCGCCCTTGATGCGCTGCCGCTTCTTCAGGGGCAGAGCGGCCAGGTGGCCTTCCCAGCTGGTGGCGTCGAGGCTCAGGAAATCCTCGTAGCCCCAGAAAGCGCTGTGGCCGCCGGCCGCGTTGAACGCGTCGACCAGGGCTTCGTTGCCTCGCCGGTCGGATATCCAGGGAGCGACGATGCAGCGGATGCCTGCCTCGAAGGCGGCCGGGACGAGCTTGTCGACGATGGCCGACATCAAGGTCGGCGTCCAGAAGTTGTACGCGACCTCGGTGCGGTAGCCGAGCGGGGATCCCAGGAGGAGGGCGGGGAAGAACGGCTCGGTGCCCAGGGCGTCGATCTCGGCGCTGCGCGCGGCGTCGGTCTCGGCCCCGCAGCAGACCTCCTCGCCGGAGGGGGCCTGCCACCCCAGGTAGGTGCGGGGTTCGTGGTCGACGACCGGCGGGGTGTGGAGGATGTAGCCGGGCAGCAGGGCGAGTTCGCCGCGGGCTCGGGTGGCGATCGTGTGCCAGGGCTGGAGGTCCGGCATGACCTTCTCGGTCGCGCCCAGGAAGGTCGGGCCCAGGTACGGCCAGGCGTCGGTGAGGCTGTCGAGTTCACCGGCCCAGTCGAGGCCGGGCAACTGCCGGCCGGTGGAGATGACGACGCGGGGTGATCCACCCATGTCAGGTTCCTTCGGTTCTTGAGGGGCGGGTCAGCACTTGACGCAGCAGCGGATCTTGCCCATGTCCTCGGCGTCCGTGCGGCGCTCCTGCCACAGTTCCTCGACTCGCTTGTCCGGGTGGGTCCACTCGACCCAGAAGCCGCGGTCGACGGTCGCGATGTCCTCCATCCACGGGGAGGACAACAGCGGGGATCCCTTGAAGAGGAGCAGGCGGGTCTGAAGCGCCGTGGGGTCGGTGACCTTGGCCAGCCCGGTCTCGACGAGGAAGTCCTCGAAGCCCAGGAGCTCCTCGTACTCGATCCACGGGGTGAACGGGATGAAGGTCGGGTAGAGCTCGAACCCGATCCGCGCCGCTTCCGTGACCGCTTCCTTCATGTGATCGACGTCGATGTGCTTGTCGAAGATGCGCAGGATCCGGTTGGAGGGGAACTCCAGCGCGCAGGTGACCCGCTTGAGGCCGAGCGGGACCAACTTCTCCAGCTCGCTCGTGTAGTCCAGTACGTGGTCGACGCGCGTGGTGAACTCGAAGGTGATCGGTCCGATGGCCTCGACGAGGCGCTCGACCACGCTGATCCCGATGGTGCGCGAGTTGAAGAACTCGGCGTCGATGAAGCAGAAGTGCCGCACGCCCTCCTCGGCCAGCTGCAGGGCGTCGGCGAGGACGCTGTCCGCGTCATAGGCGGCGATGCCGCCGTCGTAGGCGCCGTACACGGAGCAGTAGGTGCACTTGTGGTGGCAGCCACGGGTGGACTCGATGTTGCCCATGAGTCCGAACGGCGAGTGGTGGGCCGGGTAGTGCACGAGGGAGGGGAAGAGCTCTCGGGCCGGGCGGACGACGGAGATGCGTGAGCGTGCGGGCTTGGGCCTCAGACCACCTGCGGTCATCAGCGCGGGCACCGTGGCGAGTTCGCGGCTGCCGGCGGCGAGTTCCACCAGCTCGGCGGCGATCAGCTCCGGTTCGTCCATGACGATGCCGTCGACGACGTCGAGGAATGCCCGGTGATTCATCTGCGCGTATTGACCGAAGGCGATGACCTGCGCGGGGAATGCCTCCCGGATCCTGCGGGCCAGGGTGATACCGCGTTCAAGTCCTTCGAACTGCTGCACTGAGACGAGGACCAGGTCGAAGGGCCCTTCGGGCAGGGCGTCCGGCTGCAGATGGGCGTCCCAGCCCACCACGCGGGCGTCGTGCTGCTGCAGGGCGGCTGCGACGACGGCGCAGGTCAACGGCTGGAGTTCCGCTTCGAACGCGGAAGCTACGAGCACACGAGGTTGAGGCACTTCCCCCCCAGGGAGTGATCGGCATGAAAAGACCGCAAGTCGGGGCGGCGGTCAGGAGCCCAGGTGGCGGACGGCGGTGTCGACCAATGGCCGGAACCATGTCAGCTTTCAGCGATGTATGTCAATGGATCGATGAATGGGGCTCTGGATGAAACGCCCGTTTCCCTTCCAGATCGCGGCCGATCCTTGCTGCTCGGGAGGCGTGCCGCTATCGTCAATGATCGCCGGGTCGGGTCGTGGAACCCCTACGGCATCTGAATTCCACGAGGTAGGCCACGAATCCTGCCTCCGTGATGGACGTCGGTCGGACAAGGTTGCAGCGTTGCACCGGCCTCCGTGTGGGCGTCCTTGATCCTTTTTGCTCCATCGCCAGTCTTCGATTGCTGCGGGATGTGGCCTTTCTGGATGAGTGTCCGAAAAAGGTCTACACCAGACCGTTGTGAGGCGGACGGGTTCGCGGCCCGGCAGGTCGGGTGATCAAGGCTCGCGCCCGCCTTGCCACGGAGCAGATTCTTGATCGTCGGCGTGGCTCGCCCGCACGCATTCCTCAGTCAACTCACCCATCCACCAGCAAAGGCACCGCCATGTCTGTCATGATCACCGACCCCCACCGGACACCGTCGCTCCCCACCGGAAAGCGGAAGCGGATCGCTTTCGCCGCTTCCGCCGCGCTGCTCCTCGCGATGGTGCTGACGGGCTGCGCCGGCTCCGACAACGCCGCCTCGACCACACTTCAAGCCAGCGGATCGACCACTGTTGCCCCGGTCGCATCGGATGCCGCCGAGGTACTCAAGTCCCGAGGGCTCAAGATCACTGTGGCCACTCAGGGCGGTTCGGCCGGCGGGATCTCCCAGCTCGGTCAGAAGCAGATCAAGGTGGCGCTGAGCTCCAAGCCCATGTCTGACGAGGACCGCAAGACGTACCCGAACACCGATTTCGTGCCGACGCAGATAGGTGCGGACGCCGTCGGCATCGTCATCACCAAGGAGGTCGCCGACGCCGGAGTCAAGAGCCTCACCAAGGAGCAGGTGAAGGGCCTCTTCGAAGGCAAGATCACCAACTGGTCGGAGGTCGGCGGCCCGGACCTGAAGGTCTTCGTCTACGACAAGGAGCCCGGTCGCGGCACCCGCGAGGTGCTCGACAAGTTCGTCTACGGCAAGGAGAAGCCCCCGCTTCCTCCGCAGTCCGACAACTACGCCGTCGTCGGCGGCAACCTGGAGACCCGCAACAAGCTGAAGTCCACCAAGGGTTCCATCGCCCCCCTGTCGACCGGCTTCATCGAGGGTCACGACGACCTGGTGGCCGTGGCCCTGGAGGGCGTCGCTCCCACCCCTGAGAACGTGGCGTCCAACAAGTACCCGATGACCCGGCCGCTGTTCATGATCACCGATGGTCAGCCGAAGGGCGCCGTCAAGGAGTACATCGACTACGTCCTCTCGCCCGAAGGCCAGAAGCTGCTGCCCGCCCACGGCTACCTGACCCGCCAGCAGATGGGGCTTTGACAGTGAGCGGCACCCTGGAGCGCCCTCACGAGGCGCCCGGATCCGTCGCATCGCGGCCGCCCGCCCAGGGTGGCCGCCCCGGCCGGGCGAGATGGGTCTGGGGATGGGTCTACACCGGGATGTCCTCGGTCGTCCTCGTCCTGCTGGTGCTGATCGGATACCTCGCCACCGGCATCGCGAGCGGCGAAGTCGACTGGCTCAGCCAGATCGCAGGCCGGTCGTGGAGCCCGGTGAACGGGGCCTTCGGCGCCCTGTCCATGATCTACGGCTCGGCCGTCGTCTGCGCCCTGGCGCTCGTGCTGGCCGTACCGGTCGGCTGGTCCGCGGCCATCGCCCTGTCGGAGTACCTCTCGCCCCGTTTCGCCCGGCCCTTGCGGCTGAGCATCGAACTGCTGGCGGCGGTCCCCTCCATCGTCTACGGCCTCATCGGCATCATGGTGATCCGGCCGTTCGTCGCCGCACTGGGTGACGTACCGGGCGGCGACAGCCTGCTCGCCGCAGGCATCGTCCTCGCTGTGATGATCATGCCGACGATCGTGGCCGTCAGCGTGGACGCCCTGGCTGCCGTTCCAGCCCGCTACCGGGAGGCCGCGTACTCGCTCGGCCTGACCCGCCGTGAGGTCGTACGGTCGGCCGTGCTGCCCCAGGCGCGAGCGGGCATGCGTGCCGGTGTCCTGCTCGGCCTGGCCCGGGGGCTCGGCGAGGCGATCGCGGTCTTCCTCGTCATCGGACGGGCCGACGGAAGGCTTCCGGAGTCGCTCGGGGGCTTCTTCTCCTCCCTGGTGCACCCCGGGCAGACCCTGACCACCAAGCTGGCCGGCCCGGAGCCGATGCTCGCGGGCACCTCCGGTCCCTACTTCGCCGCGCTGTGCGCCCTGGGCATCCTCCTGCTCGTCCTGGTGGCCGCGGCCACGGTGTGGGGCACCCGCAGCTCGTCCCCGGGCCGTTCCGTGAAGCGCGGGCTGCGCTCCCACCGGGCCGCCGCCCGGATGCGCATCCCCCGGGACCGGCTCGCGACCCTGCTGCGGACGGTAGCCCTGCTGCTGCCGGGAACGCTGCTCGTCGGGATGCTCGCCATCCTCGTGACGCGAGGCGGCTCCGCACTCAACCCGGCCTTCTGGTTCACCTCCTCCACCGGTGCGGCCGGGGGCGGGGTGAGTGACCAGATCCTCGGCACGCTCCTGCTGATGGCCACCACGGCGCTGATCGCGCTGCCCCTCGGTTACGGCGCCGGCGTTCTCATCGGCACCCTGGCCTCCGCGAGGACAGCACGTGTGCTGGAGACCCTCACGGTGGCCATCGGCGGAACCCCGACCATCCTGCTGGGTCTGGCCGGGTACGTCCTCTTCTCCACCGCCATGGGATGGGGCCGGTCCTGGCTGGCCGGAGCGATCGTGCTGGTTCCCGTGGTCGTGCCGGTCATCGCCCTGACCACCGCGGGCCGCATCCGGAGCATGCCGAGCGAACTCACCGAGAGCGCCCTGGCACTCGGCCTGACCCGCGCGCAGTACATCCGCTCCGTGGTCATCCCCTACACCTGGCCGGCCACACTCACCGGTCTGCTGCTCGGCCTGGCCCGGGCGGCGGGCGAGACGGCTCCCCTGATCTTCACCGCCACGGTGTTCTTCGGGGCGCCCGCCCTGCCGAGCGGGATCGTCGACTCCCCGGTGCAGGCGCTGCCGACCCACATCTTCACCCTGTCCCAGGACTCGGGTGCACCTGAGGCGATCACCCAGGCATGGGGGAGCGCCCTGGTCCTGGTCCTGATCACCGCAGTACTTCTCAGCCTGGCGGTGGCACTGCGCAACCGCTCCGAAGGAGCACGATGGACCACGTGATATCCGTCCGCGACCTGCGGGTCCTCGACGGCAAGAAGACCCTGGTGGGGCCGGTCACCTTCGAGCTGGAAGCCGGATCGACCACCGGCCTGTGCGGCCCCTCCGGCGCAGGCAAGTCCACCGTGCTGCGCGCCCTGGTCGACCTGCTGCCCCACGGCCTCACCCGCGACGGTGATCTCGACGTGCTCGGGCGCCCCGTCCGGCAGGGAAAGGGCGACTCCGGCCTGCGCAGCACGGTCGTCCTCGTGCCGCAGACACCCGTCGTCTTCGGCGGGAGCGTCCTGGACAACGCCCTCTTCGGCCTCCGACACCTGGTGCGCGCCTCCCGGGCGGAGATGCGTGACCGTGTGGAACAGGCCCTGCGGGAAGCGGGTCTGTGGGGTGAGGTCCACAACAGGCTGGACGAATCGGCCCAGACGCTCTCTGCGGGACAGCGTCAGAGGCTGTGCCTGGCCCGTGCCCTGGCCCTGGAGCCGGCGGCCCTCCTACTGGACGAACCGACCAGTGCCCTGGACGAGCGGAGCCGGGACACGGTAGAGGAGTCCGTGGCGGCCCTCCGCGGCAACCGCACGGTCCTCCTCGTCTCGCACGATCCGGCGCAGGTGGAACGGCTCTGCGACCGCACGGTGCGTCTGGAGTTGCCGGAGACCATGGAGCACTCCTCGGCAGCAGTCTGAGCGGGGGCGGGAACCGGGCCCGGTCCGTCGTGGCGAAATCACGATGGACCGGGCCCGGCGTCTGTCACCCGCCCGTCACTTCGGCGGTCGGTCACCTTGAGTTCAGCAGCCGCCGGAGCGGGCCGGGGTGCCGATCGTGAGCGCGGCGGGGGTCGTGCAGCAGCCGCTGGTGCCTTCGGTGGCTTCGGGCTCATCGAAGAGCCCGGTGCCTCCGCACACCCCGGTCTCGGGGAGGGTGAGTTCGACCCGCTCGGCGGCTTCCTGGTCACCCGCGAGGGCCGCCGCGACGGAGCGGACCTGCTCGTAGCCCGTCATGGCGAGGAACGAGGTGGCGCGGCCGTAGCTCTTCATTCCGACGAGGTAGATGCCCCGCTCGGGGTGGGAGAGTTCGTTCACGCCGTGGGGGTAGACGGTGCCACAGGAGTGCTGGTTGGGGTCGATCAGCGGAGCCAGTTCGGTGGGTGCCTGGAGGCGTTCGTCCAGGCCGAGGCGGAGCTCGTTCAGGAAGGACAGATCGGGACGGAAGCCCGTCAGGCCGATGACCTCGTCCACCGGTTCGAGGCGGCGGCCGTCCGCACCGATGAGGACCAGGCGACTGTTGCCGTCCTGTTCGAGGGCGTCGGTGCGGAAGCCGGTGACCGCGTCCGCATGGCCGCCGTCCACCGCCGCCTTCGCGGCGAGACCGAGGGCGCCGCGGGCAGGTAGTTGGTCGGCGGCTCCGCCGCCGAAGGTGGAGCCGCCGATGCCGCGCCGGAGGACCCAGACCGCGTGCGTGCCCGGGGCCTCCTTCGCGAGCTCGGCGAGGTAGACCAGCGCGGTGAAGGCGGAGGCACCGGAGCCGACGACGGCGGTGCGTTTGCCTGCATAGCGGGCCCGGATCGCGGGGTCCTTGAGGTTCGGGACGCGGTAGGAGATCCGGTCGGCTGAGGTCTTCTCGCCGAGCGCGGGGAGACCGTCGCCGCCGAGAGGGCCTGGGGCGGACCACGTACCGGAGGCGTCGATCACGGCCCGGGCCAGGAGCCGGTCCTCAGTGCCGTCCGCCCCCAGGAGGTGGACGGTGAAGGGCTGCTGGTCGCGGTCGGCGTCGACGATGCGGTCCCGGCCGGCGCGGGATACGCCGGTGACCTGCGTGCCGTAGCGGACTCGGCCGCCGAGGACGTCCGCGAGGGGCTGGAGGTACTGCTCTGCCCAGTCGCCGCCCGTCGGATAGGCGTCGCGGGCGGGCGCGGTCCAGCCAGTGGGGGCCAGCAGCTTCTCGGCCTCAGGGTCGACCACTTCCGACCAGGGAGAGAAGAGGCGTACGTGCGACCACTGGCGCACTGCGGAGCCGGCTGTGGGCCCGGCCTCCACGACGAGAGGCTCGATGCCGCGCCCGACCAGGTGAGCAGCCGCGGCGAGTCCGGCCGGGCCGGCTCCGATCACGATGACAGGCAGGGCTGCGGAGGATGCGTTCACGACGGACTCCCACTGCTTCGACGTTTGTCGATGGCTTGAGGTGCCAGCATGGCATGTTGTATCGATAAACGTCAACATAGAGAACTGTCGAATCAGGGTGGGGCGCTGGCCTGCTGATTCGATGCATGTCAATGTGGAGGCATGTCGAATGCCGCTGCTTTGCCCCTGCTGGAGCCGGATGCCGCTGTGCCCTGCTGCCCGCCGCTGACCGAACGCCCTCTGACCGCCGAGGAAGCCGATCGGACGGCCGCGATGTTCAAGGCGCTCGGCGACCCGGTCCGCCTGAGGCTGTTCTCGGCGGTCGCCTCCCACGTGGCAGGGGAGGCGTGCGTGTGCGACATATCCGATGTCGGCGTCTCGCAGCCGACCGTCTCCCACCACCTGAAGAAGCTCAGGGAGGCCGGCCTGCTCTCCTCCGAGCGGCGTGGGACCTGGGTGTACTACCGCGTCGAGCCGAGTGTGGTGGCGGCGATGGCCCGGCTCCTCGCAACGAGCGGCTGACGGACTTCGGCTTCCACCGCGGCCGGGCTCACTCGGACCGGACGCGCCGACCGTGTCAGCCCAACAGCTCGGCGATCTCCCGGGCGGCTTCGCGGGCCGGGCGGCCGACGCCGATGAGGGTGGCAGAGGCAGGGCCGGTCCAGTCCCCGTAGCCCAGCATGTGCAGGCGCGGTTCGTCGACGGTCCGCGTGCCGCGTGTGGGGATGCGGCCACGCGCGCCCCGTAGGCCCAGCGGGGCCAGGTGGGACAGCGCCGGGCGGAATCCCGTGCACCAGATGAGGACGTCGGCCCGGGTGCTCGTACCGTCGGCCCAGGCGATGCCTTCAGGAGTCAGGCGGTCGAACATCGGCCGGGCTGTGAGGAGTCCGGCGTCGCGGGCCTGCCGCACGGGCTGGACGGCGACGATGTCGCCCAGGGAGGAAACACCCCCGGTATCGGTGCGGCCGGCGTCGAGGGCCCGGCGGCGGGCAGTGGCCGCGTCGAAGAGGGCGCGGCCGTCGATGTCGTCGGGGAGGAAACGTGGCTCGCGCTGCGTGACCCAGGTCAGGTCGGTCTTGTACGCGAGGTCCGCCGCGACCTGTGCGCCGGAATTTCCGCCGCCGACCACGATGACACGCCGACCCGCGAAGTCCTCGGGTGACCGGTAGTCGACCGTGTGGAGCTGTAGGCCATCGAACTTCCCGCCTGTGGCGGGGACGAAGGGGCGCCACCAGGTGCCGGTGGCGCTGATGACGGCCCGGGCCAGCCAGTCGCCCGAGTCGGTCTCAACGCGCAGGAACTCGCCGTCGCGGTGGACGCCCTGGACGCGTACGGGGCGCACGACCGGCAGTTCGTATCGCTTCTCGTAGTCGCTGAGGTAGGAGACGACATGCCCGGCTCCGGGGTACGTCTCTCCGTCCTGTGCGGGCATGATCCGCCCCGGCAGCGACGAGTACGACGCCGGGGAGAAGAGGTGGAGGGAATCCCAGGTGTGCTGCCAGGCTCCGCCGGGCGTGGCCTGGGCATCGAGGATGGTGAACTCGACGCCCAAGCGGCGGAGATGGTAGCCCGCGGCGAGCCCTGACTGGCCGCCCCCGATCACGACCACGTCCGTGTGGCGGATCATGCGGCGGGCGGTCCGGTGTCCGTCTTGCCGCGCATGAAGATGACGGCGGTCAGGGCCAGGCCCACCACCACTCCCGTGAGCTGGGCGCCGATGAAGGCCGGGACCGAGGTGGGGGCGATGCCCGCGAAGGTGTCGGTGAAGGCGCGGCCGACGGTCACCGCCGGGTTGGCGAAGGAGGTCGAGGAGGTGAACCAGTACGCGGCGCCGATGTACGAGGCGACCGCTACGGGTGCGAAGCGCAGGCGGTCGGTACGGGCCAAGCCGAAGATCAACAGGATCAGCCCGCCGGTCGCCACGACCTCTCCGAGCAGCAGGTTCCCGGCCGAGCGGTCGTGGGTCGACCACTTCACCAGCGGCTGCCCGAACATCGCGTCCGCGAGCACCGCGCCCGCCACCGCGCCGACGATCTGCGAAGGCACGTAGACGGCCAGCTCGCGCGACGTGACGTCGGCGCCACGGCGCCGGGCCGTCCACCACTCGGCCAGGGTGACCGCGGGGTTGAAATGGGCGCCGGATACGGGCCCGAGGAGGGTGATCAGGACGCCGAGACCGAAGACGGTGGCCAGGGAGTTCGCCAGCAGCTGCAAGCCCACGTCGTGCGTCAGCTCCGTGGCCTGGATGCCGGAGCCGACCACGACCGTGACCAGCGCGGCGGTGCCGACGAGTTCAGCGGCTGCGCGGGCGGCCAGGGGCGTGCGGGGCGGGGGCGCGCCGGGGGTTGGCTGGGGCGCGTTGGCGGGTATGGCGGACTCGGGGGCGGTCAACGGTGCTCCTCGGGCAGGCGAGGCGGGAAGCGGGCTACGGGCAGGACCGCTTGAGGTTCGATTCGACGGTGGCGCGAGCCGATTCGGCGAGGTGGGCGAACTGGCTGGCGAGCTGGGCGATGACGTCAGGCTTGAGGCGGTAGTAGATGAAGCGTCCGCAGGGTTCCGTCTCCACGACCCCGGCCTCCCGCAGCACCTTCAAGTGGTTGGAGAGGTTGGTCTGCTTGGCGCCGGTCTCCTGCACGAGGTGTGTGGTGCACAGCGTCTCGCGGGCGAGCAGGGTCACGATCTGGAGCCTGAGCGGGTCGGCGAGCACCCGCATCAGTTCAGTGTCGACTGACGTCATCATGTGCTGATACTTTCACATCATTGATAGATGACACCATCCGGCGCTGACGCGTGCGCTGCCGTACACCCACCTGCTTGAGAAGAGACCTGCCGTGTCCAAGCCCTCCGTGCTGTTCGTCTGTGTCCACAACGCGGGTCGGTCCCAGATGGCTGCTGCCTGGCTGACCCACCTGGCCGGGGACCGCGTCGAGGTCCGGTCCGCCGGCTCCGCACCCGCCGACTCGGTCAACCCGGCTGCGGTCGAAGCCATGCGCGAGGTCGGCATCGACATGTCCGCCGAAACCCCCAAGATGCTCACCGTCGACGCGGTCAAGGCCTCCGATGTCTGCATCACCATGGGCTGCGGCGACACCTGCCCTGTCTTCCCCGGTAAGCGCTACCTCGACTGGAAGCTCGAGGACCCGGCTGGTCAAGGTGTCGAGTCCGTACGCCCGATCCGGGATGACATCAAGAAGCTGGTCGAGGGCCTGATCGCGGAGATCGCGCCCGGAGCCTGAGGTGTGAGTGACGTTGAGGGAGTCACGGCCGACGGGGACCGTGCTGACCTGCGAAGGAGCGCCATACGTTCCCGAAATGGGAGAGGGGCGTTCCCGAGGCTTTGTAAGGCGGGGCCCTGATCTGCGGTTTCGTAGTTTTCCGCAAGGCCCACGAAGGCGGGCCTTGCGTGAAGCGTGGCTGAACACTCTGCGTGAGAGTCCGGCTCGCCTCGGCAAGGTCCTGGGCTGCCGCGAGGGCAGCCCAGGGACACGGTAGCGGATCGGCGGCGGGCTCCGCGGCTCAGTTCTCGGGGGGACCGGGTGAGGTCTTCCGGCTGCGCGGTCGCCTCGCGGACGGTGTCGAAGTCTCCGCCCGGCCGCGGTTTTTCCCGGAGGTGCCCAGTGCGAGGCAGGCGGACACGACCGAGAGCGAGGCCAGGGCCGCGAAGAGGTGGGGGTAGCCGCCGAGTGGGCCCGCGAGGGCGGCGCCGGCCCATGGGGCCAGTGCTCCCGCGATGTGGGCCGGGGCGCCGAGCAGGGCGGAGAGGCGGCCGTACTGGGTGGTGCCCCAGCGATCGGTGACGGCGGTGGCCTGGAGGAGGGTGAGGTTGCCTCGTACGACTCCCGCGAGGGTCGCGAACACGACCAGCAGCGGCAGTGGGCCGGGAACGAAGGCCAGTGATGCGGTGGTCGCGCCGCCGAGGGCGATGAGGGTGACGGTTCGGGTCGTGACGGACGTACGGGTTGCCAGGGCGGCGTAGAGGGTGCGGCCGAGAGTCTGCCCTGCCCCGCCGAGTCCGAGGGCCCAGGCGGCCGTTGTCGGGCTCGCGCCGCGTTCGGTGAGGAGCGGGATGAGGCCCATGACGACGGCGTACATGGCGAAGCCGGAGAAGGTGAAGGCGACGGCCAGGAGGAGGAAGGGGCGGCTGCGGGCGACCGGGGTGCGGTCGGCTGAGGGTGGGGAGGGCGGGGCCGGGGGCCAGGGGGCGCGCAGGGCCAGGGCGTGGGCGGGGATGGTGACGGCGGCGAGGGTCACGGCCAGCGCGACGTAGGTGGCTCGCCAGCTGAGGTGTTCGGCGAGGGTGGCGGTCAGCGGTGCGAAGACGGTGGAGGCCAGGCCGCCTGCGAGGGTGACGATCGTCAGGGCTCGGACGCGGTCGGGGCCCCACCAGCGGGTGAGGGCGGCGAAGGCGGGCGGGTAGAAGGTGGCGGCCATGGCGATGCCCGCGAGGATCCAACCGCAGGTGAAGACCGGCAGGTTCGGGGCCGCTGCGATGAGGAGGAGGGCCAGGGTGCCGATCACCGAGCCGAAGGTCATCACGGCGCGCGGACCCCGATGGTCGAGGATCCGGCCGATGGGGATGCCTGCGAGGGCCGAGATGAGGAGGGCGAGGGAGAAGGCGGCGGTGGCCGCGTTGACGGACCAGCCGGTGTCGGAGGTCAGGCGGGGGAGGAGGACGGGGAAGGCGTAGTAGACGATGCCCCAGCTGGTGATCTGCGTGACGCAGAGTGCGGGCAGCGCGGCGCGGGGCCGCGACCGGTCCCCCGTGCCGGTCGCGGCCCCGCTGCTTCGGAGGTCCGTCACCGGGGTCAGCAGCCGCCGGTGGGGGCCGGGGCGCCGATGGTGAGGGCGGCGGGGGTGGAGCAGCAGCCGCCGCCGGTTCCCTGGGCGGAGGGTGACGCGGGCTGCTCGAAGAGGCCGGCTCCGCCGCAGACTCCGGTTTCGGGGAGGGTCAACTCGACGCGCTCGGCGGCTTCCTGGTCGCCCGCGAGGTGGGCGGCGATGGAGCGGACCTGCTCGTAGCCGGTCATGGCGAGGAAGGTCGGGGCGCGGCCGTAGGACTTCATGCCGACGAGGTAGACGTCCTTCTCGGGGTGGGAGAGCTCGTTGACCCCGTGCGGGTAGACGGTGCCGCAGGAGTGCTGGTTGGGGTCGATCAGCGGGGCGAGGGCGGTGGGGGCCTGGAGGCGTTCGTCGAGGCCGAGGCGGAGTTCGCCGAGGAAGCTGAGGTCGGGGCGGAGACCGGTGAGGACGATGACCTCGTCGACCGGGTCCAGGCGGCGGCCGTCCTCACCGACGAGGATCAGGCGGCCGTCGGTGTCGCGTTCGACGGCTTCGGTGCGGAAGCCGGTGACCGCGTCGGCGTGGCCGTCGTCGACGGCGGCCTTCGCGGCGAGGCCGAGGGCGCCGCGGGCGGGGAGCTGGTCGGCGGTGCCGCCGCCGAAGGTGGAGCCGGAGATGCCGCGGCGCAGGATCCAGGCGGCGCGGGTTCCGGCCTCCTCCTCGGCGAGGTCGGCGAGGTCGGCCAGGTAGGCGAGCGCGGTGAACGCGGAGGCGCCCGAGCCGATGACGGCGGTGCGCTTGCCGGCGTAGCGGGCGCGGACGGCGGGGTCCTTGAGGTCGGGGACGCGGTAGGTGATGCGGTCGCCCGCGGCGCGCTCGCCGAGGGCGGGCAGTCCGCTGCCGCCGGCCGGGCTCGGGGTGGACCACGTACCGGAGGCGTCGATGACGGCGCGGGCGAAGACACGGGCCTCGGTGCCGTCGGCGGCGGTGTAGTGGATGACGAAGGGCTGGGCCACGCGGCCGGCGTCGACGATGCGGTCACGGCCGGTTCGGGAGACTCCGGTGACGGTCGCCCCGTAGCGGACGCGCTCGCCGAGGGCGTCGGCCAGGGGCTGGAGGTAGCGCTCGGCCCAGTCCCCGCCGGAGGGGTACGTGTCGGGGTCGGGCTTGACCCAGCCGGTCGGGGCGAGGAGCTTCTCCGCGGCCGGGTCGACGACCTCGCCCCAGGTGGAGAAGAGCCGTACGTGCGCCCACGCACGGACCGCGGACCCCGCGGCCGGACCCGCCTCCAGTACGAGGGGCTCGATGTCCCGCTCGACGAGGTGGGCCGCGGCCGCGAGGCCGATCGGACCGGCTCCGATCACGACGACGGGCAGGGCTTCGGTGGATGCGTTCACGACGGGCTCCCCTGACGACTTCACTGGACCACTTCGCTGCTTCGACGTTTATCGATGTTCCGGCAGGGCTCCAGGCTGACACTCTGTATCGACGTTCGTCAACATAGACATCCATCTAATTTCTGGGGATGATGGCCGCATGTCCCTTTCCGAGGTGTTGCCGCTGCTGGAGCCGGAGGCCGTCGCACCCTGCTGTCCGCCCCTGTCGGAGCGCCCGTTGACGGCCGAGGAGGCCGAGCGGACCGCGGTGATGTTCAAGGCCCTGGGTGATCCGGTGCGCCTGCGGCTGTTCTCCGCCGTCGCCTCGCACGAGGGCGGCGAGGCCTGCGTGTGCGACATCTCCGACGTGGGCGTATCCCAGCCGACCGTCTCCCACCACCTGAAGAAGCTCAAGGACGCCGGCCTGCTCTCCTCCGAGCGGCGCGGCACCTGGGTGTACTACCGCGTGGAGCCCGCCGTCCTGGCGGCCATGGGCGCCCTGCTGGCCCGGGCGGGCTCGGCGTGAGCATCCGTATCGAGCCGCTGACCAGCGCGCACGCGGACGAGGCCCTGGCGATCTACCGGGCCGGGATCGACGAGGGCAACGCCACCTTCGAGACCGAGGCCCCCACCTGGGAGGCGTTCGACGCGGCGCGACTGCCCGAACACCGCTTCGCCGCGGTCGACCCGGACGGGAAGCTGCTCGGCTGGGTGGCCGCGTCCAAGGTCTCGGACCGGGCCGCGTACGCGGGCGTGGTCGAGCACTCCGTCTACGTCCACCCCGGCGCCCGCGGCCGCGGGGTGGCCCGCGCCCTGCTGGACGCGCTGATCGCCTCGACCGAGGCGGCGGGCATCTGGACGATCCAGTCCGGGATCTTCCCCGAGAACACCGCGAGCCTGGCCCTGCACCAGCGGGCCGGCTTCCGGGTCATCGGCACCCGCGCGCGCATCGGCCGCCTCCGCGGCGTGTGGCGCGACGTCGTACTGCTGGAGCGCCGCAGCCCGCGGATCGACTGAGGTCACGCGGCCGTCGGGGCCGTCGTGACGGTCGTGACGGTCGTGAACCTCTTGCGCCAGGCCAGTGACACGTAGACCAGCGCGATCAGGACCGGGACCTCGATCAGCGGGCCGACCACCCCGGAGAGGGCCTGGCCGCTGGTGACGCCGAAGGTGGCGATGGCGACCGCGATGGCCAGCTCGAAGTTGTTGCCGGCGGCGGTGAAGGCGAGCGTGGTGGTGCGGTCGTACGCGAGCCCGATGGCCTTGCCGAGGGCGAAGGTGCCGAACCACATCACCGCGAAGTACACGAGGAGCGGCAGCGCGATGCGGGCCACGTCCACGGGCTGCGAGGTGATGTTCCCGCCTTGCAGGGCGAAGAGGGCGACGATCGTGAAGAGCGGGCCGTACAGGGCCCAGGGGCCGATCCTCGGCAGGAACTCCGACTCGTACGCGTCACGGCCGAGCCTCCTCTCGCCGACGCGGCGGGTGAGGAAGCCGGCGAGCAGCGGGACGCCGAGGAAGACGGCGACGTTCAGCGCGATCTTCCACATCGAGATGTCGAGGTGCTCGCCCTCGCCGAGGCCCAGCCGGCCGGGCAGCAGGTCGAGGCAGAACCAGCCGAGGACGTCGAACGCGATGACCTGGAAGACCGAGTTCAGGGCGACCAGGACGGCCGCGGCCTCGCGGTCGCCGCAGGCCAGGTCGTTCCAGATGACGACCATGGCGATGCAGCGGGCCAGGCCGACGAGCCAGTTGACGACGAGCGAGGACACCATCAGCTTGCGGTCGCCGGTGACGGAGTCGAGCCCGTCGTACCGGACCTTGGCGAGGACCGGATACATCATGACCAGCAGGCCGACCGCGATGGGAAGCGAGATGGCGCCGATCTCGACCTTCGCGAGCACGTCGTTCAGGCCGGGGATCAGCCGGCCGAGCCCGAGGCCGAGGCCCATGGCCAGCAGGATCCAGACCGCCAGGAAGCGGTCCAGGGTGGGGAGCTTGGCTACGATCGAGCCGTCCTCGCGGACGGGCGCGGTCGTGGTCATCAGCAGGCTCGCTTTCGGTTCGTCTCATGGGTGACGCGAGCGGTGGCGGCCAGCTCGCCGAAGGATTCCGCGAGGGCCTCGCGGGTCGGCGATCACTCGGATCGGATCAGTGGTGGCTGACGTCATCATGCGCTGATACTGTCACATCATTTGGGGCTGATATCAGTGTGGGCTGAGCCTTTCGTGGGTTTCTGCGGAGTGCCGTCCCGAAGCCCCTGCCCATGAAGGAAGAGCTGATGGCCTCCACTCCGCTCGCGTCCGTGCTGTTCGTCTGCGCCCACAACGCGGGCCGGTCGCAGATGGCCGCCGGCTTCCTGCGCCATCTCGCGGGAGACCGCGTCGAGGTCCGCTCCGCGGGCTCCCTGCCCGGAGAGCGGATCAACCCGTCCGCCGTGGCCGCGATGGCCGAGCTGGGCATCGACATCTCCGACCAGCGGCCGAAGGTCCTCACCGCCGAGGCCGCGCAGGCGTCCGACTACATCATCACGATGGGGTGCGGGCACGCCTGCCCGCTCTTCCCCGGCAAGACCTATCTGGACTGGCAGTTGGAGGACCCCGCGGGCCAGGGCGTTGAGGCCGTACGCCCCATCCGGGACGAGATCGAGGGCCTGATCGAGGGCCTGATCGGGGGCCTGGTCGCAGAGGTCGACGCGAAGGAGCGGCAGCAGGGCTGACCGCCCGCCCCCTGGCGGCAGGGCTCTTCCGCTTTTATCCAACTGTGATCGCTGGCATGTCCCGGACTGTCTCTTTTGCCGGAGCTCCGTGGTGATCTAATGATCGCCTTGCCGCCGACGGGCTCCAAAACCCTTCGGCGGAACAGGAATTGGCAGCTCGCGGGGGACCTCCGGATGAATGACCAGCAGCAGCAGCCGCCGCCCGCGGGGCTCCCGCGCCGGCGCAGATGGGTCGTCGGGGTGGCGGCGGGGTCCGTGCTGCTCTCCGGTATCGGGGTGGCGGTCGCGCAGGTGATCAAGTCGCCGGCCCAGGCCGCCGCGGACTCCGCGGCCCCGCCGCCGAGCGTGCTGACGGCCCCCGTGGAACAACGGGTGCTGGTGGCCTCGGTGGTCGTGCGCGGGACCGTCACCGCCCAGCAGTCCGTGGATGTCACCGCGGTCGGCGGAGCCCCCGGCGCGGCCGGCGCCGTCGTCACGAAGCTGCCGGTCGCCGTGGGGGGCCGGGCCGAGGAGGGCCAGGTGCTCCTGGAGGCCTCCGGACGCCCGGTCATCGCGCTACGGGGCACCCTGCCGGCGTACCGGGACCTCAAGCCCGGCTCCGAGGGCGGCGACGTCGCCCAACTGCAGCAGGCGCTCGCCCGGCTGGGCCACGGCACGGGCGCCGACCGGGCCGGGTGGTTCGGGGAGGGTACGAAGGCGGCCCTGGCGGCGCTCTACGCCTCCGCCGGCTACGACCCGCTGCCCGCGCTGACTGACGGGAACGCCTCGGTGGCCGACGCGCGCAAGGCCGTGACCTCGGCGGAGCGCGCCGTGGAGGACGCGCGGGATGCCGCGGACCGGGCCGGGAAGGCCGCCTCGGCTCCACCGCCGGCCGCTCCGTCCACCGGTCCGTCCACCGGTCCGTCCACCGGTCCGTCCACCGGTCCGTCCGCCGGTCCGGGAGCGTCGCCGGGCGCTCGCGGAGCCGATCCGCGGGCGTTGGACGGCAAGGGCTCCGGTGCCGCCCCCGGCCCCGCCCCCGGCCCCGGCCCCGACTCCGAGGCCGACCTGAGCGAACTGCGCAAGCAGGTCGAGCGCGCCAAGGAGGACCTGGGCACCGCGCGGGCCCAACTGGCGGAGGTGCTGGCGGCGGCCGGCCCCATGCTGCCCGTCGCGGAGGTGGTCTTCCTGTCGAGCTTCCCCGCCCGGGTGGACTCGATCGCCGCCAAGGTCGGGGCGCAGGTGTCCGGCAAGGTGCTCACCGTGTCGGCCGGAGCCCTCGTGGTCAACGGCTACCTCCAGGAGTACCAGAGGGGTTTGGTGCAGCCGGGGCGCCAGGTGGAGATCGTGTCCGAGGTCATCGGCGCGACCGCGTCGGCCTCGGTCGCCTCGGTCGCCGACACGCTGGGCCAGGAGCAGCCGGCCACCGGCCCGGGACAGCCTCCGGGGCAGCAACCGGTCGGGCCCAAGGGCTACTTGATGGTCGTCCAGCCCAAGGAGCCGCTGGACCCCAGGCTGGCCGGCCAGGACGTGCGCCTGACGATCGAGGCGGCGTCGACGGGCGGCGCGGTCCTGGTGGTTCCGGTCTCGGCGGTTTCGGCCGCGGTGGACGGCAGGACGTACGTGACCGTGCTGGAGGCGGACGGCGTACGCCGCCGGGTGCGGGTGACCACCGGAACGACCGGCGACGGCCACGTCGAGGTCAGGCCCACCGAGGGCGACCGCCTGGCCGAGGGAGAGCGCGCCGTCGTGGGCGTGCGCGGCGGGCCGACCGGCCCCCAGACCAGCCCCCAGACCGGCCCTCAAGGCGGGCAGCACAGCGGGGCGGGCTCCTCGGCCTCCTCGGCCTCCGGGCCGGAGAAGGGTCGATGAGCTCCCCGCGACCCGCCGCCCCCGCGGCCCTCCCCGCCCCCGCCCCAGCCGCCGTCGTCGAACTCCGGCAGGCGGGTCTGACCTACCCCGGCCCCCCGCCGGTGGCGGCCCTGGCCCCCTGCGACCTCGTGGTGGAACGGGGAGAGTTCCTGACCGTCGTAGGGCCCTCCGGCGCGGGCAAGTCCACCTTCCTCAACATCGTCGGGCTGCTCGACGCCCCCACCAGCGGCAGCTACCTCCTGGACGGGGTCGACACCGGCACGCTGCGGGACGCCGACCGTACGGCCCTGCGCGCCCAGCGCATCGGCTTCGTCTTCCAGGCGTTCCACCTGCTCCCGCACCGCACCGCCTGGGAGAACGTCGCCCTGGCCCTGGTCTACCGGGGGAGCGGCCGCGCGGAGCGGCGGGCCAGGGCCCGGGAAGCGCTCGACCGGGTCGGCCTCGGCCACCGGGCGGACGCGCTGCCGACCACCCTCTCCGGCGGCGAGCGCCAGCGCGTGGCCATCGCCAGGGCGCTGGTGGGAGCCCCGTCGCTGCTGCTGTGCGACGAGCCGACCGGCAACCTCGACACCACCACGGCCGGTTCGATCCTGGAGCTCGTCGACGAGCTGCACCGGGACGGCATGACGGTGGTGGTCATCACCCACGACCCCGCGGTGGCGGCCCGCGGCGACCGCACGGTGGCCATCCGCGACGGCGTACTGAGCGAACTGGTCCGCCCGTGAACCGCCCCCGCCCCCGGCTCCCGCTCCGCCTCCGCCGCCCCGCACGCCCCGTCCCGCGCTCCCGGTTCGCCTGGCGGGAGCTGCTCTCGGAGTGCCTGGCCGGCGTCCTGCAACGCCCCGGCCGCTCGGCGCTCACCGCGGTGGGCACCGTCCTCGGCGTCGGTACCTTCGTGGCCGTCCTCGGGCTGACGGCCACGGCCTCCTCGCAGATCGACGAGCGGTTCAACACCCTGACGGCGACCGAGGTGACCGTCGAGGACGTCTCGGCGCAGACGAACGAGTTCCTGGACCCGGCCTTCCCGCCCGACGCCGACGAGCGGGTGTCCCGCCTCAACGGCGTACGGCACGCCGGCGTCTACTGGACCGTCCGGCTCGGCGCGGGCCAGGCCGTACGGTCCACCCCGGTCGGCGGTCCGGCGGCCGGCGCGGCGGCCGGAGCGGGGGCCGGAGACCTCCCGGTCGTCGCCGCCTCTGCCGGAGCGCTCGACGCGGCGGGCCCCACGCTCGCCCAGGGCCGGGTCCACGACGCCTGGCACGACGCCACCAAGCAGCGCGTGGCCGTGATCGGCAGCGGTACGGCGTCCCGGCTCGGCATCACCACCCTGGAGACGCGGCCGGCCGTCTTCATCGGCGACCACGGGTTCACCGTCATCGGGATCGTCGAGGACGTCGAGCGCAAGGCCGACCTGCTGCTGTCCGTGGTGGTCCCGCGCTCCACGGCCCAGGAGCTCTGGGGCGTCCCGAAGGGCGATGCCAGGATGCTCGTCTCCACCCGGCTGGGGGCGGCCCCCCAGGTCGCCGCCGAGGCGCCGACCGCGCTCTCGCCCTCGCACCCCGAGTACTTCAAGGCCGTCCCGCCGCCCGATCCCAGGACCCTGCGCGCGCACGTCACCGCCGATCTCGACGAGCTGTTCCTCCTCCTCGCCTCCCTCTGCCTCTTCATCGGCACGATCGGCATCGCCAACACCACCCTCGTCGCCGTCATGGAACGCACCGGCGAGATCGGGCTGCGCCGGGCCCTGGGCGCCCGTACCCGGCACGTCACCGCACAGTTCCTCGCGGAATCCGCGGCCCTTGGCAGCCTCGGAGGCCTGATCGGCACCGCCCTCGGCACGGTCACCGTCGTCGCGGTGGCCCTGGTCCGCGACTGGACGCCCGTACTGCACCCCGGAATCGTCGCGGCCGCTCCCGCGCTCGGCCTGGTGACGGGCCTGCTGGCCGGCATCTACCCCGCCTGGCGGGCCAGTCGGGTCCAGCCGGCCGAGGCGCTGCGCCGCTGACGCGTGCCCGACCGGCAAGATCCGACCGAGACGGCCTGGCTGCCCGCCGTCACCGCGTCAGGAACCGGCCCCGCAGCCGCTCCGTCGTGGCCGGGGTGATGCCGACCTCGTCGGCGAGGTAGGCGTGGACCGAGCCGTGACGGGCGGCGAGATCCGCCAGGGTCAGGCGCAGGATCTCGGCGGGCGCGCGCCCGTACGAGGGCCAGCGCATCGTGCGGCCCGGGTTGGCGGTGTGCCAGTCGGCCGTCAGGCGGGCGGTCGCCAGCTCGGTCAGGGCGAAGTCCGTGAGGATCTGCTCCTCGTCGACGCCGAGCAGGGTCAGGACGAGTGCGGCGATCAGGCCGGTGCGGTCCTTGCCCGAGGTGCAGTGGAAGACCGCCGGCCCGGGGCCATCGGCGAGCAGCTCGATCGCGGCGCGGATCTCCGCCACCCCGTCCTCGGCGACCTCGGCGAACCGGTCCGCGAGGAACCGCCACGGGTCGGTGTCCGGGTCGATCTCGGCCTGGTCGTACGGCCGGTGCTCGATGCTGAGGTTGGCGTACGTGAACCGCTCGGGCTCCGGTATCCGCCCCTTGGCCTCGATCTCCCAGGGGTAGCGCAGGTCGATGACCGTCCGCACGCCGAGGGCCAGGAACTGCTCCCAGTCGGCGCCCGCGAGCTTGCCGAGCGAGTCCGCCCGGTAGAGGGCGCCCCACACGACGGTGGAGCCGTCATCCGTGCGATAGCCGCCCAGGTCACGGAAGTTGTGCAGTCGCTCGAACTCGATGTGGCGGGTCATGCGGCGGATCCCCCTCGATGGCGTGCCGGTGATCTTCCTGCGGACCGAGAGGCTACTCCGGGCGGGCTCAGCCCATCCGCAGGGCCGCCGCGAAGTCCATCTTGTCCTCCAGCCGGCTCAGGTTGCGCCCGGTCAGCGCCTCGATGCGGCTGATCCGGTAGCGCAGGGAGTTCACGTGCAGGTGCAGTGCCTCGCCGCAGCGCGCCCAGGAGCCGTCGTGTTCCAGGAAGGACCGCAGGGTGGGCACCAGGTCGGAGCGGTAGCGCCGGTCGTAGTCGGTCAGCGGGGCCAGCAGCCGGCGGCTGAACTCCCGCCGGACCTCGGCCGGGATCAGCGGCAGCAGCGACATGACGTGTGCGGCGAGATCGTCCGGCCCGCAGGCGGCGACCGGTTCCGAAGGGTCCGCGACCTGCCGGGCGTTACGGGCCTGCGCGAGCGCGTGCCGCAACTCCGCGGCCCCGCCCACCGGATCGCTGACGCCGAAGGACAGCCGCTCCCCGGCCCGCAGCCCGCGCGGCAGTGAGCAGCCCGCGACCCGTACGACGGCATCGGGGGTCAGTGCGGTGTCCGCCCCGACGAGCACGAAGGCGACGGCCTCGGCCCCGTCCCCGGCCGCCGTGACGGCCATCCGCGGTCCGGCCTCCGGCCCCAGACAGCGCGGATGCAGCAGGACCTCCTCCAGCAGGTCGCGTACGGACGCCGCTACGGGCAACCCGTGCGGGCCCCTCGCGTCCAGCCGGGCCGACACGGCCTGCCAGCGAAGCCGGCTTCCCGGGCCTGCCTGCCCTGCCTGGCCTTCCTGGCCTTCCTGGCCGGCGGTCCCCGCCGTGAGCCGGGCCGCCGCCGCCTCCTCTTCCTCGAAGAGCGACTGCCCGCTCTCCCCTCCGGCGGCCGAGCCGACCAGCGCCAGCAGCCGTTCGGCGGCGCGCCGCCGCATCGTGCGGTCGGTGTCGCGGCCGCCGCGCTCCACCGAGACCAGGCGCGCGAGCTGCTCCATCAGGTCGACGCGTTCGCCGTTCCAGTCGGCGCTGTCGGCCTCGACGGCGATCAGCCAGTCGGTCAGCGCCGCGCCGGGAGCGGAGTCCCCTTCCCCGGTACCGGAGCGGACCGGGAACAGGGAGAAGGCCGTCCCGCGCGCGACCGTACGGTGCGGGGCCCGCTCACCCGCCCGTTCGGCGGCCAGGAACCGCCCGGCCAGCGCCGAGGCCGTCTTCTCCGGCAGCGGCGGCCGCGCGCCCGCGATCTGCCGGCCGGTCGGGGAGAGGATGTGCGCGCGCAGGTCCAGCTCGGCCAGCAGCAGTTCGAGCAGGGCGTCGGCCCCCGCCCCGGCCTGCCGGTCGGTGCTGAAGCGCCGGTGCCGGTCCACGAGCGCGGCGAGGCCGCCGATCCGCTCCTCGGTCCGGCCGCGCGCCACGTACTCGGTGACCGAGGTGAACGGCACCTCCACGCCCACCGCGAGCAGCGGCAGCCCGTGCCGGGCGCAGGCCTCCACCAGATCCTCGGGGACGTGGCCGAACCGCGCCTCGCCCGCGCCCAGCGCCACGGCGCCCGCCTCCACGAGGACGCGGACGAACGCGTCGGACGGGTCGGCCGCTGCGTCCTGCCGGCCTGGCCGGTGCCGCCGGTGCCAGGCCAGTCCGGACAGCACCAGGTCCCCGGGGGACACGAACCGCCCCGGGTCGGGCAGGTCGATGGTCACCGTGCCCAGCACGGGCCGGTCGAGGTCCCGCTCGCCGCCGGGCAGCCGCAGCAGGCGCAGCAGACATAGGTCCGCAGGCGCCTGGGCCTCTTCGGACGACAGCAGATCACGCAGCCTCATGGCTCCAGCCTGCCATGCGCCCGTACGTTCGCGTTCGCGACCTCTCCCCGCCGAACCGCAGGTCAGGCCTTTACGTTGGGGTAATTCCATGGAAATCGGGGTGAGTTCGATGGGCCCGGTTCATGGGATCGGTGACGGCCGGGGGCCGATCGGCACTGTCTGCTGGTGCCGATCGGCCCTCATCGCGGCCGTCCGCCGCTGTCAGCCTGGGGGCAGACAGCGACGCGAAGGAGAGTGCCGGCCATGGGGATCACGCTTCCGCGGCCCGCCCCGGACCACGACTGGTGGAAGAAGGCGGTGTGCACCTCCGACGAGGAGTGCGCCGAGCTCTTCTACTCCGAGGCCTCGGGCTCCGCCGCCCGGGCGAAGCAGATCTGCTCTTCCTGCCCGGCCCGCGGCGCCTGTCTGGAGTACGCCCAGGAGATCGGCGAGAACTTCGGGATCTGGGGCGGACTCACCGGACACGAGCGCCGTACCCGCAGGCAGTCCGGCCGCCCCTGACGGCGGATCCGGAGGCCCGACCGGCACGATCCGACAGGCTCTAGAGGCCCATCGGAGCGTGTAGTTCCACGAGGATCTCCACCTCGACGGGGGAGTCCAGCGGCAGCACGCTCACGCCGACCGCGCTGCGGGCGTGGATGCCCGCGTCTCCGAAGGCGGTGCCCAGCAGCTCGCTCGCGCCGTTGAGCACGCCGGGCTGCCCCGTGAAGTGCGGGTCGCTGGCCACGAAGCCGACCACCTTGACCACGCGCTTCACCGCCGAGAGGTCCCCGGCGACGGAGGTGATGGCGGCCAACGCGTTCAGCGCGCACTGCCGCGCCAGCTCCTTGGCCTGCTCCGGGGTGACCTCGGCGCCGACCTTCCCGGTGAGGGGGAGGGCGCCGTCGACCATCGGGAGCTGGCCGGAGGTGTGCACGTAGTGCCCGCTCTGTACGGCGGGGACGTAGACGGCGACCGGCGAGGGGGTCGGCGGGAGCTTCAGTCCGGCCGCGGCGAGCCGCTCTTCGGGGGTGCTGGTCATGCTCGGATCTCCTTGTGGTCACGGGGGGAGGAGGGGCCCGGCCGCGGGAAGAGGATGACCGGCTTGATCATGCCCGGCTCCTTGGCGGCGAGCCGCCCGAAGGCCTCCCCGACCCGGTCGAACGGGAACTCATGCGTGGTGATCACCGTCGGGTCCACCAGCCCGTCCCCGATCAGGTGCAGCGCCCGCGCGAGCCGCGCCCCGCTGCTCTGCGGCGGCCGGCAGCGGGCGTACGTGATCTTCCCGCTCCCCGAGAGCCCCTCGCGGGCGGCCCTCGCGGCGGCGGGCGCGGCCGTCGCCATGATCGCGCGGTCGGCGCCGGCGCCGCCGGTCAGCTCCAGGATCCGCTCGGCGGTGTCCTCGTAGGCCGGGTCGATCACCACGTCGGCCCCGAACCGCAGGGCGAGGCGCTGGCGCTTCATCTCCGGCTCGACGGCGATGACGCGGGCCCCGCGCAGCCGGCCGGCGGCGATGGTCGCGCTGAGCCCGACCGCGCCCTGGCCGAAGACGACGACGCTCCCGCCCGGGGGCGGGCCGGACTCCTCGGCGGCGGCGAAGCCGGTGGGGAGCGCGCCCGCCGCGTAGAGGGCCTGGTGGTCGGAGATCGTGTCGGGGAGCGGGACCAGCCCGGCCCCGGCCGCCGGGGCGCGGAAGAACTCGGCGAGCCGCCCGTGGCCCTCGACGCCGACGCGCCGGCCGACGTAGGAGGGGCAGACCCCGGGGCCGACGGCGTCGACCACGCCGACGGCCTCGTGGCCGAGCCCGGTGGGCGCCCCGGCGGCGGTGTGCCCGTCCCAGGCGCAGATGAGCGCCGCCGTGGTGCGTACGAGGACCTCGCCCGTCCCCGGGTGGGGGACGGGCCGTTCCAGTACGGCGGGCGGCTCAC
Organism: Streptomyces sp. CA189; assembly: GCF_056428985.1. Lineage (NCBI taxonomy): Bacteria > Bacillati > Actinomycetota > Actinomycetes > Kitasatosporales > Streptomycetaceae > Streptomyces > Streptomyces sp. CA189. Next base: position 155,886 of record NZ_JBWJVM010000006.1, on the reverse strand, counting down.
CGGTACGGTGCAGCGCGAAGGCCTTCATGCGTCTCCTTACTACGTCGCTACACGGCTCGGTTTCCAACCATGCGGGCACGGATCCGGTCCGGTGGGGGGCCGGAGGTCGCTATCGGGCGGGCCGACGGTCGGCATTTGCCTCTGCCGCTCGGCCTGTCCCGGCCTGTCCCGGCCTGTCCCGTCCCGTCCCGGCCCGTCCCACCTGCGGAGCTCAAGGCCGGGTGACCCGGACCTGGTAGCTACCGTTGCGCAGCTCGCCCACCACCGAGACGCTGATGCCCGACTTCTCGTCGGTGAAGGTCTCGCCCGGCCGGAACGGCGCGTCCGAGAGCTCCGCGTGCACGTTGGACCGCCGGGTGCAGCCGCCGCTCGCGCCGGAGCTGTCGGAGACCGTGACGGGGCCGCGGCCGGTGTCCACGTCGGAGTCCACCTTGTAGATGAGCACTCCGGGCTTGCAGACGGCCTCGTCGTTCCCCGCGAGGGTGCGCACCTCCACCGCGTACCCGGCGCTCTCCGAGAGGGGGATGAAGGCCAGCTTGGTGCCGCCCTCCACGGCCAGCGGGGTCAGCACGTGGTCGCTGACCCCGGACTTCCCGGCGCAGCTGATCTGGGCGCTGTCGAGCCAGCCCAGCTTCCACTTGTGCCAGCCCAGCAGGTCGTTGTTGGCGCCCCAGTCCTCGCTCATGATGTCCCAGTGCCCCACCGTGCCGCCGCCGTCGGCGGTGTAGAGGTCGGGCAGGCCGAAGACGTGCCCGTTCTCGTGGGGGAGCACGCGGTAGCCGGTCTCCCGGTAGGAGCCGGAGCCGTCGTCCTGTCGGCTGTAGACGAAGGACGTGTTGGAGAGCGGGACGCCGTCGGCCATCGGGGCCTCCCCGTTTCCGGAGAAGGTGACGGAGAGGACAGTGTCGAGCGCGGAGGGTCCGGCGTTCGGGGTGACCAGGATGTTTATCAGGTCGTACCGGGAGAAATCGACCTCGGCGTCGGCGGTTTTGATGATGTGCTCGACGAGCTGGCGGTAGCCGGGCTCGTACGCGGAACCCCGCTCGATCCCGTACGCCGCGAACGGCATCGGCATCCGCAGCCAGTTGCTTATCGGCGCCTCGGCCCGGTAGGTCAGCCGCCCGTAGGAGCTGACGCGGAACCAGTCGGACGTCTGCGGGAAGAACTCCGCCAGCCGGTCGGCCGCCGTGCCCTCGCCCTTGGCGTCGGGGAAGTCGATCATCAGGTTCAGCGCCCGGACTTCGCCGGTCGAGCGCGAGTACCCCGGCGCCGTCGGCAGCCCCTCGGACATCTGCACGCCCATCGCGCCGGAGATCCTGCAGGGCGCGAGCATCGACTCGGCACTGGTCGCGGCCACCGGCCCGGCCGCCGAATGGCTGCGGCCGGATATGCCCGCGCTCGCCGTCGCCGTGACGCCGAGGGCCAGCGCGGTGATGCCGATGTAGGCGCTGGCGCGGCTTGTCTTGCGTATCCGGTGGCGCGTCTGCGGCATGGAGATCGGCCTTCGGGTCCGCGGCAGCCGGCCGGGTCCGGACTGCGCTCTGTGGCCTCACCCTCCGACGGCTGGGGCGGGCTCGCGCGCCGGAAGAGGCCAAACGAGATCAAAAGGCCCGGAGCGGTGTGACTCAGGTCACACGGGAGAGTGAAATAAGCGGGGACCCTCTCCCCGTTTGAACCAGAGTCCCCATGAACCGGGGAGCCGCTCCCCGTTTCGAGAGGAACGAGCGGACCTACTCGTCACCCTGCCAGGGAGAGCCGTCCATGAAGAGCCCCGCCACCACCGATCCGGCGGCCCTGCCCGTACCGGGCCCGGAGGCCGACCTCGACCTCACGGCTCCGGCCGCGGCGGGCGCGGGCGCCGTTGGTGTCACGGGTTCCGGCACGGCGAAGGGCACGGGCACGGCCAACGGCACGGCCAACGGCACGGCCAACGGCACGGCCAAGGGCGCGGGCAGGCATGTCTGTACCGGCAAGCCCGCGGCCGAGGGCGCGGCTGCCACCGCCACCGCCACCGCCACCGCCACCGCCACGGACGCGGCCGGGGCGGCCGTCCCGGGCCCGGACGGCAAGGTCCCGCGTCCGCGCGCCGACGCCGTCCGCAACCGGGAGCGCATCCTGACCGCCGCCCGCGACGTGCTCGTGGAGTTCGGCCCGGCCGCCCCCCTCGACGAGATCGCCCGCCGGGCCGGGGTGGGCAACGCCACGCTCTACCGGCACTTCCCCGACCGCCCGGCCCTGATCCACCACGTCGTGCTCTTCGGCCTGAACCGGGTGACCGGGCTGGCCGTCGACTCGCTCGCCGAGGAGCCGGACGCCTTCGCCGCCCTGTGCCGGTTCACGCACGCGGCGGCCGACGAGCGGATCGGCGCCCTGTGCCCCGTGCTCTCCAGCGAGTTCGACCACGACCACCCCGAACTGGTCGCCTCCCGCGAGGCCTTGGAGGAGGCGGTCGAGGCCCTGCTGGCCGCCGGCCGCGCCTCCGGGCTGCTGCGCACGGACATCGGCCTCGGCGACCTGCTGATCGCGCTGTCGCAGCTCAGCCGCCCCCTCCCGGGCACCGCCTGCTTCGACGCGGACGTCCTCGTCCACCGTCATCTCCAGCTCTTCCTCGACGGGTTGAGCGCCCCGGGCCGCTCCGAACTGCCGGGCTCGGCGACCACGCTGGCGGATCTGAGGCGGCAAGCCATGTGATGCCCCGGGTCGCGCCCGTGAGCGCCGCACCACCACAGTCCTGATTCTCCCTTTTCAGTCATCTCGCACCACGAAGTGGGTACCCCCATGCCGAAAACAGCCGCGAACCCGCCGCTGTCCGTTGCCAACGCCGATCCCAGTCGCTGGAAGGCCCTGGTCTTCATCGCCCTGGCGCAGCTTATGGTCGTCCTCGACGCCACCATCGTGAACATCGCCCTGCCGTCCGCCCAGACCGACCTCGGCATCTCGGACGGCAACCGCCAGTGGGTCATCACCGCGTACGCGCTGGCCTTCGGCGGACTGCTCCTCTTCGGCGGCCGCATCGCCGACAAGTGGGGCCGCAAGAACGCCTTCATAGTCGGCCTCATCGGCTTCGCCCTGGCCTCCGCGCTGGGCGGCGCCGCACAGGGTGAGGCCATGATGCTGGGCGCCCGCGCCCTCCAGGGCGCCTTCGGCGCACTGCTCGCGCCCGCCGCGCTCTCGCTGCTGGCCGTCATGTTCACCGACGCCAAGGAGCGCGCCAAGGCCTTCGGCATCTACGGTGCGATCGCCGGTGGCGGTGGCGCCGTGGGCCTGATCCTCGGCGGCGTCCTCACCGAATACCTGAACTGGCGCTGGACGTTCTTCGTCAACATCCCGTTCGCGGTCATCGCCGCCGTCGGCGCCTGGATGATCATCCGCGAGCCGGCCGGCGGCCGTAACCGCGCACCGCTCGACATCCCCGGCGTCCTGCTGTCCACGACCGGTCTGGTCGCCCTCGTCTACGGATTCACCCGCGCCGAGTCGGCCGGCTGGTCGGACGGCCTCACCGTGGGCATGTTCATCGCCTCCGTGGTGCTGCTCGGGGCGTTCGTCTTCGTCGAGTCCCGCACGGCCCACCCGCTGCTCCCGCTGCGCGTCCTGCTGGAGCGCAACCGCGGCGGCGTCTACCTCTCGCTGGGCCTCGCCGTCATCTCGATGTTCGGCCTGTTCCTCTTCCTCACCTACTACCTCCAGGTCGTCAAGGGCTTCTCGCCCGTCACGACCGGCTTCGCCTTCCTCCCGATGATCGTGGGCATGATCGCCGGCTCCACGCAGATCGGCGCCCGCCTCATGACACGGGTCCCCCCGCGCCTGCTGATGGGCCCCGGCTTCATGGTCGCCGCCAGCGGCATGCTGCTGCTGACGCAGCTGGAGGTCGGCTCCTCCTACCCGGCGCTGATCCTGCCGGCGCAGCTGCTGCTGGGCCTCGGCATGGGTACGGCGTTCATGCCCGCCATGTCCCTGGCCACGTACGGGGTGAACCCGGCCGACGCCGGTGTGGCCTCCGCGATGGTCAACACCTCGCAGCAGGTGGGCGGCGCGATCGGCACCGCCCTGCTGAACACGATCGCCGCCTCCGCGACGACCGCGTACCTGACCGACCACGCCGCCGAGGCCGCGGCGGGCGGCCCGGCCGCGAAGCTGATCCAGGCCCAGGCCATGGTGGAGGGCTACTCCTCCGCGATCTGGTGGGCTGTCGGCATCCTGGTCGCCAGCTCGCTCATCGCCCTGACCCTCATCACCACGGGCAAGCCGGGCGCGGGCGACCCGGTGGCCGAGGGCGCGGACGCCGACGTGAAGATCCCGGTGATCGCCCACTGACCCCCTATCCGCAAGAGGGGGCGGGCACCGCTCCGAGGTACGGGAATGACTGAAGACCCCGCATCGTTCAAATTTGAACGATGCGGGGTTAGTCTTTGTGTGGCGGCCCGCCGCGACGATTCCTGGAGCTCCTGATGCCGACACCCGAAGCCACGACCCCCACCCGGATGCCGGCCCTGTACCTGAGCCACGGAGCCCCGCCCCTCGCGGACGACCCGCTCTGGCCCGGCGAACTGGCCGCCTGGTCCGCGGACCTCCCCCGCCCCCGCGCGATCCTGATGGTCTCCGCCCACTGGGAGGAGGCCCCGCTCGCCCTCGGCGCCACCGAGTCGGTCCCGCTGGTCTACGACTTCTGGGGCTTCCCCGAGCGCTACTACCAGGTCCGCTACGACGCCCCGGGCGCCCCCGAACTCGCCGCGGCGGTCCGCGCACTCCTCAAGGCCCCGGGCACCCCCGTCCAGGACATCCCCGACCGCGGCCTGGACCACGGCGCGTACGTCCCGCTCGTGGAGATGTTCCCCGAGGCCGACATACCGGTGCTCCAGATATCCATGCCGACGCTGGACCCGCGCCGCCTGATGGAGATCGGCCGCAAGCTGGCCCCGCTCCGAGACGAGGGCGTCCTCATCGTCGGCAGCGGCTTCTTCACCCACAACCTGGCCGCCCTGCGTCACACCGGCCCCGGCGTCCCGTCGTGGTCCGCCGAATTCGACGCCTGGGGCCACGAGGCACTGGCCGCCTCCGACGTCGACGCCCTGCTGGACTTCGAAGCCAAGTCCCCGGCCGGCCGCCTGGCCCACCCGCGCACGGAGCACTTCGCCCCCCTGTTCGTCACCCTGGGCGCCGCGGAATCCGACCTCGCCACGGCGACCACCCCGGTCTCGGGCTTCTGGATGGGCCTCTCGAAGCGCTCCCTGCAATTTGGCTGACCACGAGCAGCTCTGGTGCCCCAGCGGCTCGGCGTACGCGCCGGAGTCGGTGGTCCTCGCGTTCCGCGACGGCCTCGACGGACCCCCGGCCTACCTCCCCGCACCCCGCCCGGCGGCCGAAGCCCTGGCCACCCTCCCGCCCGCCATCGAACCGCGCCGCCTGCTGCGCCTGGCCTCCCACTGCGTCCCGCACTGCCTCAACCGCGCGGGCGGCACCTGCACCCTGGCCACCCGCCTGACGGCGTCCGTGAGCTCCCCGGCCCCGCTCCCGCCCTGCCACCTCCGCCCGGCCTGCAAGTGGTGGACCCAGTCGGGCCCACCCGCCTGCCGTGCCTGCCCAGGCGTCTCGACCTGCCCGCGCTAATCTCAGGACGTCCGGAGCGGCCCGGTGATCTCCTCCCCGATGGCGAACCCCTTGGCGGGCCCTTCGGGAACGACCACCTCGGTCCCGTACGGCATCCGAACCTCCGACGCGTACCGCGCCTCCGCGGGCACGGGCCCGGTCAGCAGGCTGACGGTGCCGTGCCCGTCGTAGTCGTCGACGATCACGTACACCGGGATGCCGGCCCGGGCGTAGGCCCGCCGCTTGCGGCCGCGATCGCGCTCGATGCTGTCCTTGCCGGGGGAGACGACTTCGACGATCAGCTGCACGGCGGAGGCGGCGATCCCGAGGCCGTCTTCCGTGACGTGTTCCTCGGTGTCCTCCGCGGCGACGAACAGGTCGGGGATCCAGACTTTGTGCTTGTGGATGACGTTCATGTCCTGCCAGGCGGCGAACTCGCCGCGGGCGAGGAAGACGACCAGCCGGTCCCGCAGGCGATTGGCGATCCGGCCGTGTGAGTAGCGACCCGTGGGTGACACCTCGATGAACCCCTCGACGATCTCGGCGTGGTAGCCCTCGGGGAGTTCCATGGCTTTCCATGCCTGCCACAGGACGTCGTCAAGGTCCGACGGGGGAGTCGCGACCTTCGGCATTACGGCCTCCAGCGTCTCGTGGGCGAGAGCGGTCATGTGCAGCACCTCCTCTGAGTGTGGGCGTCGCCGGCCGGAGGGCACAAGCGACTCTCCGATGCTCGGGGAGCGTCCGGTCATGCCGCAGGAATATGCCGTGCCTTCACTCGGACGGGTAGGCCGTCGCCGGGCGAGGCAACCAGAAGCCGATGACGGCCGTCTCTTGGGGTAGGAGCGCAGCCGGTGACAGCGCCGCGACGGGGGCGAAAATGGCTCTGTCAAGTGTGACGGTGGTCTCACGTCACCCCGCTCGCGCGGGCCCGCCGGACCTCTGGGGTCGGCTGTAATTCCCGCCCTGACCTGCGGATCTTCGAGCCCGGCGGCTTCGTCGATCCACTCGGATCGGGGGGCGGCGGGGCAGGATACTGCAAGATCTCGAAAAACAGGGAGCGACGTGGGAATTCTGTCCCGATTCCAGTCGTTGTTTCCTTCGGAAGCGGGCACTCGGGAGAGTGTCCGGGCAGCCGCACCAGCGCAGCCGAACCACCGCACCACCGCGACCGAACTCATCGCAAGGGAGCACGCATGGCAACCCGCGCCGTCGCCCGTCGTCAGTCCACGAGCAGCGCTCGCGCTGTGGGCGGGGAGATCGCAGACCGCGACCTGGTCGGCATGTACCTGGACGAGATCGCGCGCACCCCGCTGCTCGACGCGGCCAAGGAAGTGGAGCTCTCGCAGATCATCGAGGCGGGCGTGTACGCCCAGCAGATCCTCGACGGCGCGATAGAGCGGAAGGGCAAGAAGCCCTCCCGGGAGGAGCTCGAATTCCTGGCCGCCGAAGGCGAGCGCGCCAAGGAAGTCTTCATCCGGTCCAACCTCCGCCTGGTCGTCGCCGTCGCCCGCCGCTACCCGCGCAGCGGACTGCCGCTCCTCGACCTCATCCAGGAGGGCAACGCCGGCCTGGTCCGCGCGGTGGAGAAGTTCGACTACGCCAAGGGCTTCAAGTTCTCCACGTACGCCACGTGGTGGATCCGCCAGGCGATCACCCGCTCCATCGCCGACCAGTCCCGCACCATCCGCCTGCCCGTCCACCTGGTGGAGGAGCTCGGCCGGATCCGCCGGGTCCAGCGCGAGTTCAACCGCGAGAACGGCCGGGACCCGGAGCACGCGGAGATCGCTGCCGAGCTGGACACGACGGAGAAGCGCGTCGGCGACGTCCTGGACTGGGCGCGCGACCCGGTCAGCCTGAACATGGGCGTGGACGAGGACGGCGACACGCAGTTCGGCGACCTGCTGGAAGACACCTCGGCGATTTCCCCGGAGCAATCCGTCCTCTCCCTGCTGCGCAGTGAGGAGCTGGAGGACCTGCTGGGCAAGCTGGACCAGCGAACCGCGTCGATCATCAAGATGCGTTACGGCATTGACGACGGTCGAGAGCGTACGCTGACGGAGGTGGGCAAGCAGCACGGCCTGACGCGTGAGCGGATCCGCCAGATCGAGAAGCACGCGCTGCTCGAACTGAAGAAGATGGCCCGCGACACCGGCTTCGACGCGGTGGCCTGACCGGCCCCAAGACGAAGCCCCCCATACGAGCCCCCGGCGCCTATCCCCCCCAGGCGCCGGGGGCTCCCCTTTACCCGCTCCACCCCCGCCTCGCCCCACCCAGCCCCTCCGGCGCTATCCACCCCCGCCTCGCCCCACCCAGCCCCTCCGGCGCTATCCACCCCCGCCCCGCCCTATTCAGCCCCTCCGGCGGTTGAGGAGCGGGGTCCGGGGCGGAGCCCCTGGGAACGGGCGAACCGGGGGCCCCCCCCCGGACGGAGTCTGGGGGAGGGTAGGGGACAGCCCCGCAGGGCAGCCCCCGGCTACGGCGCAGCCGGCCCCGCCGCCTCCGCGAGCCGCGCACCCAGCGCCCGCGCGGCCTCCACCAGAGCCCCCGGCCCGTGCACGGTGAACCGCACCCCCGCCAGCGCCAGCCGCGCCACCAGCCACTCCGGCGAGTCCGCCGACTCGAACCGCACCCGCACCCCGGCGCCATCCCCGGCACCATCACCGACCCCCTCCCCGACCCCCTCCCCGGCCAGGGGAACCGCGAACTCCCGCACCCACTCCGGCAGCCCCGCCGCCTCCGCGAAGGTGACGTCGACCAGGTACGTCGACTCCCCGCTCCGCTGCCCCCGCCGTACGAACTCCGCCGCGTCCATCGGCAGCTCCCGCGCCACGAACCGCGACCCCGTCGCGTACGGCTCGCTCATCCGGTCCACCCTGAAGGTCCGCCAGTCCCCGCGCTCCGTGTCGTAGGCCACGAGGTACCACCGGCTCCCGGTGCTGACCAGCCGGTACGGCTCCACCAGCCGCCGCGAGGCCACCCCGTCCCGCGCCCGGTACGCGAACCGCAGCCGTTCCGGACCCGCCACCGCCGAGGCGATCGCCGTCAGCGTCAGCGGATCCACGCTCGCCCCGTCTCCCCGCGCCACCGCGACCGTCGCCGACTGCAGCGCCCCCACCCGCCGCCGCAGCCGCCCCGGCAGGACCTGTTCAAGCTTCGCGAGGGCTCGTACGGAGGCCTCCTCCACGCCCTCGATGGCATGCCCGGCCCCCGCCCGCAGCCCCACCGCGATCGCGACGGCCTCCTCGTCGTCCAGGACGAGCGGCGGCATCGCGGTGCCCGCCACCAGCCGGTAGCCGCCCTCCGCACCCAGCGTGGCCTCCACCGGATACCCCAGCTCCCGCAATCGGTCGATATCGCGCCGGATCGTGCGGGCGCTCACCCGCAGCCGCTCGGCCAGCTCGCTCCCCGGCCACTCGCGCGGGGTCTGGAGCAGGGAGAGCAGGGAGAGGAGACGGGCCGGGGTGTCGGTCATGGTTCAAAGGTGCCAGCCAAATAGGACACCAACTGACCTATATGCCGTCTAGGTTTCTCCTCATGAGCACCGAGACGACCCAGTCATCGCCCGAAGGAAAGAACGGGCCCGTACAAGAAGAGCGGACCGACCCTCCCGCAGAGACCATCTCGACCAGCAAGACCGGCGGCGCCGTCGCGATCGGCGATCCCCTCGGCGCAGGCGCAGGCGCAGGCGCCGACGCAGACGCGAACAGCGAGCCCGAGGCACCCGCCGACCGCCGCCGCTGGATCGCGCTCGCCATCGTGATGACCGCCGCCTTCATGGACCTGGTCGACGTCACGATCGTCAACATCGCGATACCCCGGATGCGCGAGGACCTCGGCGCCTCCACCAGCGCCATCCAGTGGATCACCGCCGGCTACGCCCTCGCCTTCGCCGCCGGCCTGATCACCGGCGGCCGTCTCGGTGACATCTACGGCCGCAAGCGCCTCTTCCTCCTCGGCATATCCGGCTTCACCGCGGCCTCGCTGCTCTGCGGCCTCGCCCCCAACCCCGACGTGCTCGTCGCCGCCCGCATCCTCCAGGGCGGCATGGCGGCCATGATGGTCCCGCAGGTGCTCGCGATCATCCACGTCACCTTCCCGCCGCACGAGCGCGGCAAGGTCTTCGGCCTGTTCGGCGCGATCATCGGCCTCGGCGCCGTCTCGGGCCCGATGCTCGGCGCACTGCTCACCGAGTGGAACATCCTCGGTCTCGAATGGCGCCCGATCTTCCTGATCAACCTGCCCGTCGGCATCGCCGGCGTGATCCTGGGCCGCAAGTTCATCTCCGAGTCCAAGGCCCCCAAGGCGCTGCGCCTGGACCTGGTGGGCGTCGTGCTCGCCACCCTCGCCCTGGTCATGCTGATCTTCCCGCTCACCCACGGCCGCGAGAACGACTGGCCCGTGTGGGGCTTCGTCTGCATGATCGCCTCGCCGCTGGTCTTCGGCGCCTTCATCGCCTACGAGAAGTACAAGATCCAGAAGGACGGCTCCCCGCTCGTCGAGCTCTCCCTCTTCAAGGTCAAGAGCTTCGCGGGCGGTATCGCCGTCCAGCTGACCTTCGGCCTCGCGACCGGAATCTTCTTCCTGGTCTGGACGCTCTACATGCAGATGGGCCTCGGCTGGAGCGCCCTGAAGGCAGGCTCCACCGGCATCCCGTTCTCGATCGCCGTCTCGGCCGCCGCGGGCGTGTCCGTACAGAAGCTCGTACCGCGCTTCGGCCGCAAGGTGCTCCAGGCCGGCGCGCTGGTCATGGCCGCGGGCGTACTCCTCTACATCTGGGAGTCGGACCGCTACGGCATGGCCATCACCTCCTGGCAGATGGCCGCCCCGCTGATCGTCATGGGCGCCGGCATGGGCCTGATCATCGCGCCGCTGACCGACACCGTGCTCTCCGAAGTGCCGCGCGAGCACGCCGGCTCGGCGTCCGGGCTGATCAACACCACCGGCCAGATGGGCAACGCGCTGGGCCTCGGCCTGACCTCCGTCGTCTACTTCGGCTTCATCGAGGACGACCGGGTCTTCGGGCCGCCCTACGTCGACGCGTTCCACAACGCCATGTGGTGGGTCGTGGCCGTCCTGGTCGTGATCTTCTCGGTGATGTTCATGCTGCCGCGCAAGGCGGTCCCCAATGCCGAGCGCGAGGGCGGCACGGAGTACGCCGGCTAGAACGGCCGGTGCCGCGCACCCGCGCACCTCACTGACAACGGGCATGTCCGCTTCTGTTGGCGGGCATGCCCGTTTGTTTTGTTTTCAGACGCAAATGGGCGTACGATCCAAGAGAACCCACAGAGTCGGGCATTGAACGGATCTGAAACCACATGTACGCACCGGAGCGCCAGCAGGAGATCCTCCGCCTCGCCCGCGAGGCGGGCCGGGTCGACGTCCTGTCCCTGGCCGACCAGTTCCAGGTCACGGCCGAGACCGTGCGCCGCGACCTCAAGGCCCTGGACCGGGCCGGGCTCGTACGCCGGGTGCACGGCGGTGCCATACCGGCCGGCCGCCTCGACTTCGAGCCGGACCTCACCGAGCGCGAGGCCACCGCCGCCGACGAGAAGGACCGCATCGCGGCCGCCGCCCTCGCCGAACTCCCCGACGGCGGCAGCGTCATCCTCGACGCCGGCAGCACGGTGGCCCGCCTCGCGGCCGGCATCCCGGTGGACACGGCGCTGACCGTCGTCACGCACGCGCTGCCCGTCGCCGCCCGGCTCGCCGACCACACCGGCATCGACCTCCACCTCGTCGGAGGCCGCGTCCGCCACCGCACCCGGGCCGCCGTGGACGCGTGGGCGCTGCGCGCGTACTCCGAGATCCGCGCCGACGTCGCCTTCGTCGCCACCAACGGCTTCACGGCGGACGGCGGCCTGACCACCCCCGACCTCGCCGAGGCGGCCGTCAAGAGGGCCGTGCTGTCCGCCGCCCGCCGCGTCGTCCTCCTCGCCGACTCCGCGAAGGCGGGCCAGGAGCACTTCGCCCGCTTCGGCTCCTTCGCGGACGTCGACCTCCTCATCACGGACCCGGGGCTGGACCCCGCTCAGAAGGCGGCGATCGAGGCCGCCGGTACGGAAGTTGTGCTCGTATGATCCTCACCGTCACCCCCAACCCCTCCCTCGACCGGACCTACGAGGTCCCCTCGCTGGACCGCGGCGAGGTGCTCCGCGCCAGCGGCGACCGGGTGGACCCCGGGGGCAAGGGCGTGAACGTCTCCCGCGCGGTGGCCGCCGCGGGCGTCCGTACGACGGCGGTCCTGCCGCTCGGCGGCACGCCGGGCACGATGATCGCCGAACTCCTCGGCGCCCAGGGCGTGGACGTCACGGCGGTGTCCATCGCCGGCCAGACCCGCTCCAACATCTCCCTCGCCGAACCGGACGGCACCCTCACCAAGATCAACGCCACCGGCCCGGCCCTGACCGCCGCGGAATCGGCGCTCCTCCTGGAAACGGTCCGCACCTGCTCGGGCGGCGCCGCCTGGATCGCCTGCCGCGGCAGCCTCCCGCGCGGCCTGAGCCCCGAGTGGTACGCCGACATCGTGACCCGGGCCCACGCCGCGGGCACCCGCATCGCCCTGGACACCTCCGGCCCGGCGCTGCTCGCGGCGCTGCCGGCCCGCCCGGACGTGATCAAGCCGAACGCCTCGGAGCTCGCGGCGGCGGTCGGGCGGCCCCTGGCCACCCTCGGCGACGTGCTCAAGGCCGCGGAGGAGCTGCGCTCGCTGGGCGCGGGCGCGGTCCTGGCCTCCCTCGGCGCGGACGGCCAGCTCCTGGTCTCCGAGGAGGGCACCTACTACGGCACGGCGGCCGTCTCCTCGGTCCGCAGCAACGTCGGCGCGGGCGACGCCTCCCTCGCCGGCTTCCTGATCGCGGGGGGTACGGGGCCTGCGGCCCTGGCCTCCGCCCTGGCCCACGGCGCGGCCGCGGTCCAGCTTCCCGGCAGCGCCATGCCGGCCCCCTCGGACCTGCGGCCCGACGCGGTCCATGTCACCCAGGACCTGCCCCTGGACCTCCCTCTGTCCGAAATGAGCGACGAGCGATGAGCGAGATGATCACCCTCGAACTGGTCGACCTCGACCTGTCCGCCGAGTCCAAGGAGGGGGCGGCACGTGCCCTCGCCGAACGGATGGCGACGCTGGGCCGGGTCACCGACCTGGACGGCTTCCTGGCCGACGTGGCGGCCCGCGAGGCCCAGATGCCGACCGGCCTGGAGGGCGGCATAGGCATCCCCCACTGCCGGTCCACCCACGTGACGGCCCCCACCCTGGCCTTCGGCCGCTCCCCGTCGGGCATCGACTTCGGCGCCCCGGACGGCCCGGCCGACCTGATCTTCCTGATAGCCGCCCCCGCCGGCGCGGACGACGCCCACCTGACGATCCTCTCCACCCTGGCCCGCCGCCTGATGCGGGCGGACTTCGTAGCAGCCCTCCGAGCGGCGGCCACCCCGGCGGAAGCCGCGGCCCTGGTCGCGGGCGAGTCCGAAGGTGCCGATCGCTCGGCGGGCGGCGGCCCTGCGGGGCTGTCCCCCACCCCGCCCTTCCACCGTTCCCCGGGCTCTGCCCGGACCTGCTCCTCACACGCCGGCGGGGCTGAAGATGTAGCCCCTCCGGCGTGTGAGGAGCAGGGGTCCGGGGGCGGAGCCCCCGGTTTCGGGAAGGGGCGGGGTGGGGAAAGCCCCGCAGGGCAGCCGTTCCGCGTGGTCGCCGTCACCTCCTGCCCCACGGGCATCGCCCACACCTACATGGCGGCGGAGTCCCTCCAACAGGCGGCCGCCGAGGCGGGAATCGAGCTCACGGTAGAAACCCAGGGCTCCGCCGGCTTCACCAAGCTCACCCCCGAAACGATCGCCGCCGCCGACGCGGGGCCGTCTTCGCCCACGACGTCCCGGTCAGGGAAAGGGCCCGCTTCGCCGGCAAGCCCACCGTCGACGTAGGCGTCAAGGCGGGCATCAACCGCCCGGCGGAACTCCTCCAGGAGGCCCGCGCCAAGGCGGAACGCGGCGAGATCTCCCCCACCAATCCGACCCCGGTCGAAGCGGCCGGGGACGAACAGGACGGCTACGGCGCCAAGCTCCGCACCTGGCTGATGTCCGGCGTCAGCTACATGGTCCCGTTCGTCGCCGCCGGCGGCCTCCTCATCGCCCTCGCCTTCGCCATCGGCGGGTACGAGATCAACACCGCCCCCTCGGTCGCCGAGCACTTCGTCTGGACCGAGGCCGCGAGCTGGGCCGCGCTGCTCTTCCAGACCGGCGGGCTCGCCTTCGGCTTCCTGGTTCCCGTCCTGGCCGGCTACATCGCCTACGGCATGGCCGACCGGCCCGGTCTCGTACCCGGCTTCGTCGGCGGCGCCGTGGCCCTCACCATCAACGCCGGCTTCCTCGGCGGCCTGATCGCCGGCCTCATCGCGGGCGGCACCGTCCTCGCCGTCCAGCAGCTGAAGATCCCCACCGCCCTGCGCGGGATCATGCCGGTGGTCGTCCTGCCGCTCATCGGCTCCGCCGTCACCGCGTTCCTGATGTTCCTGGTCGTCGGCAAGCCCGTCGCCTCGCTCCAGCAGGCCCTCACCGACTGGCTGTCGGGCCTCTCCGGCGCCAACGCGATCATCCTCGGCGTCATCCTCGGCCTGATGATGTGCTTCGACCTCGGCGGCCCGCTCAACAAGGTGGCCTACGCCTTCGCCATCGGCGGCCTCGCCACCCCCAACGAGGGCAGCCTCAAGGTCATGGCCGCGGTGATGGCCGCCGGCATGGTGCCGCCGCTGGCGATGGCGCTGGCCACCACGGTCCGCGGCCGGCTCTTCTCCAAGACCGAGCGCGAGAACGGCAAGGCCGCCTGGTTCCTCGGCGCCTCCTTCATCAGCGAGGGCGCCATCCCGTTCGCCGCGGCCGACCCGCTGCGCGTGATCCCGGCCTCCATGGTGGGAGGCGCGGTCACCGGAGCGCTCTCGATGGCCTTCGAGTGCACCCTGCGGGCCCCGCACGGCGGCATCTTCGTGATCCCGCTGATCGGCAACCCGCTGCTCTACCTGATCGCCATCGCCGCCGGTACGGCCACCAGCGCCGGCCTGGTCATCCTCCTCAAGGGGATGCGCAAGCAGGACGAGACCCCGCCGCAGCAGGCCGGGGCCGCCGAAGCGGCCCCCCTGGCGGACCCGGCGAAGGTCACCGTCGCCGCCTGACCTTCGCCCTCGTACCCGTCCCCGTAGCCGTCCCCGTCACCTCACCCGCGCGCGGAGCTCCATGGCTCCGCGCGCGGCCGTTTCGGTCTCGTAGACCTCGCACATATGCCGCCCGTCCGGCGTCACCGTGTGCTCGACCTCCCACAGGCTGAACTCGCTCCCGTCCAGCAGGACGAAGGAGTGCTCGTACAGGCTGAAGCCGGCGTCCCGCCCGTCGGCCAGGCACTGCCGGGTGCCGAACACCTGGGTGATCTGGTGCGCGTAAGCCGACCGCAGCAGCAGGGCCACCCGCTCGCCCGGCCGGTCCGGGTTCTCCGCGCGGCGCAGCACCCGGCGGGCGTGGTCCGCGGACTCCTCCGACGCGTACTCGCGGTGCCGCTGGGCCGGGGTCGGATTGGTGAACAGCGCGCTCAGCACGGCGATGTCGCTCTCCGGCTCCTCCTCCACCATCACCTCCACGAGGTCACGCGCGACCTGCGAGGGGACCTCGCCGAAGAGCCGGGCCGCCGCGAGGCAGGTCTCCGCCTTGCTCGCGAAGACCTCGTACCGTATCGACAGGTCGGGCTCCTGGCGGTGCGCCAGCTCCCACAGGACCACGGAGTCGCCGTCGGACAGCAGGTAGGCGTGCCGGTGTATCTCCCGCCACGGTCCCGCCGACGGGCTGCGGCGGGTGGTGTGGAGCGAGGACCTGTGGGCGAGCGCCGTGCCCAGCCGCTCGACCAACTCGTCCGGCAGATCGAAGGAGTTGAGGGCGCGGCCCAGGAGTCGGTCGAGGTGCGCCTCGGTTGTCTCGTGCGGATCGCTCAAGGTGGGTCTCCAGGCCGTCGCAGCTCGTCACTTCGCGGAAGCTCAACGTAACCCCTGGGTCTGACATCACGTCCGGGGTTCGGTAAAACGTCCGGGAAGCGCCAGGGGTTCCAGCCACCCCTTCAGGTCAACCTCCATGTCGATGAGCATGGTTGGGCCTGATAGCGGGCACAAGGGCGGGAGCATGACCGTATGGCAACAAATACCGTGGGCGTCCCCCGCCAGCAAGGCCGGCCCCACAACCGCAAGGACGAAGAACCGATCGCAGCCCCCCGCGCGCTGGCCTGGCTGCTGCTGCTCACCGGAGCCGCCGGGGTGCTGGCCGCCTGGGTCATCACCCTGGACAAGTTCCTGCTGCTGGAGAACCCGGACTTCAAGCCCGCGTGCAGTCTCAACCCGGTGGTCTCCTGCGGCAGCGTCATGAAGAGCGAGCAGGCGGCGGCCTTCGGCTTCCCCAACCCGATGCTGGGGCTGGTCGCTTACGGGGCGGTCGTGTGCGTCGGCGCCGGCCTGCTCGCCGGGGCCCGCCATCGCGGCTGGTTCTGGCTCGGTCTCAACGCCGGAATGCTCGTCGGCGTCGGCTTCTGCTCCTGGCTCATGGTCCAGTCGCTCTACGAGATCAACGCGCTCTGCCTGTGGTGCTGCCTGACCTGGCTGGCCACCCTGCTGATGTTCTGGGCGGTCACCGCGCACACCGTCCGGACGGGGATCCTCCCCGCGCCCGCGCCGGTACGGCACTTCTTCGCCGACTTCGGCTGGGCCCCGCCCGCGCTGCACACGGGCGTGATCGGGATGCTGATCCTCACCCGATGGTGGGATTTCTGGACCTCCTGAGGAGGCCGGACAACATGCGAGGGCCCCGGCAGCTGGAAGCTGCCGGGGCCCTCGTCACTTCACACCGCGTCTTCGAACGCGTCGCTCCACGGGCGCCGTGTATGTGGACCACGGGGTCCCGGACCGTAGGTCGGGAGCGGAGATCAGCTTCCGGCGGAGGCGTTGCCCGAGAGAACCGGGATGTTGCTGAGGATGTGCGAGAGAGCCTCGTCGCCCTTGGCCTGGGTGGAGTTCTCGGTGCACTGCTGGTTCTGCGGGCTGGACAGGACCGGGATGTCCTGGACGCCGACGTTGACCAGAGCCAGGATGGACTGGGCGTTGATCTTGGCCGGCAGGCCGATGCAGGGCTTGTTCAGGGTGCCCTGGACGACGCCGAGCTGCGGGCTCATCTCACCGTGGGTCTTCTGGTTGCCGTAGGCCTGCACGGCACCGTTCCCGTTGACGGTGTTGATCCCGTTGTCGTTGCCGATCGCCATGGCGGGGGCGGCAGCAGCAGCGCCCGCGCCGACGGCGGCGGCGGTGACCGCAGCAGCAGTCATGATCTTCTTGAGCATCTTGATCCTTTTGTCGCACGAGTGCCCGCTAGTGGAGCGCCCTGATCAACTGCCCTGCCGGAGGGTTGGTTCCGCTGCTTCACTCAAACGGCCTGCCGGGGGGCAGGTTTTCCCCGGGTGGGGTGAGCCGCCCCCGGACGCGTGCGCGAAGCCCGTACGCACCCCGCAGCGGGGTGCGGGGCCCGCGCTCCTGTTGCGCTCCGTAGAACCCGTTCGCACGGTGGGTAAGGAAGTGGATCGCTCGGGTCCGCTTCTGAGCAACCACCAGAAGGAACACCCATGCACCGCACCAAGGCCTCCCGCATCCGCGTCCTCGTCCCCTCGGCCCTGGCGGTCGTCATACTCACCGCCGCGGCAGCTCCCGCGGGCGCCGCGGACGGTGCGGGTGCCGCCGAGAAGCGCGTGGCGGCAGCCCAGGAGGAGATCAACGAGAGGGTGGCGGCGGCGGGTCCCGTCGAAGACGCCCTCGCCGCGGTCTCCAAGATCCTGGCGGACCTGACCAAGAGCCTGGGCACCCTGCTCCCGGGGATCAAGATCCCCGAGATCAAACTGCCCGCGCTCCCGGCCCTGCCGCAGATCCCCGCGCTCCCTGCGCTCCCTGCGCTCCCGGGGATCCCCGAACTGCCGGGGATCCCCGAACTGCCGGTCCCGGCGCTTCCGGAGATCCCGGACCTCCCGGTCCCCGACGTCCCGATCCCCGAGGTCCCCGGTGTCCCGGCGCTCCCGGTCTCCGATCCCGCGGCCCCGCCCGCGGGCACGGTGCCCGCCGTGCCGGCGGTACCCGCGGTACCCGGGGTGCCGGCGGTGCCCGGGACGCCCACGGGCGCCGTCCCGGAGATCCCGTCGTTCGCCGAGTTCCTTCCCTAGGGGCCCGGATCCGTACGCGGACCCGCACGCGGTTACGACTATTGGGCTGAACAGGTCTGATCGTGTGCGGAACCGTGTCGTCTGGGAAGGTGGACCGTTTCGCTCGATGTGAGCCCCGGAATCGGGGCAGAACATCGAAGAGAAGGTGCACTTCCCATGAACACTGCCAAGAAGGCCGCCCTGGTCCTGGCCACCGCTGGTCTTGCCGCGGCCGGTGCCGCCGGCTCCGCAATGGCCGACTCGAAGGCCGAGGGTGCGGCCGTGGGTTCCCCCGGTGTCCTCTCGGGCAACCTGGGACAGGTCCCGGTCCACGTTCCGGTCAACGTCTGCGGCAACTCCGTGAACGTGATCGGCGCGCTGAACCCGGCGTTCGGCAACGTCTGCGTCAACGACTGACGTTCGACGCATCACACGACTGTGGGCGCCCCGGCCTTGCCGGTGGCGCCCACAGTCGTGTCGGCAGCGGAACGGGACGGGCCCGTCAGTGCTTGGAGCCGCCGCCGTTGAGCTTCACTCCGCCGAGCAGCGGCGAGGCCTGAGTGGCCCCGTTGGCGAGGTGCATCACCTCGGCCGGAGCGCCGTTCTTCACCTCGTTGACCTTCTGGACGGTGGTCACGACCTTCTCGACGCTCTCGCCCTGCTCGGCCAGTCCGTTGCCCACGGTCTGCGGCAGCGCCGCCGATACGGGGTTCACCGAGTCGGTGACCGCCGTCAGCCCGCTCGTCAGGCTCATGGGGACGGCCGGCGCCTCGGTGGCGGCGAAGGCGGGGGAGGTGGCGCCGAGGGCGGCGACGGAGCCGACGACGACTGCGGCGACCTTCGAGAGCTTCATTGTCAAAATCCTTTTCCAGAGGTGACCAGTGGTGACCGGTGGCGACCGTCGCGCCACTTTCGACCTGGTTAACGATTCCCTCGCGCAGCGGAAACGCGGAACCGAACACGGCGACGGCCGGAGAATCCGACAAGGGACTCTCCGGCCGATATTTCTTCTGATTACCGGTATTGCCGTCAGGCGGCGGAACGGGACCTGCGGTACAGAATGGCGCCGCCCAGGATCAGGGCCGAGGCCAGGGCCGCCGCGGCGCCGGGCTGTCCGGCACCGGTCGCGGCCAGCTCCTGCGCGGGGGCCGGGGGAACCGCCGGGACGGATGCGACGGGAACGGCCTCGGGGGCCGGCGCGGGCGCGGGAACCGGGGCCGGGGCGGGCGCCGGGGCGGGCAGCGGGGCCGGGGGAAGCTGGACGGGCAGGTCACCGGCGGGGCCCGCCGGGGGCTGGTCGGCCGGAGGCACTACCGGAGCCGGGTGTTCCACGACCTGGCTGCCGTGCGGAGGCATCGGCGCGGGAGCCTGCTCGACCGGAGCGGGTGCGGGCGCCGGAGCGGGGAGCGTGTGCGGAGCCTCCTCCCCTACGGGCGCGGGGGCGGGGGCCGGCGCCGGAAGCGGCTGCGGGGCCTCCTCTACCGGTGCCGGTACGGGGGCCGGTGCGGGCTCCGGCAGGGGAGCCGGTGCAGGCTCCGGCTGCGGCGCGGGGGCCTGCTCCACGGGAGCGGGCGCGGGCGCCGGAGCGGGCGCCGGGTGCTCCGCCTCGGGCGCGGGGAGCGGCTTCGGCGCGGGGGGCGCGTGATGCGGTTCCGGCGCCGGGGCCGGGGGCTGCTCGGCGTGCGGCTTCGGCTCGTGCTGCGGCCGAGGCTCGGGCTTCTCCGGGGCGGGGTGGTCGTCGCACTCCTCCTCGCCGGAGT
Source organism: Streptomyces sp. CA189 (assembly GCF_056428985.1). Taxonomy (NCBI): domain Bacteria; kingdom Bacillati; phylum Actinomycetota; class Actinomycetes; order Kitasatosporales; family Streptomycetaceae; genus Streptomyces; species Streptomyces sp. CA189. The sequence continues at coordinate 136,338 of NZ_JBWJVM010000006.1, read as the reverse complement.
CTCCGTAGCCGCCCTGCGGCCCGGGCCCGTGGTCTCCGTGGCCGCCCTGCTGCTCGGGTCCGCGGTCTCCGTAGCCGCCCTGCTCGTGCCGGTCCTCGCGCTCCTCGTGCCGGTCCTCCTGGTCCTCCTGGTCGACGTAGCGCCGGACCTGCTCCGCCTGCTCCGGGCTCAGGTAGCGCTCGTAGTCGTACCCGGAGTCGGAGCCGGTCGTGGTGGCGCACTTGTTGCCCATGGCGGGGTTGAGGCCCGCTCCGGCGTCCACGGTGTTGCCGCACACGTTCGGCGTGAAGGTGATCGGTACCGAGACGCTGTTGCCGGCCAGCACGCCCGGTGAATGGGAGGCCTCGGCCATCGCCCCGGGTTGCGCGTAGGCCGCGCCGGTCGCGATCGACAGCAGACTCGACGCGGCGGCCGCGGTGAGCACCCCCTTGCCCAGTACCTGTCGGCTCAGTACCTGTCGCATGGGTCCTTCCCTGTCTACCGGCCCTGCGGCCGGTGCTGAATCGAAGGTGGCCTCGGAGTGCACCGCCGTGCACTCCGAGGCCACCCCGAGGAGGTCTGTCCTTACGGGCACAGGCGCTTCGTCAGGCGTTGACGCAGGTGTTGCCGAACGCGGGGTTCAGCAGCGCGATCACGTTGACGGTGTTGCCGCAGACGTTGACCGGGACGTGGACCGGGACCTGGAGCAGGTTGCCGGACAGGACGCCCGGGGAGCCGACGGCCTTGCCGTCAGCCGCCGAGTCGGCCATGGCGGGGGAGGCGGCACCGGCGGCCATGAGAATGCCGGCGGCCAGCACCACTGCCTTCTTGTACGTCATTTGTTTTCGTTTCCTTCCCGCAGAGGTCTATCCGCTGCATAAATAACAACGAGTGGGTCCGGGAAAAGAAACCGGGGATTTTTGTGCACCTCCGGCCAATTCACTCAGATGCTCGTGCGGCCTGAATTGTGGCCGGATTGTTCCGATCCCTTATTCGGGTTCCGACATGCGGCGGGGCCGCCGCGACCCGAAGGTGCGACGGCCCCACTGGCGCGGCGCTGTGTCAGCTGGCGCGGCGCTGTCAGCTTCCGGCGGAGGCGTTGCCCGAGAGAACCGGGATGTTGCTGAGGATGTGCGAGAGAGCCTCGTCGCCCTTGGCCTGGGTGGAGTTCTCGGTGCACTGCTGGTTCTGCGGGCTGGACAGGACCGGGATGTCCTGGACGCCGACGTTGACCAGAGCCAGGATGGACTGGGCGTTGGCCTTGGCCGGCAGGGCGATGCAGGGCTTGTTGAACGAGCCCTGGATGAGCGCCATCTGCGGGCTCATGTTGCCGTAGGTGGCCTGGTTGCCGTAGATCTGCGAGGCCCCGTTGCCGTTCACGGTGTTGATGCCGTGGTCGTTGCCGATGGCCATGGCCTGCGGGGCCATGGCGGCACCCATGCCGACGAACGAGGCGGCAACCGCTGCGCCGGCCGCAAACTTCTTGATCATTTTGGTCCCTTTTTTGCAGGATTGCCCGGTACTCAAGCACTGGGATCAACGGCGCAACCGTGGTTTGGGTTGCGTGTCTTCACTCGGATGCCGAAGTTTCGGGCGGCACGGTTGACGTCAGGCGTTGACGCAGGTGTTGCCGAACGCGGGGTTCAGCAGCGCGATCACGTTCACGGTGTTGCCGCAGGCGTTCACCGGGACGTGGACCGGGACCTGGAGCAGGTTGCCGCTCAGGACGCCGGGGGACTCGCCGGTGAAGCCGTTCGCCGTCGCGCCGTCGCCGCCGTGCGCGGAGGCGAGGCCCGCGCCGCCCATCAGCAGCGCGGTGCTCGCGACCGCCAGGGTGGTGCCGCGCACCAGCCTCTTCTTCATCTCGGTTTTTCCTTTCGGTTCGAACAATGGTGCAACTCATAACGACCCGCCCGTCTTCAGGGTGCGTGTTATCGCCCAAAAGGCCGTATGGGCGAGTCCGGCGTGATTTCCCTCCTGACTTCTGACAAAGTTCACTCCTGTTTTGTCCCCTTGATCGAAAATGGAGACAGGGTCATGGGTTCCTCCCGCAGAATCCTCGGCACGCTCGGTCTGCTGTCCTGCCTCACGCTTTCGGTGAACGTCCCCGCCGCCGGTGCTGCTGCCGGTGTCGCCGCCCCGCCGGGCGGGCGGGCTCCGCTGGTCAAGGAGGCGCCCCGGGTTCCGTTCACCCAGCGTTACCAGGCCGCGCAGCACGGCGGGCTGGTCCGGGCCTCGAACTCGTCCATCGGCTGCCGCGCGGTGGAGTCCGAGCAGGCCGAGCCGTGCGCGGCGGTCAACAAGGGTGCGGCCGGGACCAACGGCGACTACGAGATGTTCTACGACGAGGTCGACAAGGACCCGGACACCTACAACTCCACCCGGGCCGAGCTCAAGGTCCCGGCGGGCGCGAAGGTCTCGTACGCCCGGCTGTACTGGGGCGGGAACCTGCGGGTCGGCGAGCAGAAGCCGCCGGAGGAGAACGGCCGGGTGCTCGTCGCCGAGCCGGGCGGCGCGTACAAGGAAGTGCTGGCCGACACGGTGATCGGGCACCGCAGCGACGCGGCCGGCGATGCCTACCAGGCCTCCGCCGACGTGACCCCGCTGGTCCGCAAGGGCGGCGCCGGGATGTGGACGGTGGCCCAGCTGAACATCGCCATGGGGCACTCGAACATGGGCGCCTGGGGCGGCTGGACGCTGGTGGTGGCCTACGAGCACCCGCAGGAGCCCGTGCGCAGGGTCGCGATCTGGGACGGCTTCGAGGCGCTGGCCGCGGGGGCCGGCGACGGGACGGTGGACCTCACCGGTCTGGACGCGGCGCCCGGCGCGCGGGGGCGGGTCGGGGTGGTCGCGTACGACGGGGACCGCGGAACGCTCGGGGATTCACTCACGGTGACCGCCGACAGCGGTCGCCGGGTCAGTCTCAGTGACGGAGAAAATCCTTTTAATGATGTTATGAATTCCACGATCACGGAATTCGGACATCGCTCGTTCGTGCGACAGCCCGAACATATGAATAACCTCGGATATGACGCGGACGTGTTCGATCTGAGCCCCGCCCTGTCCGGTGGCGCCCGCAGCCTGACCTTCGGGTTCACGGGCGAAAACCAGGGTAATTTCCTCGGTGTGCTCTTCGTTCAGACAGACGCGCGCCGCTGAACGCAGGAGACCACTCCACGTGCCGACGCAGCCTTCTCCTCCCTCTCCCTCTCCCTCTCCGTCCCCTTCCCGGCCTCCGGTCGTCCTCCACCTCGTCCAGCCGGTCGAGGGTGGGGTCGCCCGGGTCGTCGTCGACCTCGTACGCGCCCAGTCCGCGGCCGGCCTGCGGACCTTCGTGGGCTGCCCGCGCGGCGGACAGCTCGCGGACGCCGCCCGCGAGGCCGGGGCCGAGGTGCTCACCTGGCGTGCCGGGCGGGCCCCCGGACCGGGCCTGGCCGCCGAAGTGCTCGGCGCGCGCCGCCTGATCGCGCGGGTCCGGCCCGACATCCTGCACGCCCACAGCGCCAAGGCCGGACTGGCCGGGCGGCTCGCCGTGCGCGGGGCCGTCCCGACCGTCTTCCAGCCGCACGCCTGGTCCTTCGACGCCGTGGGCGGGGCCACCGCCGCCCTCGCGCTGCGCTGGGAGCGCTTCGGGGCCCGTTGGGCCGACCGGGTGCTCTGCGTCAGCGAGGCCGAGCGGCGCACCGGCGAGTCCGAGGGGATCGCCGCCCGCTGGGCGGTGATCCGCAACGGCGTCGACCTCGGCCACTTCCGCCCCGGCGGCCCGGACCCCGTCCAGGACAAGGCCCGGGCGCGCGCCGAACTGCCGCTCCCCGCCGCCTTCCAGGGCGACGGGCCGCTCGCCGTCTGCGTCGGCCGGATCTGCCAGCAGAAGGGACAGGACGTCCTGCTGCGTGCCTGGCCGGAGCTGCTCGGAGCCGTTCCCGGGGCCCGTCTCGTGCTGGTCGGCGACGGCCCCGACGTGGAACGGCTGCGCCGCGGGGCCCCGCCCTCGGTCCACTTCGCGGGGGCCGCCTTCGACATCCGGCCGTGGCTTCGGGCCGCCGATCTCGTTGTACTGCCGTCGCGGTGGGAAGGCATGGCGCTCGCCCCGCTCGAAGCCATGGCCTGTGGCCGCCCGGTCCTGGTCTCCGACGTCAGCGGTGCCCGGGAGAGCCTCCCGCCCGGCCAGGGACGGCTGTGCCTGGTGGAACCGGAGGACCCGACGGCGCTGGCCAAGGCCCTGGGCGGGCTGCTCGCCGAGCCGCGGCTGCTCGCCGGACTCGGGGAGCAGGCCGAGCGGCACGCGCGGATGGAATTCGACGTGCGGCGCACCACGGACGCGGTCACCGGTCTGTATCACGAACTGCTGGGCAGGCCCCGGCCCTTGAACCAGGAGCGCATCAGCCGATGACGATGGACAGCGCACCCGCCCGGCACACCGGGCCGGGCGGTACGGGGCCCGCCGGCGGCATCACCGGCACCGGCAGCACGACCACGAGCACCACCGGCGTCGCAGCCGTCCGCCGCTCCGTGACCGCCATCCACCCGCCGCGCGGACCCAAGGCCGACCGCGCCCGGGCCACCGTACGGCCGCGGCGGGTGCGCCGCCGGGACGGGATCGCCCCGCTGCTGGCCGCCGACGCGTTCGCCGCCGCGGCGACGGTCGCGGCGCTGCCCGGAGCGGAGCTGCCCCTCGGGGCGGCCGCTCCGCTCGCCCTGGCCCTGGTCGCGCTGCACGCGCAGGCCGGGCTCTACCGGCCGCGGCTCGCCCCCTCCGCGCTCCTCGAACTGCCCGCGCTCGCCGGGCGGGCCGCCGCCCTGTGGTGCGGGGCCGCCGCCGTGCTGGCCGCCACCGCCCCGGGCGACGCCCTGGGCTGGAGCGCGCTGCTCGGCGCCGTCTGCGTCCAGGTCGTACTGGCGTGCGCGGGGCGCGGATTCGTCAACCAGCTCCGCCGCCGCACCCGCGCCCGCCGCCCCGCCTCCGCCCTGGTCGTCGGACCCGGCGCAGGGGCGAGCGCGGTCGCCGCCGCCCTGCACGGGCGCCCCGAGTACGGACTGCGCCCCGTCGGGCTCGCGGACACCGGGCCCGCCGAGGAGGGGGCGGTGGGAGTGCCCGTACTGGCCACCCACGAGGACATCCGGCGGGCCGTCATCCAGAACTCCGTCCGGCACGCCGTCTTCACCCGCCCGCCCGAGGCCGACGAACGCACCGCCTCCCTGGTCCGGCTCTTCCACGACCACGGCTGCCGGCTCTGGCTCGCCGACCCGGCGGGCACCGCCAAGGTCACCGGGATGCGCGTCGCGCTCCCCGCCGACCAGCTCTGGGGGTACGCCGTCCAGCCGCTGCTGCCGCGTCCGGCCCGGCCGGTGGAGCGGTACGCGAAGCGGGTCATCGACTCCTCGCTCGCCGCGATCGCGCTGCTCGCCGCCGCGCCCGTGATGGGCGCCTGCGCGCTCGCCGTACGGATCTCCGACGGGCCGGGGGTGATCTTCCGGCAGGAGCGGGTCGGCCTGTACGGACGCCCCTTCACCCTGCTGAAGTTCCGCACCCTGCGCGCCGACGCGCACGAGTCCGCCACCCGCTGGACGGTGGCCGGCGACTGCCGGATGAGCCCGATCGGCTCCTTCCTGCGCAAGTCCTCGCTGGACGAGCTGCCGCAGCTGTGGAACGTCGTCCGGGGTGACATGAGCCTGGTCGGTCCGCGCCCCGAACGGCCTTTCTTCGTGGCCAAGTTCAGCAGCGTGCACCCCGGGTACGAGGCCCGGCACCGGATGCCGGTCGGCATCACCGGCCTCGCCCAGATCAACGGGCTGCGCGGGGACACTTCCATCGAGGACCGGGCCCGCTTCGACAACCACTACATCGACACCTGGTCGCTGTGGCAGGACCTGTGGATCCTGGCCCGCACCGCGGCCTCCTTCTTCCGCTTCCGGCTGGGGGGCAGCTAAAGCATGAGCCTTGCCGCACCGACGTCCTGGGCCCGCCCGGACACCGCCGATCTGCTGCGCCGGCACTGGCCGCTGCTGCCGCTCGCCGCGACCGTACTGGCCCTCCTGGTCCCCGTGCCGGCGGGTGACGCCACCGCCTCGGGGAAGGTCGGTCCGGCCGACGCCGCCTCGCTGCTGCTCGTGTTCGTCTGCGCGGTCCAGGCCCTGCGGGGCCGGGTCCGGCCGCTGAGCCCGCTGGGGGTGTTCGTCCTCGGTCTGCCGGCCGTCGGGCTCGCCGTCGCGACGGCGACCGCGGGGGACCCGTACGCGGCCCTGCCCGGGTTCGTGCGCTACCTCCAGGTGTTCGTGCTGGTCCCGGCGGCGATCGTGCTGCTGGTGCGGAGCGCCTCGGAGTTCCGGCTGGCCGCGGGGTGCTTCGTGGTGCTGGCACTGGTCCAGGGAGCGGTGGGCGTGGTGCAGTTCGCCACCCACACCGGGGCCTCGTACCAGGGCGAGGACATCCGCGCCGTGGGCACCTTCGGCCCCGGGGACGTCATGGGCATGGCCACGGTCGTGGCCTACGGCCTGGTCGTCGCGACGGCCGGAGCGCTCGCGCCGGGGCTGCCGGCGCGGGTCCGGCGGGCCTCGGGCGCGGCCGCGCTGGTCCTGGTCCTTCCGCTGGTGCTGTCCTTCAGCCGGGGCGCGTGGATCGCGACCTTCGCCGCGGCCGGGCTGGTGATGGCCCTGGCCGGGATCCGGCGGGCGCTGAAGGTGCTGCTCGCACTGGCCGCCGCCGGCGTGGTGCTCGTGGGCGGGTTCGGCGTCGGCTCCGCCATGGTCGCGGAGCGGCTGACCTCGATCACACAGGTGTCCGACGCACCCGACCAGTCGGTGACCGACCGCTACACGATGTGGGCCGCGGCCGGGTCGATGTGGCGCGAGCGGCCGGCGGTGGGAGTGGGGCTGAAGGGGTTCCCGGCCAACCGGGACTCGCACTCCGGGCTGGCGCTGTCCTCCGGCAGCGACACCGCGGGCGCGGGCCAGGGGTACATCCGCCAGCCGCTGCTGTCCCCGCACAACATGTACCTGCTGGTGCTGAGCGAGCAGGGGCTGATCGGGCTGATCGCCCTCGCGGGCGGCTGGCTGGCCCTGCTGGTGGCGGGCCTGCGGAGGTGCCTGTCGGGTGCCTCCGCGGTGCGGGACTGCGGACTGGTCGCGATCGGCCTGCTCGTGTGGCAGCTCACCGACTTCCTCTACGCGGACATCGGGGGCCCGTCGACCGTCCTGACCGGAGTGATCATCGGCCTGGCGGCCTGGTGGGCGCTCCCCTCCGCGGGCAGGACGGGCGAGCTCGCACCCGGCCGTCGTGCGGGTGCCGCCGGCGGTCGTGCGGGTCGGCGGGGCCGGTCCGTTCCGGCGGCCGCCGGGCGCGGGCCGACTCCGGCTGCCGGGGCCGTGGCCCCTGAGGGTGCGGCCGGCCGGTGACGGATACGACGCCCTGGCGGCGGCCCGGGACCCGACCGGGGCGCTGCCGCTCCGGGTCCCGACGGGGCCCGTTCGGGGAGCGGGGGCGCACTGGCCAAGGCGGCCGCCGTGACCGCCGGGCTGACCGCCGCCGGGGCGGTGTTCGGGCTGGTCCGCGACCAGACCATCGCGCACCTCTTCGGAGCCGGGCACGACAGCGACGCCTTCCTCATCGCCTGGACCGTCCCCGAGATGGCCTCGACGCTGCTCATCGAGGACGCCATGGCCCTGCTGATGGTGCCCGCGTTCAGCCACGCCCTGGCCCGCCGGGCCGCCAGCAGGGCCGGGCTCACCCGGCAGGAGGCCCGCGCGCAGGATCCCGTACGGCTGCTCGTGGGGGCCACGCTGCCCCGGCTGCTGGTGCTCCTGGCTGCCGTGGCGTCCGTGCTCATCGTCGCCGCGCCGCTCGTCGTGGGCGTGCTCGCGCCGGGGCTGCCCGACCCCGGGCTCGCCGTCGAATGCACCCGGCTGACCGCCCTGACCGTGCTGTCCTTCGGGATCGCCGGCTACTTCAGCGCCGCGCTCAGAGCGCACCGCTCCTTCGTGCCGCCCGCCGCGATCTACGTGTCGTACAACGTCGGCATCATCGGGTCCATGGTCGCCCTGCACTCCCTGTGGGGGGTGCGCGCCGCCGCCGTCGGCGTCGCCGTGGGCGGGGTCCTGATGGTCCTGGTCCAACTGCCCGCCTTCATCCGCAACGTGGGCTTCGGGCCGCCCCGGGCCAAGGGCGCCCCGCGCAGCCAGCGCGACCGGGACCGGCCGACGCTGATCGCCTTCGGAGTCATCGCCCCGGTCATCTTCTTCGCCGTGTTCCGGCAGTCCCAGGTGCTGGTCGAGCGGTTCCTCGCCGCCGGGCTGCCCTCCGGAGCCATCTCGCACCTCAACTACGCCCAAAAAGTCGCGCAGATGCCGATGGTGCTCTCCCTCATGATCTGCACCGTCACCTTCCCCGTCGTCGCCCAGGCCATGGCCGGCGGGGAACGGGACAAGGCCCGCCGGCGGGTCGAGCGGGACCTCGCGCTCGCCTCGCTCGCCGTCCTCATGGGCACCGCACTCGTCATCGGGTACGCCCCCCAGATCATCCAAGTCCTCTTCGAACGCGGGGCGTTCACCCACGCCGACACGGAGGCCACCGCCTCCGTCATGCGGGTCTACGGCCTCGGCCTGCTCGGCCACTGCCTCGTCGGGGCGCTGTCGCGGCCCTTCTTCTCCACCGCCCGGCCCATCTGGTTCCCGGCCCTCGCCATGGGCGCCGGGCTCCTCGTCAACATCGTCGCCGGAGCCTTCGCCGTCGGCTGGTGGGGCACCTACGGGATCGCCGCCGCCAACGCCGCAGGCATCTCCACCACCGCAGTGCTGCTGCTCACCGGACTCGGCTCGCGGATCATCGCCCTCCGGGTCCGCCGGGTCGCCGTCAGCATCGGCCGGCTCTCCGTCGCGGCCGTCGCCGCCTGCGCCACCGGCTGGATCGCCGGGCCGATGATCCCCGACCCGCTGGTCAGCGCCGCCCTCGGCTGCCTGCTGGTCCCGGCCATGTTCGGCGCCACCGGCATGGCCATACGGGCCCTGGAGGTCACCGCCCTGCCGGGCCAGCTCGCCCAGCTCACCGCTCACCTCACCTCCCAGCTCACCCAGAGGTTCCGCAATGTCCGCTGACACCGAAACGGCGCGCCCCGCCGCGGGCTCCGCCGCCCGCCGCACCGGCACGCCGTGGGTCCTGATGTACCACTCCGTCGCCGAGTTCACCGATCCCGCCGAGGACCCGTACGGCATCACCGTCACCCCGCACGCGCTGGAGGCCCAGCTGCTGTGGCTGCGCTCCCGGGGACTGCGCGGGGTGTCCGTCGGCGAGTTGCTGCGGGCCCGCGCCGCCGGGCGGGGCGCCGGGCTGGTCGGGCTGACCTTCGACGACGGCTACGCCGACTTCCTGACCCGCGCGCTGCCGCTGCTGCTCCGCCACGGCTGCACCGCCACCCTCTTCGTGCTGCCCGGGCGGCTCGGCGTGGACAACGTCTGGGATCCGCTGGGCCCCCGCAAGCCCCTCCTCACGGCCGAGGGCATCCGCGAAGTCGCCGCCGCCGGGCAGGAGATCGGCTCGCACGGGCTGCTCCACCAGGACCTCACCGCGGCCCCCGACGATGTACTGCAGCAGGAGCTGCGCGGCAGCCGCGAGCTGATCCGGGAGCTGACGGGGACGCTGCCTGCCGGATTCTGCTACCCGTACGGGCACCTCGACGCGCGGGTCGTCGCCGCGACCCGGGCCGCCGGGTACGGGTACGCCTGCGCCATCGACCCCGGCCGCCTCGCCGGCCCCCACGCGATGCCCCGTACCCACATCAGCCAGGCCGACGGCGGCCCGCGCCTGCGGATCAAGCAGCTGCGCCACCAGGTGCGGGAGCTGCGGCGGGCGGTGCACCTGTGAGCCCCGGGAAGGTGCTGCACGTCATCACGGGACTCGGCGTCGGCGGCGCCGAGCAGCAACTGCGGCTGCTGCTGCGGCACATGCCGATGCGCTGCGACGTCCTGACGCTGACCAACCCCGGGCCGGTCGCGGAGGGGCTGCGCGCGGACGGGGTCCGGGTCGTGCACCTCGGGATGCGCGGCAACCGCGACCTGGGGGCGGTGCCGAAGCTGGTCACGTTCATCCGGCGGGGCCGCTACGACCTGGTCCACACGCACCTGTACCGGGCCTGCGTCTACGGGCGCCTCGCGGCCCGGCTCGCGGGCGTGCGGGTGAGCGTGGCGACCGAACACTCCCTGGGGGAGGGCGAGATCGAGGGCCGGCCGCTGTCCGGCGGGGTCCGCGCCCTGTACCTGGCGAGCGAGCGGCTGGGAGTCGCGACCGTGGCCGTATCGGACACGGTGGCGGCCCGCCTGGAGGCCTGGGGGGTGCCGGCGGGGCGGGTGCACGTGGTGCCCAACGGGATCGAAGCCGTGCGGTTCCGCTTCGACGAGGGCGTACGGCGGGCCACCCGGACCCGGACCGGCCTGCCCGAGCGGGCCTTCGTGGTCGGCGGCGTCGGCCGGCTGGTGCCGGGCAAGCGCTTCGACGTCCTGGTCCGGGCGGTGGCGGCGCTGCCCGGCGCGCACCTGCTGCTCGCCGGGGACGGGCCGGAGCGGGCCGCGCTGCGGCGGCTCGCCGCGGAGCTGGGGGCGCAGAGCCGGATCCACCTCCTGGGGGAGCGGGATCCGCTGGGCGATTCCGCCGACGGGCGGACCCCGGGGATCCCGGCGCTGCTCGCCGCGATGGACGTGTTCGTGTCCCCTTCGCGGGAGGAGGCGTTCGGGCTCGCGGTGATCGAGGCGCTGGCGGCGGGGCTGCCGGTGCTGCACGTCACCTGCCCGGCGATCGACGACCTGCCCGCGGCGCAGGCGCCGGGGGCGCGGCGGATCGGCACCGGCGGGGAGGAGCTCGTCGCGGCGCTGCGGGGGCACATGGAGGCCGGTGCCCGGCGGCTGCCGCCGCCCGGGGTGGTGCGGCGCTACGACATCGGCCGTTCGGCGGCGCAGCTGCTCAACGTGTACGACCTCGCGATGGCCGCTCCGGCGGCCGGGCCCCGGGGTTCGAGTGCGGCGCCGTTGCCGGGGACCGGTCCCCGGACCCCCGCTCCTCAAACGCCGGAGGGGCTGGATTTGGGCTCGGCTGGTTCGGGCCGTGCGGCGCCGTTGCCGGGGGCCAGCCCTCGGACCCCCGCTCCTCAAACGCCGGAGGGGCTGAGTTTGCCCGTCGCGGGCCGGGATGTGCCCGCCGCCGGTGGCGACATCGGCTGATCCGAGCCCGCAGGGGTCCGCACCGGGCCCCGAAGCAAGCACCCGTCCACCAGGAAAGAGGTACGCACATGGCGGACACCGCCGACCAGAAGAAGTCCACCCACCGGCGCCGGGTACGGCTGCTGCCGCCGCCCGCGTGGTGGCCGCTGCCCGCCGCCGCGCTGCTGGGGCTCGCCGCCGGAGGGGCGTACGGGGTGCTCAAGGCGCCGGAGTACGCCGCCACGAGCTACGTCGTCGCGGTCCCCGACGACACCACCGAGCCGGCCACCGCCCTCGGCTTCGCCCAGGCCTACGCCCGCATCGCCACCAGCAGTTCGACCCTCGCGTACGCCCAGCCCCGCGCGGGCGTCGGCGTGCAGAAGCTGCGCACCCAGGTCCGCGCCGAGACCTCCCCCGAGTCCCCGATGATCGCCATCACCGGCACCGCGAAGAGCGCGAGCGAGGCCGCGGACATCGCCAACGCCGTGGCCGACGCCCTGTCGCTGAGCAGCAACCAGGCCGCCAAGAACACCGGCGTGCAGCTGCTCCTCTTCAACCAGGCCGTCGCGCCCAGCGCCCCCGCCTCCGCGTCCCCCACCCTCAGCGGGGCGGTCGGCCTGTGCGCCGGCGGGCTGCTGGGCGGGCTGTGGATGCTGGCCCGGCCGGCCGGCCGGCGGCGGGACGAGGGCGCCGCCGCGCGGGCGGTGGAGGGTCCCGTCGCGGAGGCCGTCGAGGAGTACGCCTCGCTGCCCGCGCAGGGCGAGCCGGCCGCGGCCAAGGAGAAGGAGTCGGTGCGATGACCCCGGGCTCGGCCGGGGCCCTGTCGGTGACGCTGTGCCGCGATCCCCGGCAGTTCGCCGCGCTGGAGGAGCCGTGGAACCGGCTCGCCCGCGGCTGTCCCACCGCCACTCCGTTCCAGAGCCACGCCTGGCTGCACTCCTGGTGGCTGTCCTACGGCAAGGAAGGCCGGCTCCGTGTCGTCCTGGTGCGGCGAGGAGAGGAGCTGGTCGGCGCGGCCGCGCTGATGCTCGTACACCGGCCGCTGCCGCTGCTCGTCCCGCTCGGCGGGGGCATCACCGACTACTTCGACGTGCTCGTGGCCGCGGAGTACGCCGACCAGGTCGTCCCGGCCCTGGCCAACGGTCTTCACCGGGCGGCGCGGGGCGCGGTCGTCGACCTGCGCGAGGTACGGCCCGGGGCCGCCGCCGAGGCCGTGTACGCGGCCTGGCCCGGGATCGGCAGCAAGCTCGCCGACTCCACCTGCATGGAGCTGCCGGCCATGCCCTTCGACGAGCTGGTCAGGCGGATGCCGTCCTCCGGCGCCCAGCGGGTGCGGGCCAAGCTCCGCAAGACCGACGCGGCGGGGATCGAGGAGCACGAGGTCACCGAGCAGGAAGTGCCGCGAGCGGTACGGACCCTGCTCCGGCTGCACGAGAAGCAGTGGCGCGGCCGCGGGGTGACCCCCGAGCACCTCAAGCCCCGCTTCGCCGAACACCTGACCCGGGCCACGCGGCGGATGGTGCGTGCGGGGGAGGGGCGGCTGGCCGAGTTCCGGCTCGACGGGAAGGTGGTGGCCGCCAACCTCACCCTGCTCTCGGGCGCGCTCAGCGGCGGCTACCTCTACGGCGCCGATCCCGATCTGCGCGACCGGAAGGTGGACGTGGCCACGCTGCTGCTGCGCTACGAGACCACCCGCGCGCTCGCCGAGGGCCGCCCGGTGGTGAGCTTCCTGCGCGGCAACGAACCGTACAAGAACCACTGGCGGCCCCAGACGGTGGTCAACCAGCGCTTCCTGCTGGCGACGGCCGCGCTCGCACCCCTGCTGCGACTGCACGAGTCGCAGGTGACGGGGCGCGAGCGGGCGGTAGACGTCCTGCGGGAGGCGCTGCCGGCCGCCAGGGACTGGCGGGCGCGGCTCAACGAACTGCGGGTCCGATGACCCGAACGCCCCGCCTAGAAGGGCCAGAAGCCGCTCTCCTTGCCCCAGTCGACCTTGACGCAGACCGACTGCTTGCCGACCAGCTTGGAGAGCCATTCGCCGAAGTTGATCGGCACGCACCACTCCGTGCTGTTGACGGGCGGTACGGGCGGGGTCGTCGGCTTGGGCGGCTGGGACGGCTCCGGCTCCGGCTTCGGTACGAGCGGCGAGGGCGACGGGGAGGGGACCTCGGGGCTCGGCTTGGGCACGACCGGGCTCGGGCTGGCGCTCGGGCTCGGGTCCTCCGGGACGACCGGGCTGACCTCGGGGGACGGGACCAGCGGACTGGGCTCGACGGGGCTCGGGACGACCGGGCTCGGGACCAGCGGGCTGGGGACGGCCGGGCTGGGCTCGACCGGTACCTCAGGGCTCGGGACCACGGGCGAGGGCGTCGGAACGACCGGGCTCGGGACCAGCGGGCTGGGCTCGACGGGGCTGGGCTCGACGGGGCTGGGGACGGCCGGGCTGGGCTCGACCGGGCTCGGGCTCGGGACCTCCGGGCTGGGGAGCACGATCGGCGGGGTGACGATCGGCGTCGGGATCTCCGGCGTGGGGACCTGCGGGGTCGGGATGACCGGCGTGGGCACCACGGGGGTCGGGACGACCGGGGTCGGGACGACCGGGGTCGGGATCACCGGGGTCGGGATCACCGGGGTCGGGATCACCGGGCCGGTCCGCTGCGGGGTCAGCGCCTCGCGGAAGACCTTCGCCGAGGCCGGGTTCTGCTTGCACTGCCAGACGCCGTGCGGGCAGTAGTCGGTGATGGTGTGGTAGAGCGGTTTCTGCTTCTGGATCCACTGCAGCATGCGCCGCATGTACTCCGGGTTGTCCCCGTTGCGGAACAGCCCCCACTCCGGGTACGAGATCTCTTTGCCGTGTGCCCGCGCGAAGTCGACTTGGTGCTGGAGCCCGTACGGCTGGCTGATCTGCTCGTCGAAGTTCCGGCCGGGACCCTGGTCGTACGAATCCATCCCGACGATGTCGACCACGTCGTCACCCGGGTAGCACTTGGTCCAGCCGATCGCGTCCGTGCCGCGGTTCGGGTTGAAATCGAACTTGAACTTCTGGCCGGGCACGGAGCGCATCGTGTTGACGACGCGCTTCCAGTACGCCTTCCAGTTCTCCGGGTCGGGACCGCAGCGGTGGGTGTACGTGGTGCCGTTCATCTCCCAGCCGAGCACGATCACCGTGTCCGGGACGCCCAGCGCCACCAGCCGTTCGGCGAGCTTCTTGAAGTGCCGGTCGTACTGGCCGTCCGCGCCCGCCCGGATCAGCTGGACCACCTGGTAGTCGGGGACCCGGGCCTCGTTGCGCTCCTGCATGGGCACGTTGAGGACGAACAGCCGGTCGTCCCGCTGGCGCCGCCACTGCGCCCAGTCGTCGAGGAAGCTGACGTTGCCCTCGATGCCGGCCCACTGGTCGCCGGGCAGATAGGTGTGCCCGACCCGGATCTCCTTGCCGCCCAGCCAGTTCGACAGGAACGGGATGCGGGCCACTCCGGGCGGCCCGTAGTCGAGGTAGGCACCCATGGCGATGTCGGACTCGGTGCTCTGCTCCTCGGGGGCCGCGAGGGCGGCCCCGGTGGCGAGCAGTCCGGCCGTCACCGTTCCGATGCAGGTGCTCGCCAGTCGGCGGCGTGGTCTGGGCATGGCGTCTCCCGAGCTTTCCTGAATCGGTGTGCTTACCAAAGACGTTAGACATCACATCTGACGAATGGCCTGTCCGGTGACCTTCGCCTAGGCCATTCGCACGTGCGCACCGTCCCCGCTTGGTCCGACTAGGTGAAAGACACCGTTCCCATGCACGCGCATCCCAGCCAAGTGCCCGCAGTTCTGCTCAGACTCGATCGGAATCCGTTCCACCACGGAACCCTCGGCGCCGTCAGATCCCTTGGGCGCGCGGGTGTGGAGGTCCATGCCGTCGTCGAGGCCGGGGGAGGTCCCATGGGGCGTTCGCGCTACCTGCGTGCCGTACATCCCGGCCCCTCCGGCGGACTGGACGCCGAGGCGCCCGAGGCGCTGCTGGAGTGCCTGACCGGGGTCTCCGAACTGATCGGCCGCCCGGCGGTGCTCATCGCGATGGACGACCTCAGCGCGATCGCGGTGTCCCGGGTCGCGCCGATGCTGACGGACCGTTTCCGGATCCCCCATCAGCCCGACGACCTGCCGGCGCGGGTGGCGGACAAGGCCGAGCTGTCGCGGCTCTGCGCCCGGTGGGACGTACCGCACCCGGAGACCGTGATCCCGGCGAGCGGGGCCGAGGCGGCGGAGGCCGCGTGGCGGCTGGGGCTCCCGGTGATCGCCAAATGGAGCCGGCCGTGGCTGCTGCCCCCGGGCACGGACCTGCGCAGCACCACCCTGCTGCACGCGGCCGCCGAGGCGTGGCGGCTGTACGAGCGCTCGGCGGAGGCGGGGAGCCGGCTGCTGCTCCAGCGGTTCCTGCCGGCCGGGCCGGACACCGACTGGTTCTTCCACGGCGCGTTCGCCCGGGGCGGGCGTCCGCTGATCACCGGGTCGGGGCGCAAGGAGCTGTCCTGGCCGGTGCGGACGGGGCTGACGGCGCTCGGGCGGTGGCTGCCGGATCCGGCGGTGGAGGAGGCGGGGCTGCGGCTCGCCGAGCGGCTCGGCTACCAGGGGATCCTGGACCTGGACTTCCGCCGGGACGAGCGGGGCGTCTTCCGCCTGGTGGACTTCAACCCCCGTCCCGGGGCGCAGTTCCGGCTCTTCACGGACGCGGGCGGCCTGGACGTGGTCCAGGCGATGTACCTGGACCTGACGGGCCAGCGGGTCCCGGAGCCGTCCGGCGGACCGGGCCGGGTCTTCGTGGCGGAGAACTACGCCCTGCTCGCGGCGGTGCGCGGCCGCTCGCTCCCGCGCCGCCCCCCGGCTCCGCCCGCCGGGGCGGGCGTCGCGGGCGCCCCCGCGCGCCGGGGCCGGGAGCGGGGCCGGGAGCGGGGGCAGGTGGAGGCGGCGTGGTTCGCGGCCGACGACCCGATGCCGTTCCTGGCGATGCTCGCCGCCTTCCTGGGGCGGGGTGCGGTCAAGGGCATGCGGGTGCTGCGCGGGGTCCCCGCGCAGGGCCGCTGGACGGCCCGGGCGGTGGTCCGTGCCCCGCGCCAGCGGGGCCGCGAGCTGCCCCCGTCCGCCGCGGCCGGCGGCTCCGGCGGGCCCGGCCCCCGGTCCGCCCCGCCGGAGGCACCGGCGGAGCCGGACGAGCTGGTGACGCGGTGAAGTCGGGTGGCCCGGGCCCGGGGCGGCGCCGGGAGCGGGGCGCTCGGGGCGTCGGGGCGTAGGGGTGTAGGGGAGCAAGGGCGTAGCGGCGTAAGGGCGCGGGCGTCGCGGGACGCGGGCGGCAGTGGACGATCCATGAGGCTGGAGGGACTGCGGTGACACGGATGGACGACCTCGTGGTGGTCGGAGCGGGGCCCTACGGGCTGTCGATCGCCGCCCACGCGGCCGGTGCGGGGCTCGGGGTGCGGATCCTCGGGCGGCCCATGGCCTCCTGGCGGGACCACATGCCCGAGGGCATGTACCTCAAGTCGGAGCCCTGGTCCTCCAACCTGTCGGCGCCCGACGGGCGTTACACGCTGGCCGAGTACTGCGCGAGCCGCGGGATCGCCGCCGAACACGGAACTCCGCTGCCCATCGGGACGTTCAGCGCGTACGGGCTCTGGTTCGCCCGGCACGCCACACCCCCGGTGGAGGAGGCGACCGTCACCGAAGTCACCCCGCAGGGCGGGGGTTTCCGGATCTGCACCGCCGAGGGGCCGCCGCTGCTCGCCCGGACCGTCGCGCTGGCCGTGGGCGTGATGCCGTTCGTCCGGTACCCCGAGGCGCTGCGGGAGCTGCCCGCGGCGCACTACTCGCACAGCAGCGGCCACCGCGACCTGACCCGCTTCGCCGGCCGCGAGGTCGCCGTGCTCGGCGCCGGGCAGGCGGCCCTGGAGACCGCGGCCCTGCTCGCGGAGAACGGGGCCCGGCCGTGCCTCGTGGCCCGGCGCTCCCGGCTGAACTGGAACACCGTCCCGCAGCCGCTGCACCGGCCCCCGCTGCGCGCCCTGCGCGATCCGCACAGCGGCCTCGGCACCGGCTGGCGGAGCTGGGCCTGGTCGGAGCTGCCCTGGGCGGTGCGCCGGCTGCCCGCGCCCACCCGGGAGCGGATCGCGGCGACCGCACTGGGCCCGGCCGGGGCGTGGTGGCTGCGGGAGCGCTTCGAGCGGCGGGTCCCGGTCCTGCTCGGGCACCGGTTGCAGCGTGCGGTCCCGGCGGGCGGGCGGACCCGGCTCGGGCTGTCCACCGCCGCCGGGGAATCCGTCGTGCTGGACACCGCGCACGTGATCGCGGCGACCGGCTTCTCCCCGGACCTGGCCCGGCTGGAGCTGCTCGACGCGGGGCTGCGGGCCGCGCTGGCGACCGTGGGCGAGAGCGGGACGCCGGAGCTGAGCCCCGGCTTCGAGTCCTCGTGGCCGGGACTGTTCTTCGCGGGGCTGCTGACCGCTCCCTCATTCGGCCCTTCCATGCGATTCGTGCACGGCGCCGGCTTCACGGCGGGGAGACTGGTGTCAGGAGTCCGCAAGCGTCTGGGGGCCCGGAGCCCTCTGACGGGTTCCACCGGTGCGCCCCGGACCGACCGGGCTCCGACCGGGCACAGAGCGTGAGCGCCAGTCACACGACGTGAGAGGGGTCCGCGATGAGCGATGAGCGCGCACAGGGCGGCCGGGGCTGGGTGAGGATCCCGGCCAGCCGCTCGGAACAGCCCGGCACGACGAGGGCGGCGCCCCCGCAGCCGTACGCGCAGTCCCCGTACGCGCAGTCCCCGTCCGCGTACGGGCAGGACTCGTATCCGCAGGACCCGTACCCGCAGGACCCCTACCCGCACGGCCGGCACGCGCAGGCCCAGCACGCGCAGGCCCCGTACGACCCCTCGATGATCTATCTCGCGCTCGTCAAACGCTGGCAGGAGGCCGGACGGACCCTTCCGGGGCATCCTGACGAGGAGTGGGAGCGGCTCATTTCCCAGCCGTGCTGGCCCGGCCGTTAGGTGGTGTGAGTCTCGTGGCAGCGGCGGAGCGACGCGACAAGAGACCGGAGGCCCCCGGGAGCGCGGGGGGCGCCGGAAGCCCCCGGAGCCCCCTCATCGGCCCCGGTGAGCGGCTCGCGCTCAACGGCATGGGCAGCTTCGAGTGGGACCTCGGCGCCGGGACCCTGGCCATGGACGAGGCCGGGATGGCCGTCTTCGACCTGGGGCCGGAGGACTTCGACGGCACCCCCGACAGCCTGGGGCTGCGGATCCCGATCGACGACTCCGCCCGGCTCCGGGACACCGTCCAGGGCGTCCTGGACGGCGGGGAGGAGACGTACGGCCAGTACTTCACGGTGCAGCGGCGCGACGGCCGCGACCAGTGGACGCACACCCAGGGCCGGGTCCTGCGGGACGCGGAGGGGCGCCCGGTGCGGATCGTCGGCATCGTCCGGGACGCGACGGCCGAGCTCGCCCACCTCACGGTGCTGCGCAAGCTGGAGTCGGCCCGCGCCCAGCAGGCGACCATCGTGCAGCGGACCACGGAGGCCCTGTCGCGGGCGGTGACGGTCGACGACGTGACGGCCACGCTGACGGGCGCGGGGGCCCTGGAACGGCTCGGTGTCGACGGGATGGCGCTGGGGCTGGTCGAGGGCGGCCACATCAAGATCATCGCACTGAGCGGGGAGTCCCTGGAGATCCTCAGCGAGCGCAAGTTCACCCGGCTGGACGGCTCGCTGCCGCTGTCGCAGGCGGTGCTCAGCAGGAAGGCGCGGTTCGTCACCTCGCTGACGGAGCTGGCGCAGGAGTTCCCGCTGCTCTCCGACTACCTGAACCGCATCCAGTACGACGCCGCCGCCTACCTCCCGCTCATCGCGCAGGCCGAGGCCATCGGCGGCCTGGTGCTCTTCTACCGCCGCCGCACCGGCTTCAGCCCCGAGGAGCGCAACCTCTGCCTGGGCCTGGCGGGCATCGTCGCCCAGTCGCTCCAGCGGGCGCTCCTCTTCGACCAGGAGCGCGAGTTCGCCACCATGCTGCAGGCCGCCATGCTGCCGCGCCGGATCCCCGAGATCACCGGAGGGGAGATCGCCGTGCGCTACCACTCGGCCTGGAGCGGACGCGAGGTCGGCGGTGACTGGTACGACGTGATCGCGCTGCCCCGCGACCGCGTCGGCATCGTCGTGGGCGACGTACAGGGCCACGACACGCACGCCGCCGCCATCATGGGCCAGCTCCGCATCGCGCTGCGGGCCTACGCGGGCGAGGGGCATCCGCCCTCCACCGTGCTGGCGCGCGCCTCCCGCTTCCTGGCCGAGCTGGACACCGAACGGTTCGCGACGTGCATGTACGCGCAGGTGGACCTGGAGACCGGCGGCGTACGGGCGGTCCGCGCCGGCCACCTCGGACCGCTGATCCGCCACACGGACGGGCGAACGGGCTGGCCCAACGTGCGCGGCGGCCTGCCGCTCGGGCTGGCCACGGTCTTCGAGCAGGAGGAGTTCCCCGAGACCCGGCTCGACCTGGTCCCCGGCGAGACCCTCGTGCTGTGCACCGACGGGCTCGTGGAGGAGCCCGGCACCGCCATCACCCAGGGCATGGAGGCCCTCGCCCACGCGGTCCGCAGCGGCCCGCAGGAGGCCGGGGCGCTCGCCGACCACCTCTCGGACCGGCTGTGGGAGCGCTGGGGCTCCGGCGACGACGTGGCGCTGCTGGTGCTGCGCCGGGCCCCGGACCCGGGCACCCACCGGGCGCCGCGCATCCACCAGTACGTCCACCAGGCGGACCCGGAGGGCCTCTCCGAGGCCCGCTACGCCCTGCGGCAGGCGCTGCGCGACTGGGGCATGCCGGAACTCGCCGACGACGTGGAGCTGGCGGCGGGCGAGCTGCTGGTCAACGCCCTGCTGCACACCGACGGCGGAGCGGTGCTGACGATGGAGGTGCTACCGGAGCCGGTCCGGCGGATCCGGCTGTGGGTCAAGGACCGCTCCAGCGTGTGGCCGCGGCGGCGGACCCCGGGGGAGTCGGCGACCACGGGGCGCGGGCTGCTGCTGGTGGACGCGCTGGCCACGCACTGGGGGGTGGAGTCCCGGGGCGACGGCAAGGCCGTGTGGTGCGAGTTCTCCGCGGCGGGCAGCGCGGCGCGGAGCGCGCCGTGAGGGGGCGGGGTACCTCGCGAGGGCGCGGATCGTGACCGGTCGCTCACGTCGAGTTGTGGGGCGGTGGGGGCGGGGTGATGATGCCGCCATGGAACGGTTTCTGTGGAACCTCCCGTGCGCCGGCTGAGCAAGCGCGCGGTGACGAGCCTCCTGGCGCTGCTGCTGTGCGCGGCCGGGGCGGCGACGGCGGTGGACTGGTCGACCGGGCGCCCGGACACGGACCCGGGGTGTCAGACGGTGGCCTTCATGTCGATGACGGGAGAGGCGCCCGCGTGCCGTTGAGGGGCCGGTCCCGTTGCGGGTCCGGTCCCGGTGACGGGGCCCCGTGACGGTCCGGACCCGGTGACGGGCCCTGTCCGGCTTCGACCGACGCGGGGGCCGCTGCCGGGGTCACCGCCGGGGTCGCCGACGCCCGGGTCCCGGTAGCGGCGGCTACCGGAGGGGCGTAGGCGCGCACCGCGGGCGGCGGCTAGCGGTGGTCGATCACCCGGACCGGGCGGGCGTCCTGCGCGACGGTGTCGATCGACCGGGGCAGCAGGCCGCCGCCGAATCGGATCTCCTGCAGCTCGGCCTTGGCCAGTGCCTCGCCGGCGTGCACGGTCGGGGTGAGCCGGAGCGTGCCGTGCGCCGACCAGTCGTGCACCGCGCCGTCGCACTGGGCGTCGCCGCCGCCGATGCTGAGGCGGACGTCCTCCTGCTCGATGGTCGCCTTGATCTGAACCGCTCCCGAGGGTGACGGGGCGGTGCAGCGGTACTCACCGGAAAGGTGGATCGTGCCGTCGGGGGCGATGTGGGCTTCCGAAGATACGTAAATGTCACGAACGTAAAGGCCGCTTCCGTGGGGCGCGGCATTCGCCGGGGCGGTGAATACCGCCGTGGCGCCCAGTGCGGCGAGTGCGGCCAAGGCCATGCGGGGGCCGGTCGTGGCCATCGTTCCTCCTGTTGGACGAGGTGTGCAAGGGGTTGCGGAATTCCGCCGGAACGCATTGTGCTGGCATATGGAGGTCAATGCGTTCCGCGGGATCGTGTCGGTGTGTGCAATTGCCCGCTCGGGCGCGTGAGACTGACCGGAATATCTCCCCGAAGATCCCCGAAGGGATCCCGCATGCGTCAGCCCGCTCTTGCCACGGCCGTCCTCCTCCCGCTCCTGCTGCTCGGCGCCACGGCCTGCTCCGACGCCCCCGAAGGGGCCGCGCTCGCCCCGGCCGCGGTGCCCGCCGTGCCCGTGGACGACGGGGCGCCGGGCGTCGGGGACGATCCCGCGGTGGAGCGGGACGGGGCGGCCCGGGCCGCCTCCAAGGACGCCCATGTGGGTGACTCCGTACGGGTCAGGGGCCGGGAGGTGGGCCGTCACCTCCAGGTGGTGCTGGGCGCCTACGTCGATCCGGCGGTCAGCGTCGAGAAGAACTTCGCCCCGGCGGCGGGCAAGCGCTGGGTGGCAGCCTCGATGTCTTTCGTCAACGTCGGCGGGGCCTCGTACGGGGCCCTCGGGCGCATGTGGGCGCTCGACGGCGCGGGGCAGCGCCACCCGGTGGTGCCCACCGGGGAGCTCACGACCGGCAAACCGCTCGTCTTCGATTCGCTCGCGGTGGGTGAGCGGGCCGAAGGCTGGGTGGTGTTCGAAATTCCGGAAAACGCGCGCATCGTGCGGCTCCAGTACCAGGACGCGAACACGCAGGCGAATTCCGGAGGTGGATTCTGGGCGGTCTAGCCCGCCCGGGTGAAATGGCGTCAAAGGGCCGGGTCGGCGACCACTAAGGTGCGGCGCATGACTTCTACCCAGGCCGAACTCGACCGCTCCAAGCTCGGCACCCTTTCGGTGCTCGCGTGGATCGGCGACCCCGACGAGGCCCACGACATTCCCTATCTCCTCGCCTACATCCTCGGGGACGGCCCCGACGGTCCCGAGGCGAGCGAGGCGGCCGCCCGCGGGCTGCTGGAGGAGATCGGCCTGCCCATCGGCGACGTGGTGATGGACGGAGTCCGCAACCCGGCCTCCTTCCCGGTGCAGATCCTCCTGGAGGGCAACCAGATCGCGCTGACCCTGCCGGGCATGAACGCGAAGTGCATCGCCCCGCCGGAGTGGGTCAAGGCGGCGGCCGACAGCGGGCAGGCGTACTTCCTCTTCGCCACCCGCGCCTGGCCCGAGGCGGTTCCCGGACAGCCGGTCGACGCCGAGACGCTGCAGGCGTTCGCGGGTGACACCGAGGTGCTCAACCACAGCGCCCACGCCGTCCTCGCGGTGCGGCGCCTGCAGAGGTAGGCACCCCCGTACGCGCACACGCGACGACCCCCGCTCCGGCCGCCGGGCTCCCAGTCTGCCCGGTGGCCGGTCGGCCTTTTCCGAGCCGGCGCATCGGGCCGCCCCCCGCCCCGGTCTACGGCTGTTCGAAGGCGAAGCGCAGCGAGCGGACCCGGTTGTCGAAGCTGGACCCGGCCAGATCCGGCAGGCCGACCGCGCGCAGGCCGACCGGGCGGGTCAGCAGCTCGCGGAAGAGGGCCTTCATCTCCACCCGCGCCAGGTGCGCGCCCAGGCAGAAGTGCGGTCCGCCGCCGCCGAATCCCAGGTGGGGGTTGGGGGAGCGGGTGATGTCGAAGGCGTCCGGGTCGGGGAAGACGGCCTCGTCGCGGTTGGCGGAGGCGTAGTACAGCACCACCTTGTCGCCGGGGACGAACGCATGCCCGCCCAGAGTGTGTTCGGCGACGACGGTCCGGCGGAACTGGATGATCGGCGTGGAGTGGCGGATCATCTCGTCCACCGCGCCGTCCGCGTGCGCCTCGAAGTCCGCCAGCAGCAGGTCGCGTTGGTCCGGATGGTCGGTCAGCAGGGTCAGGCCGTGGGTGATGGCGTTGCGGGTGGTCTCCACCCCGGCGACCATCAACAAGGAGAAGAACGCGCCGAGTTGGCGGGCGCCGAGGGCCTCGCCGTCCACGTTCGCGCAGACCAGGGCCGAGATCAGGTCGTCGGTCGGGTTCTCGCGACGCTCCCGCCCGATGCCCGCCACCATCCGCTGCATCCGGGCCAGGGCCCGCAGTCCGCGTCCGGGCATCCGCAGCCGGGCCGCCAGGCCCCGCTCGACGCCGATGTTCTCGGAGGCGTGGTTGACGCGGTCGGCGATCTCGGCACGGTAGCGCTCCGGGATGCCCATCATGTTGCAGATGACCTCCAGGGGCAGCTTCGAGGCCACCGCCTCGACGAACTCGTCCGGCCGGCGGTCCAGTACGTCGTCCACGATGCGTGCCGCCACCGCGTGGATGTCCTCCTCGGCGGCCGCCAGCAGCCGGGGGGTGAAGGCCCGCTGCACGATCTTGCGCAGCTGCGCGTGCTCGACGCCGTCCAGATTGACCATCGAGTCCCCGAACAGCGCCCGCACCCACCGGGCCGGCTCGGGCGTCGTCACCCCGGGGGCGCTGGCGAACACCTTGGGCAGCCGGCTCGCCTCCTGCACGTCCGCGTGCCGTACGAGGGCCCAGTGCCCGCTGCCTTCGGGGACGAACACGGGGGAGTCCAGGGCCCGCAGGCGGGCGAAGGCGGCCAGCCGGTGGGCGGGGGGCGCCTGCCAGAAGGCAGGGTCGGCCAGCTCTGTGGAGTCAGCAGCCCTGCCGGGGGCTGGGCCGGGGCGTTGTGCGGGGAGTGTCATGGCCTGGAAACGGTCCCGGGGCCACGGGGGTGACGGTTCGGCGCGGGGTCCGGGGCGGAGCCCCAGGAAGCGGCGCCGCACGGCGTCAACGGTCGGCACGCGTCGCCAGGGTCAGGCCGACCGCCACCGTCGCCGTCGCGACCAGGCCCGCGTACAGCACCGCGTACCCGCCCGCCCAAGTGCACGCCAGTACCGCGAGGGCGGAGACCGGCAGGGTCAGCTGTTGGGCGAGGCCCCGCTTGAAGTGGCGGGAGTGCAGCAGCCAGACCATCAGCAGGAAGAGCGCGGTCGGGACGGTGACGGCCGCGTTCGCGGCGAGCTGCGAGACGTGTGCCTTGCCGACCGCGTGCTCGACCGCGACCTCGATGCCCGCGCCGATGGCCGCGCCCGAGGCGAAGATCAGCAGGTGTCCGTACCCCCACGGGATCGCCTCCCGGTTGGAGGTCAGGTGCTCGTGCATCGGCACCGCGAAGTAGATCCACCAGGCGGCGAAGACGATGAGCAGCCCGCCGGCCGCGATCGGCAGCAGTTCGCCGAGGGCCTCGTGTTCGTCGAGCGCCGATTTCACGGCCACCGTGCTCGCCGCGATCGTCTCGCCGAGCACGATGATGGTGAACAGGCCGTAGCGCTCCACGATGTGGCGGGCGTGCCACGGTGTCTGGTGGCCGCGCTCGGCGACCACCGGAACCAGCAGCTCCGCGGCGGCCACGATCAGGAACAGCCAGCGCTTGGTGCTGTCCGGGGCGAACAGCAGCGCCACCCAGCCGGCCTGGCAGAGGACCAGCCCGGCCGCGTACTTCAGGGCCGCCGTGCGGGCCTCGCCGCGCTCGCCGGAGGCGGCGCGCAGCCACTGGGCGGTGAGCGCGACGCGCATGATCAGGTAGCCGATGACGGCCACCGTCCAGTCGTTCTCGTCGAACGCCCGGCTCACGCCCGCGGCGTAGACGAGCACGCCGCAGATCTGGACGAGCGTCGCGATCCGGTACGGGACGTCGTCGCAGTCGTAGGCGGAGGCGAACCACGTGAAGTTCATCCACGCCCACCACACGCCGAAGAAGACGAAGAAGTAGCTGATCACGCCGGTGCCGGGATGGCCCTCGGCCAGCGCGTGCACGAGGGCCGCGCCCGCCTGCGCGATGGCGACGACGAAGCACAGGTCGAAGAACAGCTCCAGCGGGGTCGCGGCGCGGTGGCCCTCGTCCCGGCTGCGGGCGGTCATGGGTGCGTAAGCCAGAGGCATACCGCCCAGGACAGCAGTCCTACGGGACTCAGCAGGCGAGGCGCGCGGCCCTCAGGGCCCGCGTGCCCCGGGCGGACTCGTACCGGGCCAGGACCAGCCGGGCCAGGCGCGGGTGGTCGGCCAGCGGCTCCGAGACCGTCCAGGCGGCCGAGGTGTTCAGGGCGCGTGTGAAGCGGCCCGGGGCCAGCAGGTGCGCCGCCACCGCGATCCGGCGGTACCCGGCGGCCTGCAGGGAGGCCAGGGCTTCGGGGACGGTGGGGCCGGCGGAGGTGAGGTAGGCGGGGACGGCGGGGACGGGGGCGCCGCCGTCGTCGTACTCCAGCAGGGCGGCGAGCTGGGCCGCGCAGGCTTCCGTACCGGCGTTGCCGCCGGGGCGGGAGGAGCCGGCGGCGGCCACCACCACGGCGTCGGCCCGGGTGTACGGGCCGCGGCGCCGCTCGGCCTCGCGCAGCCGGCCGTGCAGGGCGCGGGCGACGTCGCGCTCGCCGCTGAGGCCTTCGGTGAGGACGCAGTCGGTGCCCGCCAGGACGGCCGGTATGTCGACGCGGCGGTGGAAGCCGTCGCCGAGCAGCAGCGGGACCACCACCGCGCGCGGGTGCTCCCGTACCACCTCGGCGAGCGAGGGGCGCTGCACGTCGAGGTGGCCGACCAGCGCGTGCACCCCGCTGACGGCCTCGACGGCGGCGACGAGCCGGTCGATCGTGGCGGCGGCCTCGGGAACCGCGCTGCCGTGGACGGCGATGACGAGCATGTGGTCTGCCTCCCTGATCCGGCCCCGGGTCCTCCTCCCACGCTAGGCGCGGCGCGGGCCCCCGGGAGCCTGGCCAAGGGCCCTCGCGGCAGGTCGGAGGTCCTGTGCGGAAAGGGTCGTTTCCCCGTCCCCAGGGGTCCTTTTCGGGCGTTCGGGGCCGTGCGGCGGACCTACCGTCGAAGGGTCGGAACGCATGCACGCGTGATGTCTTGGCCCGGCCGCCCTGGCCGCCCCGGGACCGCGCGGCAGAGGGACACACGGAGTGAGATCCATGGGGCAGACGCTGGTTGTCATCGGCCACGGCATGGTGGGGCACCGCCTGCTGGAGGCGCTCGCCGAGCGTGACGCGCTCGCCGCCCCGACCCGCCCCGAGCGCGGCGGCTGGCAGGTCACCGTCCTCGCCGAGGAGGAGCGCCCGGCCTACGACCGCGTGCACCTGTCCGCGGCGTTCACCGGCTCCACCGGCGAGGAGCTGTCCCTGGTCGCGCCCGGCTTCCTGGAGGTGTACGGCATCGACCTGCGCCTCGGCGACCCGGCGGAGCTGATCGACACCACCGCCCGTACGGTCACCGCCCGCTCCGGCGACGTGCTCCGCTACGACGCGCTCGTGCTGGCCACCGGCTCCTACCCCTTCGTGCCGCCGATCGACGGCGCCGACGCGGAGGGCTGCTTCACCTACCGCACGCTCGACGACGTCGAGGCCCTCACCGCGTACGCCGCGGACGCGGAGGTCCGTACCGGTGTCGTCATCGGCGGCGGGCTCCTCGGCCTGGAGGCGGCGGGCGCGCTGCGCACGCTCGGACTGGCCACGCACGTCGTGGAGTTCGCGCCCCGGCTGATGCCGCTGCAGGTGGACGACGGCGGCGCGGCCGCCCTGCGGGCCACCATCGAATCCATGGGCGTCGCCGTGCACACGGGCGTCGGCGCGGCCGGCGTGCAGATCCACCCCGACGGGCGGGCGCAGGCGCTCCGGCTGACCAGCGGCGAGGAGATCGGCTCCGACGTCGTGGTCTTCTCGGCCGGCGTGCGGCCGCGCGACCGCCTGGCCCGCGAGTGCGGCCTGGCCGTGGGCGACCGCGGCGGGGTCGTCGTGGACGGCCACTGCCGCACCAGCGACCCGTACGTCTACGCGATCGGCGAGTGCGCGCAGACCGTCGACGGCAAGGTGTACGGGCTGGTCGCGCCCGGCTACCAGATGGCCGAGACCGTCGCGGAGGCCCTCGCGGGCGCGGGCGAGCTGACCTTCACCGGGGCCGACACCTCCACCAAGCTCAAGCTGATGGGCGCCGACGTGGCCTCCTTCGGCGACCCCTTCGCCCCCGAGGGCCGGGACGGGGCCGTGTCGGTGGTCTTCTCCGACGCCCGCGAAGGCGTCTACAAGAAGCTGCTGCTGGGCCCCGACGGCGCGCTGCTCGGCGGAATCCTGGTCGGCGACGCGGAGGCGTACGGCTCGCTGAAGCCGCACGCGGGCCGGCAGCTGCCGGCCCCGCCGGAGGCCTTCATCCTGCCGTCGAGCGACGGCGTGGCGCTGCCCGGCGCGGACGCGCTGCCCGACGACGCGGTGGTGTGCAGCTGCCACAACATCACCAAGGGGCGGGTGCGCGAGGCGGTCGTCGCGGAGTCCCTCACCGACATCGGCGGCATCAAGAAGTGCACCAAGGCCGGCACGGGCTGCGGCGGCTGCATCGGCACGCTGCAAGCGGTCCTGGACGCCGAACTGGCCGCGGCGGGCATCGAGAAGGCACGAGGCCTGTGCGAGCACTTCACCCTGACCCGGGCGGAGATCTACGAGAAGATCCGCACCGAGCGCATCCGCAGCTTCAGCGAGCTGCTGGAGTCCTACGGGGAGGGCGGCGAGGGCTGCGCCGTCTGCAAGCCGGTCGTCGCGAACGTCCTGGGCACCCTCGCCCCCGACCTCGGCATCGGACACATCCTGGCGGGCGAGCAGGCGGCCCTCCAGGACTCCAACGACCTCTTCCTCGCCAACCTCCAGAAGGACGGCACCTACTCGGTCATCCCGCGCGTGGCCGGCGGCGAGATCACGGCCGAACAGGTCATCGCGCTGGGCGAGGTGGCCCGGGACTACGGCCTCTACACGAAGATCACCGGAGCCCAGCGCATCGGCCTCTTCGGGGTCCGCAAGGAGCAGCTGCCCGACGTCTGGCGGCGCCTGGGCGGCGCCGGGTTCGAGTCCGGGCAGGCGTACGGGAAGTCCCTGCGCGCGGTGAAGTCCTGCGTGGGAGCCCGCTTCTGCCGCTTCGGGCAGGGCGACTCCATCCAGCTCGCGATCGACCTGGAGCTGCGCTACCGGGGTCTGCGCACCCCGCACAAGTTCAAGGGCGGCGTCTCCGGCTGCCTGCGCGAGTGCGCGGAGGCGCGGGGCAAGGACATCGGCGTCATCGCCACCGCCAACGGCTGGAACCTGTACGTCAGCGGCAACGGCGGCGCGACCCCGCGCCACGCCGACCTGCTGGCCTCGGACCTGAACGCCGCCGAACTCTTCGCGCTGATCGACCGGTTCCTCATGTACTACATCCGCACCGGCGAACGCCTGGAGCGGACGGCCGCCTGGCTGGAGCGGCTCGGTGGCAGCACCGCGGGGCTGGACCACCTCAAGGCCGTCCTGATCGAGGACTCGCTCGGCATCTGCGCGGAGCTGGAGGCGCAGATGGAGCGCCACGTGTCGGCGTACGAGGACGAGTGGTCCGCGGTCCTGGAGGACCCGGCGGCGCTGGAGCGCTTCGGGAGCGTGGACTTCGGGGCGGCCGGTGGCGCCGAAGACGCCGCGCAGTCCCTGGAGCCGGGCCGCGGGCGGACGGCGGTGCTGCCGGACGGCACCGAGGCCGCCGTCTTCAAGGACCGCGCGGGCGAGGTCTACGCGGTCGGCAACCGGGACCCCTTCTCGGGAGCCGACGTCATCGCCAACGGCATCATGGGCTCGCGCGACGGGGTGCCCGTCGTGGCCTCGCCGATGCACAAGCAGGTCTTCGACCTGCGGACCGGCATCTGCCTGGACGACCCCGAGGTGTCCCTGCCGCTGGTGGAGCTCAAGCCCTAAGGCTCTGCGGGCGCCGTACCAACGCACTGTGGGCGACGGGACCTTGTCCTGTCGCCCACGCGACGTTCTCCCCTGATGTGAGGCCCCCCTGTAGGCGGACCCTAAGAAGGTCAGGACTTTCAGCTTCATTTCTTCTCAACCCCTCCGAACGTTCAGGACATGCCATGAGTTCCGCCAAGCAGGAAGCGCGCGCGGCGACCGCCCGAGTGCAGGCGCCCGATCCGGCGCAGTACCGCCCCGGTCGCACGATCACGGAGTGGACGCCGGAGGACCCGTCCTTCTGGCAGACCACCGGCAAGAAGGTCGCCACCCGCAACCTGTGGATCGCGGTGCCGGCCCTGCTGGTGGCCTTCGTGGTCTGGCAGGTCTGGAGCATCACGGCGACCAACCTCAAGGACGTCGGCTTCGGCTTCTCGCAGTCCCAGCTGTTCTGGCTGACGGCGGTCCCCGGCATCACGGGCGGTACCGCCCGCATCCTCTACACCTTCATCGGCCCGATGATCGGCCAGCGCCGCTTCACCGCGGTCTCCACGGTCATCCTGATCGTGCCGCTGCTGTGGCTGGGCTTCGCGGTGCAGGACCCCACCACCTCCTACACCACGCTGGTCGCCATCGCCGCGCTCTGCGGCATCGGCGGCGCCAACTTCTCCTCCTCCCTGGCGAACATCGGCTTCTTCTACCCGAAGCAGGAGAAGGGCAACGCGACCGGCATCAACGGCGGCCTGGGCAACCTGGGCGTCTCCGTGGTCCAGCTGCTCACCCCGATCCTGATCACCACCTCGGTCCTGGCGATCGGCTCGGGCCAGAAGAAGGCGAACGGCTCGGAGATCTACCTCCAGAACGCCGCGTTCGTCTGGGTGCCGGTCCTGATCGTCCTCGCGGCCATCGCCTGGTTCGGCCAGAACGACCTGAAGGTGGCCTCCACCCCCTTCAGCCAGCAGAAGATCATCTTCAAGCGCAAGCACAACTGGCTGATGACCTGGCTCTACGTCGGCACCTTCGGCTCCTTCATCGGTTTCGCGGCGGCGCTCCCGCTGCTCATCAAGACGACCTTCCCGGCGTACTCCGTGGCCACCTACGCCTGGATGGGCCCGGCGCTCGGCGCGCTGGCCCGCTGGGCCGGCGGCTGGATCGCCGACAAGTTCGGCGGCGCCCGGGTGACGATCCTGTCCTTCGTGGGCATGGGCGCGTCGATCATCGGCGTGATCACCTTCCTGCCGGCCGGTTCCGACCAGGGCTCTTTCCAGGGCTTCTTCCTCTGCTTCTTGTCGGCGTTCTTCTTCTCGGGCATCGGCAACGGCTCGACCTTCCGCCAGATCCCGGTCATCTTCCGCGGCCAGCACCTCAAGGGCCTGACGGAGGGCACCCCGCAGTACGCGAAGGCGTTGAAGCAGGCCGAGATCGAGTCGGGCGCGGTGACCGGCTTCACCGCGGCCATCGCCGCCTACGGTTTCTTCTTCATCCCGGCGATGTTCGCCAACTTCGCCGTGACCAGCGCGATGTGGGGCTTCGTGGCCTTCTACGCCAGCTGCGTGGTCGTCGCCTGGTGGTTCTACGCCCGCCCCGGCGCCGAGGCGCCGAGCTAGACGCCGGTATGCGGTGGTGAAGGCCAAGGGGGCGACATGATGGTGGTGCGCATATCCGGATTAGACCTTCAGTAGGCGAAATTCGCCGATACGCTTGAGCTCATGAGTGAAGGCGCCTTGGAGAAGCGGCAGTTCGGGCATCGTGCCCGGCTGGCGCTGACCCCTGCAGAGGTCCGGCTCATGGACGATCAGGCGCACGCCGCGCGGACGATCTGGAATCTTCTGCATGACTGGTGGACGATGCTCCCCAAGGAGCGCCGGTCGCTGGCCGCGGCGGACTCCGCGATACGTCAGGCCCGTAAAGACATCGCCTGGCTCGGCACGCTCCCCGCGCAGGCCGCGCAGGCCGTATTGAAGACGTACTTCCAGGCATGGAAGAACTGCTGGGAGGGCCGGGCGGAGGCCCCGAACTTCAAGGCCAGGTTGCGGGCGGTGATGTCGATGGGCATCCCGCAGGGAAGAGACCTGAACGTTGTCCGCGTGAACCGCCGCTGGGGCATGGTTAACATTCCCAAGATCGGGCGTGTCCGCTTCCGCTGGACCAAGGACCTCCCCGTCGGCAAGCGGGCTGACAAGGCCAATCGGATCACGGGGGCGCGACTGGTCAAGGACGCTCTTGGCTGGCACATCGCCTTTCGCGTCCAGACCTTGGAAGCCAAGCCCGAGCCGCACACCGGTCCGGAAGTCGGCATCGATGCTGGTATCACAGTGCCCCTGGCCCTCTCTGATGGCACGACGTACGAGCATGGAGAGTGGCTGACTGCCAAGGAGCAGGCCAAGCTGCTCCGGCTGGAGCAGCGGGCTGCGCATCGCAAGGGATTCCGTAATCGCGGGGAGGGGGCTTCCCGTCGTCTGCGGGTCACCTATGGCCAGATCGCAGGGCTGCGCGCGAGAGCCAAGCGCCGGCACCTCGACTGGCAGCATCAGACCACCACTCACATCGCCGGGAAGTACAGCACGGTGGTCGTGGAAGCGCTCACGATCACGAACATGGTCAGGTCTGCCAAGGGCACCGTGGACCAGCCGGGAAAGAATGTCGCTCAGAAGTCCGGCCTCAACCGCTCCATCAGCCGCGAGGCGTGGGGTCGGACCGTCGAACTCCTGACGTACAAGACCGCCCGCAACGGCGGTGCCCTGCACAAGGTCCCGGCCCCGAACACCTCCCGACGTTGCTCCGTGTGCGGCTTCATCACGCCGGGCAGCCGGGAGGACCAGGCCACGTTCGTGTGCAAGAACCCTGACTGCGGGTGGTCGGGCAACGCCGACGACAACGCGGCCCGGAACGTCTTGCATCTCTACCGGATGGGCCTCGCGCTCGTCCCGGCTGCCGGAAGGTGCAGTCGTCAGGCGCGGAGACGCGTCAAGCCCGCCACCGCAAGGTAGGAGGGAATCTCCCGGCCTCGGCCGGAAGAGCACTTCAAGGCTTCTTCTTCTGCTTTTCCCTCGGGACGTTCTCCTTCCCACCCATCGGCAACGGCTCGGCCTGCCGCTAAATCCCGGTTCTCCCACGGCTTGGCAGATATTGTGAAAGTTTTCACAAGCGCACGATGGACCTTTGGCCTGCTCAAAGTGCCAGGTCAACCGGGATGGGGGACCCTTGGTGCTGGGGATCAGGGGACTTTCGGGCCCCAGCTCGGGACCAACGCGGCGCCAAATGATCGATCAAAAGGCGTGCAATGGATACAAGCAATGAGGCGACTCGGAAGGTGCGGGCGATGACTGCCACCCCTGCGGAAACCACGAAGAACGGCGAGGCCTGGAACGGCTTCAAGGGCGGTCTGTGGCGCGATGCCATCGACGTCCGCGACTTCATCCAGCAGAACTACACGCCGTACGAGGGTGACGACACCTTCCTCGCCGGCCCCACCGAGCGCACCACCGCCGTGTGGAAGGCGATCACGGACAAGTTCCCGGAAGAGCGCGAGAAGGGCGTCTACGACGTCTCGTACGACATCCCGTCGTCGATCACCGCACACGCCCCGGGTTACATCGACCGCGACAAGGACCTGATCGTCGGCCTCCAGACGGACGCCCCGCTCAAGCGCGCGATCATGCCCTACGGCGGCTGGCGCATGGTCGCCGGCGCCCTGGAGACCTACGGCTACCCGGTCTCCGACGACCTGGAGAAGGTCTTCACGGAGTACCGCAAGACCCACAACGCCGGTGTCTTCGACGCGTACACCCCCGACATCCGCGCCGCCCGCAAGGCCGGCATCGTGACCGGCCTGCCGGACGCGTACGGCCGCGGCCGCATCATCGGCGACTACCGCCGCGTGTCGCTCTACGGCGTCGACCGCCTCATCGCCGTCAAGAAGGAGGAGAAGGAGGAGATCAACTCCCTCCCCGCGGGCAACCGCTCGCTGGAGGAGACGATCCGCCTGCGCGAGGAGCTCTCCGAGCAGATCCGCGCCCTCGCCGAGCTCAAGGCGATGGCCGCCTCCTACGGCTACGACATCTCCGGCCCGGCCACCACCGGCCGCGAGGCCATCCAGTGGCTGTACTTCGCGTACCTGGCCGCCGTGAAGGAGCAGAACGGCGCGGCCATGTCGCTCGGCCGCACCTCCACCTTCATCGACGTCTACCTCCAGCGCGACATCGAGGCCGGCCTCCTCACCGAGGAGCAGGCCCAGGAACTGGTCGACGACTTCATCATCAAGCTCCGCATCGTCCGCTTCCTGCGCACCCCGGAGTACGACGAGCTCTTCTCCGGCGACCCCACCTGGGTCACCGAGTCGATCGCCGGCATGGGCGAGGACGGCCGTCCGCTGGTCACCAAGACCTCGTTCCGCTACCTCCACACCCTCTACAACCTCGGCCCGGCCCCCGAGCCGAACATGACCGTCTTCTGGTCCCCGCAGCTTCCGCAGGGCTTCAAGGAGTTCTGCGCCCGGGTCTCGATCGACACCTCCTCGGTGCAGTACGAGTCCGACGAGCTGATGCGCCCGCGCTTCGGCGACGACACGGCCATCGCCTGCTGCGTCTCGGCGATGCCGGTCGGCAAGCAGATGCAGTTCTTCGGCGCCCGTGTGAACCTCGCCAAGACCCTGCTCTACGCGATCAACGGTGGCCGCGACGAGAAGTCCGGCGCCCAGGTCGGCCCGTCCACCGGCGCCCTCACCTCCGAGGTGCTGGACTACGACCAGGTCATGGCCAAGTTCGACGAGCAGATGGAATGGCTCGCCGACACCTACGTCCACGCCCTGAACGTCATCCACTACATGCACGACAAGTACGCCTACGAGCGCATCGAGATGGCGCTCCACGACCGCGACGTGCGCCGCACCATGGCCTGCGGCATCGCCGGCCTCTCGGTCGCCGCCGACTCGCTGGCCGCCATCAAGTACGCCAAGGTCACGGCCGTGCGCGACGAGACCGGCCTCGCCACCGACTACACCATCGAGGGCGACTACCCGGCCTACGGCAACAACGACGACCGTGTCGACTCGATCGCCGTGTGGCTGGTCGAGGAGTTCATGAAGAAGATCCGCAAGCACCCGACGTACCGCGAGGCCGAGCACACCCAGTCGGTGCTGACCATCACCTCGAACGTGGTCTACGGCAAGAAGACCGGCAACACGCCGGACGGACGCCGCGCCGGCGAGCCGTTCTCCCCGGGCGCCAATCCGATGAACGGCCGCGACACCCACGGCTACGTCACCTCGGCGCTGTCGGTCGCGAAGCTCCCGTACGAGGACGCCGAGGACGGCATCTCGCTGACCAACACCGTCACCCCCGACGGCCTGGGCCGCACCCCCGAGGAGCGGATCAAGAACCTGGCGGGCGTCCTCGACGGCTACATGGCGGTCGACGGCTTCCACATGAACGTGAACGTGCTCAACCGCGACACGCTCATGGACGCCATGGAGCACCCGGAGAACTACCCGCAGCTCACCATCCGCGTCAGCGGATACGCGGTGAACTTCGTCCGCCTCACGCGCGCTCAGCAGCTCGACGTGCTGAACCGCACCTTCCACGGCTCTCTCTGACCTCTCGGAGAGACCCACGAGCACGCGCGGCCCGGGGCCGGCCCTCACCCGGCCCCGGGACCGCGCGTCACCAGATCAGTCCACGGAATCTGGAAGCTGGAGCACCTGCCATGACCGTCCTCTTCGGTACGAGCCTCCCCGTCGGCCACGCCAACGCGATCAGCGTGAGCGCCGGCCAGACGCCCGCCGCCGCCGCGACGCAGCGGCCGAGCGAGGGCACGGTGCACTCCTGGGACCTGTCCACCGGGGTCGACGGCCCCGGGACCAGGTTCGTGACCTTCCTGTCCGGCTGCCCGCTGACCTGCCTGTACTGCCACAACCCCGACACCATGCGGATGCGCAACGGCAAGCGCACCTCGGCCGACGACGTCATCGGCGAGGCGCGCAAGTACACCAAGTTCATCTCGGCCTCCGGGGGCGGCGCCACCATCTCCGGCGGCGAACCGCTGCTCCAGCCCGTCTTCGCGGGCGAGCTGCTGCACCGGATGAAGAACGACCTCGGGCTGCACACCGCCCTGGACACCTCCGGATTCCTCGGGGCCCGCGCCACCGACGCGCTGCTGCGCGATGTGGACCTGGTCCTGCTCGACATCAAGTCCTGGGACCGGGAGACGTACAAGAAGGTGACCGGCCGCCCGCTGGAGCCGACCCTGGACTTCGCCCGCCGTCTCGCCGGCCTCGGCAAGGAGGTGCACCTGCGGTTCGTGCTGGTGCCCGGACTGACCGACGCCCGGGAGAACATCGAGGGCGTCGCCGCCTTCGCCGGCACCCTCGGCAACGTCTCGCGGGTCGACGTGCTGCCCTTCCACAAGCTCGGCGAGAGCAAGTGGGAGGCGCTCGACATGAAGTTCACCCTCCACGACACGCCGTCGCCGACCGCCGGCCAGGTCGCCGAGGCGAAGGCGATCTTCGCGGCGCAGGGACTGAACGCGGTCTGAGCCGCGGCCCCCTCTTCGAGCCCTCACTCGAATGGCACACCCATAAACTCGGCATAACGGGCTGAATCGGTACAGACCACCTAGCGTGGTGCTGTGTCCGAGCCCTCAGATGTCATCGACGCCGCGCCGCCCCCACCGGCGCCCGAGACCCCGCCGCCGGCCGGGCGGTCCGTCACCGCACGGGCCACCCTGGCCGGCACCGTCGTCTCGCTCCTGCTCATCCTCGCGATCGTGCTCGGCAGCCGGCTGCTCCGGGACTTCGACTCGGCCCTGCTGCCCTACGCCGTGGCCACCGTCTTCCTGGCCTTCGGCGTGGCCTACCGGTACACCGTGTGGGTCTCGGCCCCCGGCGCGCGGCGCCTCTTCAAAAAGGGCATCGGCAGCTTCTGGTCGGTGGAGAACTTCCGCAAGGCGCCCACCGCCCTGCCGAAGATGATCGCCACCTACCTCGGCTTCCAGAAGTTCCTCGGCGCCCGCTCGCGCCCCCGCTGGATCGCCCACCAGCTGATGTTCTGGGGCTGCCTCCTCGCGGCGGCGATCACCTTCCCGCTGACCTGGGGCTGGTTCACCTTCACCTCGGACAGCGGCGCGGGCCCCGGCTACGACATGCGGGTCTGGGGCATCAAGGTCCTCGGCTTCGACGCGCTCAGCGTCCTGGGCTGGCTGATGTTCCACGGCCTGGACATCGCCGCCGTCCTCGTCATTCCCGGCGCCTCGTACTTCCTGTACCGGCGGATGAAGGACCGCGGGGCCATGACCGGCCAGCGCTTCGCCTACGACCTGCTGCCGCTGATCTGCCTGATCGTCATCTCCGTGACCGGCCTGCTGCTGACCTTCTCCTCGATCTTCCTGCACGGCGGCGGATACGAGTTCCTCGCGATCCTGCACATGGTGTCGGTGGTGTTCACCCTCATCTACATCCCGTTCGGGAAGTTCTTCCACATCGTCCAGCGCCCGGCGGCCGTCGGCATGCAGCTCTTCAAGTACACGGCCCGCCAGGACGAGCAGGTCTTCCTCTGCAAGCGCTGCGAGGAGCCCATCGACACCACGCCCTACGTGGAGAACCTGCGCGGCACGATGAAGGACCTGAAGCTCGACTTCGACGCCTTCGTCGAGTACTGCCCGCGCTGCAAGAGAGTGCTGCGCGGCAGCGTCTACCTGGCCCATGTCAAGAAGGGCTTCAATTGAAACCTCCCGCTCCCGGAGGAGGGGATTCCTGGCTCACGTCGCCTGGGCGGGCCAGCGGCCCATCAGGTCTTCCACGATCAGCACCAGCCGGGTTGAGACCAGCCCGGAGAGCAGCAATGCAAAGGGTGATGCGCGTGCTTGGTTCTCGCTACGCACCGCCCGCGAATCAAGCTACTCGCTTCTGTCGTGGCGCGAGCCCGATTCCCGAAGACGGCGCAATTTCCCGGAGGCTCAAGTGACCGCGACGGACTCCTCGAAGAGGGCCCCGCTGCCCATCGACCCCTCCATCGCACCGCCCGGCACCCGCAACTTCCGCGACGCCGGAGGCATCCCCGCCGACCAGTGGCACGCTGACCAGAACGGCGAGACCCTGGTGCCCACCCACTGCTGCTTCTGCGGGGTGCAGTGCGGGATGTACCTGCGCGTGGACAAGGGCGGCAAGGTCTTCGGCGTGGAGCCCCGCAACCACGACATCAACCGGATGCGGCTGTGCCCCAAGGGCATCAACGCCTACCAGCAGGTCAACCACCCGGACCGGCTGACCGCCCCGCTGATGCGGCGCTCCCGGGACGAGGAGTTCAAGGAGTGCTCCTGGGACGAGGCCCTTGACTTCACCGTCTCCGAGATCCGGCGCATCCAGGAGGCCCACGGCAACGACGCCTTCGGGCTGCTCGGCGGAGCCAGCCTGTTCTCCGAGAAGACCTACCTGGTCGGTAAGTTCGCCCGGGTCGCGCTGAAGTCCAAGCACGTCGACTACAACGGCCGCCTGTGCATGGTCAGCGCCGCCGGGGCCAATAAGCTCGCCTTCGGCATCGACCGGGCCGGCAACCCCTTCTCCGACATCCTCCTCACCGACTGCCTGCTCATCGCCGGGTCGAACGTGGGGGAGTGCTTCCCCGTGATGACCCAGTACCTGTGGGGCGCCCGGGACCGCGGAGCCTCGCTGATCGTGGTCGACCCGCGCGAGACGGCCATCGCCCGCACCGCCGACATCCACGTCGCGCTCAAGCCCGGCACCGACTCGGCCTTCTTCAACGCCGTGTTGAACGTGGTCATCGCCGAAGGCCTCACCGACGAGGCCTACATCGCCGCGCACACCACCGGCTGGGACGAGGTCAAGAAGACCGTCGCCGAGTACCCGCCGTCCCGCTCCGCGGAGATCTGCGGGGTACCGGCCTCGCAGATCGTCCAGGTGGCACGCGTCTTCGCCGGCGCGGGCAAGGCCATGGCCTGGCACGCCCGGGGCATCGAGCACCATTCCCAGGGCGTCGAGAACTGCCTGTCCGTCATCAACCTGTGCGTGGCCACCGGCCACATCGGCAAGCCCGGAGCCGGCTACGGCACCATCACCGGCCAGGGCAACGGCCAGGGCGGCCGCGAACACGGCCAGAAGTCCGACATGCTGCCCGGCGGCCGCTCGATCACCAATCCGGAGCACCGCAAGCAGATCTGCCAGATCTGGGGCATCGAGGAGTCGGAACTCCCCACCGCCGGCACCTCCATGATGGAGATGGTCTGGCAGATGCAGCGCAAGGAGATCCGCGGCCTCATCGGCATCTGCAACAACCCCTTCGTCTCCCTCCCCAATTACGCGGTGGTCAAGGACGGCTACGACACCGCCGAGTTCCACGCGCAGTTCGACTTCTTCCTCTCCGAGACCGCGGCCAACGCGCATGTGGTCTTCCCCGTCACCACCTGGGCCGAGGACGAGGGCGTGATGGCCAACGCCGAGGCCCGCGTGGTCAAGCACAACAAGGCCCAGGAGCCCCCCGCCGGAGTACGCACCGACACCTGGGTCATCTGCGAGCTCGCCCGACGGCTCGGCGCCGGGAAGCACTTCGACTTCCCCGGCTCCCGCGAGGTGTTCGAGGAGCTGCGCGTCGCCTCCGCCGGCACGGTCAATGACTACTACGGCATCACCTACGACCGCCTCGACGAGACCGGCGGGATCGCCTGGCCCTGCCCCTCCACCGAGCACCCGGGCACCCCCCGGCTGTTCGAGGACGGCCGGACCTACCACCCCGACGGCAAGATCCACATGCAGGTCGTGGAATGGCATCTGCCCATGGACGCCTACACCGAGGAATTCCCCCTCTCCCTCACCACCGGCCGCACCGTCGCGCACTTCCTCTCCGGCAACCAGACCCGCAGGCTGGGCGCCCTCGTCGAGCAGACCCCCCGCCCCTGGGTGGAGGTCCACCCCTCGCACGGCTTCCGCAACGGCGAACCGGTACGGGTGGTCACCCGGCGCGGCAGCGAGGTGTTCCCGGCCCTGGTCACCGAGGCGATCCGGCCCGACACCGTCTTCATCCCGTACCACTGGCCCGTCCCGACGTCCGCGAACGCCCTGACCATCGACGCCCTCGACCCCCGCTCGAAGATCCCCGAGTACAAGGTCTGCGCCGCCCGGATCGAGGCCGCCGAGCGGGTCGACGAGGTGCCCGCCCCGCCCACCGCCCCGGGGCGCGAGGCCTATCCGGAAACCCAGGTCTCCCGCACCGACCCCCTGCCCCCCACGGCCCCGCAGGGCCGTGGCACGGCGGAGAGGAGCTGACCCGCCATGATGGGCCGCACGATCTTCATCGACCCGGGTCGCTGCATCGGCTGCCAGGCCTGCGTATCGGCTTGCCGCGAGTGCGATTCGCACCGCGGCAAATCGATGATCCACCTGGACTACACCGAACCCGGCGTGTCCGTCGCCTCCCTCCCGAGCGTCTGCATGCACTGCGAGGACCCGGTCGCGCCCTGCGCCGAGGTCTGTCCCGCCGACGCGATCCTGCTGACCGCCGACGGGGTGGTCCAGCAGGCCGACACCACCCGCTGCATCGGCTGCTCCAACTGCGTCAACGCCTGCCCCTTCGGCATCCCGAAGATCGACCTCCAGGCGAAGCTGCAGATGAAGTGCAACCTCTGCTACGACCGCACCTCCTACGGCCTCGCCCCGATGTGCGCGACCGTCTGCCCGACCGGCGCCCTCTTCTACGGAACCCTCGAAGAGCTCCAGGCGGAGCGCCCCGGCGTCCAGGTCGCCGACTCCTTCGTCTTCGGCGACGTCGTCGTCCAGACCGGCGTGGCCATGGTCGTCCCCGCCGACAAGGTCCAGTGGCCCGTCCCCGGCGGCCTGCCCGTCGTCGAGATCAACGGA
The DNA here is from genome assembly GCF_056428985.1 of Streptomyces sp. CA189. Classification (NCBI taxonomy): domain Bacteria; kingdom Bacillati; phylum Actinomycetota; class Actinomycetes; order Kitasatosporales; family Streptomycetaceae; genus Streptomyces; species Streptomyces sp. CA189. The sequence goes on along the minus strand of NZ_JBWJVM010000006.1, from coordinate 96,489 downwards.
AGGGACGTCCGATGAGCGTCACCGAGCAGCCCCCTCCGCACCCAGGGAGTCAGGGCGACGGCCGTGCGGACGGCGGAGCGGCCGCCGACGCCGCCATCGAGCAGCTGCGCGACCGGATCAGCGCCGACTCCCTCACCACCCGCCGTGACTACCTGCGGATCGTCGCCACCGTCTCCGGAGGCCTGGCCATCGGCGGTGTCGGCGTGGCCGCCGGCATCCTGCACCGGCACGGCGACAACGAGGGCCTGCCCGACCCGAAGAAGGTCGCCGACCGGCTGGCCCCCGGCCAGTCCGTGGCCTTCCGGTTCCCCGGCGAGGACGACCGGGCCCTGGCCGTGCGCCTCGGGGACGGCTCCCTCGTGGGCTACTCCGCCGTCTGCACCCACCTGGCCTGCGGGGTGCTGTGGCGCGAGGACCGGGGCGCCGACGGGGAGCTGTACTGCCCCTGCCACGAGGGTGTCTTCGACGCCCGCACCGGCGAGGTGACGGCCGGTCCGCCGCCGCGCCCGCTGCCGAGGATCTACCTCACCGAGCAGGGCGACGGCAGCGTCTGGGCCGTCGCCACCGCCCGGTCGGGGGAGCCGGCCAAGGACGCGCTCTGCCGGCAGTTCGGCGACACCCACCCGGAGGAGTCCGCCCGCCTGGGCTGCCCCGGCTCGGCCCGGGCGGCCACCACCGAGAGGAGGCCCACATGAGCGAGACCCCGCTGCCGCCCCGCCCGGAATACCACCCGGGCAGTGCCCAGCCCCGGCTCAACCGCCCGGTGCAGGAGAGGTATCCGCAGATCCGCTCCACCAGCGGGTACGGGGACCCCCGGATCCGGCACACCGGCCCCGGCCCGGGAGCCGGCACCGAGCAGGAGCCCGAGCGCTCCTCGCGGCTCAACGCGCGGCTGGCCCTGGCCCTCACGGTCGTGATCGGCCAGCTCTGGGCGCTCACCGTGACCGTCAACGAGTGGATGAAGGGAAACACCGGCACGGCCTGGTGGGGAGCGGGATTCCTGATCCTGTCCTTCCTCGTCGTGGTCGGACTGTGGCTCCTCGACCCGAAGGACCGATGACCATGTCGATGCCCACGCCGACTCCGTCGGCACCCCGCAGCCACCGTGCCGAGAGCTACAAGCCCGGGGCCACGATCGCCGACTGGCGGCCCGAGGACGAGGGTTTCTGGCAGAGCACCGGGCAAAGGGTCGCCCAGCGCAACCTCTGGGTCTCGATCCCCGCGCTGATGCTCGGCTTCGTGGTCTGGCAGGTCTGGTCGGTGACCGTGGTCAAGCTGAACGACGTCGGCTTCGGCTTCTCGAAGTCGCAGCTGTTCTGGCTGACCGCCATCCCCGGCATCACCGGCGGCACCTTCCGGATCCTCTACACCTTCATCGGGCCGATGTTCGGCGAGCGGAAGTTCACCGCCTTCAGCACGATCATCCTGGTCGTCCCGATGCTGTGGCTGGGCTTCGCGCTCCAGGACACCGGTACACCGTACTGGGAGCTGGCCCTGATCGCGGCCGTGTGCGGCATCGGCGGCGCGAACTTCGCCTCCTCGATGGCGAACATCGGCTTCTTCTTCCCCAAGCGGGAGAAGGGCAGCGCCAACGGCCTCAACGGCGGCCTCGGCAACCTCGGCGTGAGCGTGGTCCAGCTGGTCGCCCCGCTGGTGGTCACCGCCGCCGTCCTGGGCGCCCCGGCGGGCGGACCTCAGCACGACGGGAAGAAGAACACCGACATCTGGCTGCAGAACGGCGCCTTCCTCTGGGTGCCGCTGCTGGTCATCATGGCGCTGGCCGCCTGGTTCCTGATGAACGACCTCAAGGTGGCCGCGGCCCCCTTCAGCCAGCAGAAGATCATCTTCAAGCGCAAGCACAACTGGCTGATGACCTGGCTGTACGTCGGCACCTTCGGGTCCTTCATCGGCTTCGCCGCGGGCCTGCCGCTGCTGATCAAGAACAACTTCGAGGCACAGGGCTACCAGGCCACCACCTACGCCTGGATCGGCCCGTTCGTCGGGGCGCTCACGCGCTGGGGCGGCGGCTGGCTCTCGGACAAGATCGGCGGAGCCAGAGTCACCCTGCTCTCCTTCGTCGGCATGGCGGCAGCACTCGTCGTGGTGATCTTCGCGCTTCCGTCCGGAGGGCAGGAGGGCCACTTCTGGTCCTTCTACATCGGCTTCCTGGTGGCCTTCGCCTTCTCCGGGCTGGGCAACGGATCGACCTTCCGGCAGATCCCGGTGATCTTCCGCGACCAGCACATGAAGGTGGCCGAGGGCAAGGGTCCCGAGGTGCAGGCCGCGGCGCTGAAGCAGTCGGAGATGGAGTCGGGAGCCGTCACCGGCTTCTCCTCGGCCATCGCGGCCTACGGCTTCTTCTTCATCCCCGCGATGTTCGCGGCCATGGCCGTCACCAACGCGCTGTGGATCTTCATCGGCTTCTACGTCACGTGCCTGGTGGTGTGCTGGTGGTTCTACGCCCGCAAGGGCGCCGAGGCTCCCAGCTGAGCGGGGCCGGTGGCGTGGGCGGCCGTACCCTGGAGGCATGAGCGACGCCCCCGCCACCGACCCGCACGCCCCGAAGCCCGCACGGCCGGAGCCCGCGGCGCAGTCCCAGCCGAAGTCCCAGCCGAAGTCCCCGCCGAAGCCGCGGCTGGACTTCGGCGACCCGCTGGACCAGCAGTCCTCGGACGACACCGACCGGGGCTGGGGCGAGCGGTCGCCCGCCGGCGGAAGCGCGGCCGACCTGGCCCGCTTCCTCGACGAGAAGCCCCCGCACCACGTCTGACCGGAGGGCCCTCCTAGAGCCGCGGGCTCGGAGCGTCGGAGTGGACGCTCCCGCCACCCGCGCCGCGCTGGGCGATCAGTTCGTCGCGGATCTCCTTGAGGACCACCAGCTCGGTGATCTCCATGGTCTCCTGGACGCCTTCCTTCGCCTTGCGGCGCTGCTCCACCTTGGCGAGGTACTTCGCCATCGGCAGGACCATCAGGAAGTAGACGACCGCGGCGGTGATCACGAAGGTGAGCGTCGCGTTGAGCACCGAGCCCCACATGATGTTCACGCCGGTGGGCTCGCCCTTCGCGTCGATGCCGCAAGGGTCCTTCAGGCACGAGGAGTAGACGTCCAGGTTCTTCGTGCCCATGGAGCCGACCAGCGGGCCGATGATGCCCTTCACCACGGAGTTCACGATGTTCGTGAACGCGGCACCGATGACCACGGCTACCGCCAGGTCGACCACGTTGCCGCGCATCAGGAAGGCCTTGAAGCCCGCCAGGACGCTCTCCTTCTTCTTCTCGCTCACCACTGAGCCTTTCTTCGTATCTGCCGAACATGGAGCCAACGGTTCCGAAAGCTACGGCAGTTTGGCCCGGGGGTGTCCAATCGACCCTCACCCCGCGGTGACTTGACCGGACGTTCGTGCGATTCAACACAACGTCACCGCCAGTCGGGACACGGTCCCCGCCCCCACGAGAGCCCGCGCGGTGTCCCGGGGGACGGACAGCACCACCAGAGCCCCGCCGTCCCCAACACCCTGCTCCGGAACGGGTACTTCGGCCACCCGGGCCCCCGCCGCCACCACCCGGGGCGGCCCTCCGCGCTCGGCGGCGACCACGTCCACCCGGTCCCCGGGCCGCAACAGCCGCACCGTCGCCGCGTCCGCGATGCGCACCGGCGCCGACACCAGCCGTACCGCCGCCGGAGGCGGCTGCGCCGCGGGCGGTACGGAGCCCCGCGAGGCCCGCGCCTCGGTCCCTCCCACCGCCAGCACGGCCGCCACGACGGCCAGCCCGGCCGCGGCCCCGCGCCGCCGGCGCCGCACGGCCCTGCGCAGCCGGTCCCCGGCCCGCCCCACCCGGAGCGGGGCGAAGAGGGGAACGGAGCGCGCGGGGGGACACGGAGCGGAAGAGGGATGCCGGGGGACGGGGGAGGGGCGCACCGGGGTGTGGGCGTGGGGTGAGGAGAGGGGAGAAGGGGAGGAGAGGGAGGAGAGGGAAGGGACGCGGGAGTTCGCGGTCATGACGGCCACCACCTGGCGCAGTGATTCCTGGGTCCGGAATCCGGTCCCAGCGCCCGGACCCAGCGCCCGGACGTCCCTCACGATCCGCCGTCCCGCCGGATCCCGCTCGGCCCTGTGGAGGATCCCCAGCTTGTGGATATCCCCGTCACTCGCAGGAGTTACCGACCCGCCGCGATCCTCCGCAGCGCCGCCACCGGATCCGCGGCCCGGGTCACCGACCGCCCCACCACCACGTGCGAGGCCCCGGCCGCGAAGGCGGCCCACGGGGTATCGGAGCGGGCGTGCCCGCCGGCCTCCCCGCCCGGCAGCGTCACACCCGGTGTGACGATCAGCCGGTCCGGCCCCAGCAGTCTCCGCAGCGGCCCGGCCTCCCGGGGAGACCCGACGACCCCGTCGCATCCGGCCTCCGCCGCCAGCCGGGCCAGCCGCAGCACCTGCTCGTCGGTGCTCGCACTGACGCCGGAGCCGGAGCCGGAGCCGGAGCCGGAGCCAGCGCCGGAGCCGGCGCCCGCCCCGGAGCCGGAGCCCGCCGCCCCGGAGCCGATGCCGACGTCGGCGAGGTCGCTCCCGGTCATGCTCGTGACCACCGTCAGCGCCAGCACCCGTAGCCCCGGGAAATCCCGCGCGGCGTCCACCGCGGCCGCCATGATGCCCGTACCGCCCATGGAGTGGACGGTCACCACGGACACGCCCAGCGCGCCCGCGGCGCGCACGGCGCCGGCCACGGAGTTCGGGATCTCGAAGAGCTTCAAGTCGAGGAAGACCTCGTGACCCTGCCCGACGAGCCCGCGTACGAGGTCCGGCCCGGCGGCGGTCAGCAGCTCCAGCCCGACCTTGTAGAAGCTGCAGGCGCCCCCGAGGCGTGCCACCAGGCCCTCGGCGGCCTCGCGGCCGTCGAAGTCGAGGGCGACGATGATCCGGGGGTCGGCGGTGTCGTTCATCCCGCCAGTGTCCGGGGCGGCTAAGGCAGCTCGATGCCCAGGTCCCAGCCGTCGTGGGCGTGGGTGCACAGGCAGGCGCGGGATTCCGTCGGGGGCAGGGCGGCCACCGCGTCGAAGAGGACCTCGCGCAGGCGGCCGACGTTCTCGCCGAAGACCTTGAGGACCTCCGTGTGGGAGACCCCTTCGCCCGTCTCCGCGCCCGCGTCCAGGTCCGTGACCAGTGCCATCGAGGTGTAGCAGAGCCCCAGCTCGCGGGCGAGGACCGCCTCCGGGTGGCCCGTCATGCCGACCACCGACCAGCCGGCCGCGGCGTGCCAGCGGGACTCGGCGCGGGTGGAGAAGCGCGGCCCCTCGATGACGACCATGGTGCCGCCGTCCACCGGCTCCCACTCCCGCCCGCGCGCCGCCGCCAGCGCCACCGAGCGGCCCACCGGGCAGTACGGGTCGGCGAAGGTGGTGTGCACGACGTTCGGGACCGAGCCGTCCGGGAGCGGCTCCCCGTCGAAGAAGGTCTGGGCGCGGGACTTCGTACGGTCGACCAGCTGGTCGGGGACGAGCAGGGTGCCCGGGCCGTACTCGGGGCGCAGGCCGCCGACCGCGCAGGGGCCCAGCACCTGGCGGACGCCCACGGAGCGCAGCGCCCACAGGTTGGCCCGGTAGTTGATCTTGTGCGGGGGCACGGTGTGGCTGTGGCCGTGCCGGGGCAGGAAGGCCACGGTCCGGCCGGCGAGCTCACCGAGGTAGAGGGAGTCGCTGGGGGGCCCGTAAGGCGTCTCCACCTGGATCTCGGAGACGTCCTCCAGGAAGGAGTAGAAGCCCGATCCGCCGATGACACCGATCTCTGCATTCGCCATGCGGCCACCCTAACGGGGCATGCCGAAGGCCCCGCTGTCCCGTGGGGACGGCAGGGCCTCGGATGAACCGGTGAAGCCTTGGAGCCGGTGAAGCCTTGGAGCGCGTCAGGCGGCCGACGAGCTCGACGACGACGAGGAGGTCGAGGTCGAGGACGACGAAGCCGTCGAGGACGAGGACGCGGCCGGGGTGGCGGCGGGCGTCGATGCGGGCTTCGAGGCAGGGGTGCTGCTCGACGAAGCGCCGCGGCTGTCGTTCCGGTAGAAACCGGATCCCTTGAAGACGATGCCGACCGCGGAGAACACCTTCTTCAGGCGTCCGTCGCAGCTCGGGCACACGGTCAGTGCGTCATCGGTGAACTTCTGCACGGCCTCAAGGCCCTCACCGCACTCGGTGCACTGGTACTGGTAGGTCGGCACGAATTTCCTCCTGGCACTCTGACTCAATGAGTGCTAACGACGCTCCATGGTGACGTATTCCGGCGGATCAGTCCACCGTCACCGGCACGCGGTGACCCAGACCACGCTCGTTCACACCCGCGGCGGGTGCCGCGGAGGTGGCCGAAGCGGCCGGCTTGGACGAGCTGACGATCCGGCTCGGGGCCTTCGGGGCCAGCTTCGCACGCAGCGCCAGCAGGATGGCCAGCGCGAGCACGGTGGCCACCATCGGCACGAGGAAGCCGTACGAGGACCCGTGCGCGTCCGTCAGGCGGCCGGCCAGGGTCACGGCGCCGGCCTGCCCGAAGGCGACGCCGCCGGTGAGCCAGGTGAAGGCCTCGGTCCGCGAGGTGGCCGGGACCAGCTGCTCGATCATGGTGTAGCCGGTGATCAGCGCGGGGGCGATGCACAGACCGACGACCAGGCCGAGCGCGCCGAGCAGGATCATCGAGTTCGCGGCCCACAGGACCGAGGCGGCCGCGGTGAGGCCGATGTAGCCGAGGATCAGGCGGCGGCGCGGGCCGATCTTCCAGGCGATCGCGCCGCAGGCGATGCCCGCGATCATGTTGCCCGCGGCGAAGACGCCGTAGAGCAGACCGTTGGCGCCCGGGTTGCCGATTTCCTCGGAGAAGGCGGCGAGCGAGACCTGCATGCCGCCGAAGACGGCGCCGATGCCGATGAAGGCGACGATCAGGACGCGCAGGCCGTGGAACGACAGGGCCGGAGCGTGCTTCTCACCGTGCGCCGGGCGGGCGACGGGCTTGGGCTGCGTGGCGCGCTGGGCGGCGAAGAGCAGGCCGCCGATCAGGGTCAGCGCGGCCTCGGTGACCAGACCGGCCGCCGGGTTGATGCCGGTGCACAGCGCGGTGGCGAGCACCGGGCCGACGACGAAGGTGAACTCGTCGGTGACGGACTCGAACGCGGCGGCCGTGGGCAGCAGCGGGGAGCCCTCGAGCTTGGCCGCCCAGCGGGACCGGACCATGGGTCCGACCTGCGGGACGGATGCACCGGCGGGGACGGCCGCCAGTGCGAGCGCCCAGACGGGCGCACCCAGCAGCGCGAACGCCACCAGGGAGCTGACGGCGGTGGCGTGGATCAGGGCCACCGGGACCAGCACGGCACTCTGGCCGTGGCGGTCGATGAGCTTGCCCATGACCGGGGCGAACACGGCCATGGAGATACCGGTGAAGGCGGCGACGATGCCGGCGCTGCCGTAGGAACCGGTGGTGTGCTGGACCAGCAGCAGGATGCTGATCGTCAGCATGCCGAAGGGGAGTCGCGCGGCGAATCCCGGGAGAACGAAGCCGAGGGCGCCGGGCGTGCGCAGGAGCTGCCCGTAGCCGGGTCGGGTGGACGTGGCGGACTTGTCGGTCGTGACCGCGGATGTCACGGCCTGGCCTTTCCGCTGCCTGGTAGAACTCCCCGTCTGCGGACGATGCACCGCCTTGTGAGCGATCGCACCCGTACATGTGGGAGCCCCGAGAGCTGTCCTCTTGCGCAAAACCGAGTGATACCTGGGCGCCCACTGCGGGAGGGAGCCACGGCCGCTTTGCGGTCGCGCCAGCTCTGCGTCAGGCAGAGTTGGTTCGATGTGTTGTTCCTTTATCGTACAGGCAGATCGACCGATACGCCCTGTGATTAGGGCTACAGGGCGTGTCTTCACCTGCGATTAACTGGAACTTCGCATTCAAGTCCCACGTAATCAGGGGTGAATGCGGACAAAACCCGCCGAAAATGCTGAATTAGAGCGCCGCTCTAACCCTTGCCGGAGCGCTTGGCGGAGCCCTTCCCGGACCCCTTGGAGCCCTTGCCGGAGCCTCTGCCCCTCCCGCCCCCGCCGCCGTCCCCGTTCTCGTTCCCGCCGGTCCCCAGCCATCCCGCCAGCTTGCCGCCCCGGGCCACCGCCCGCAGCCGCGCCTCGGCCGCGTCCCGTACCGGGTCCGTGGCCACCACCAGCAGCTCGTCCCCGCGCCGCAGCACGGTCGACGGCGCCGGTACGAAGCTGCGCGCGTCCCGTACGACCAGCGTGACGGAAGCCCCCGGCGGCAGCCGCAGCTCGCTCACCTCGACCCCGTGCATCCGCGAGGCGGGCGGGATCGCGAAGGACAGCAGGTGCCCGCGCAGCTTCTCCAGCGGCGCCGATTCGATCCCCAGGTCGGAGGCGGCCTCGTCGCTGCTGCCCAGCTTCAGCTTGCGCGCGAGCCACGGCAGGGTCGGGCCCTGGACCAGGGTGTAGACGACGACCAGGACGAAGACGATGTTGAAGACCCGCTCGCTGCCCTCGATCCCGGACACCATGGGGATGGTCGCAAGGATGATGGGTACGGCCCCGCGCAGGCCCGCCCAGGACATGAGGGCCTGCTCCTGCCAGGGCAGCCGGAAGGGCAGCAGCGAGACGAAGACCTCCAGCGGTCGGGCCACCATCGTCAGCACCAGCCCGATGATCACCGCCGGCCAGAAGTCGTGGACCAGCTCGTGCGGGGTGACCAGCAGGCCCAGCAGCACGAACATGCCGATCTGGGCGATCCAGCCGAGACCGTCGGCGAACCCCCGGGTGGCGGGCCAGTGCGGGAGCTTCGCGTTCCCGAGGACCATCGCCGCCAGGTACACCGCGAGGAAGCCGGAGCCGTGCGCCATCGCGCCGGCCGCGTACGCCGTGATCGCGATCGCCATCACGGCGATCGGGTAGAGGCCCGAGGCGGGCAGCGCCACGTGCCGCAGCCCGTACGCGCCCAGGAAGCCCACCGCCAGGCCGATCGCGACGCCGATCGCCAGCTCCAGGGCGATCTTGCCTATGAGGACGTACCACTGGTCGACCGGCCCGACGGTCGCGAAGGCCACGACCAGGATGACGACGGGGGCGTCGTTGAAGCCCGACTCGGCCTCCAGTACGCCCGTGATCCGGGAGGGGAGCGGGACCTTGCGCAGGACCGAGAAGACGGCCGCCGCGTCGGTCGAGGAGACGACCGCGCCGATCAGCAGGGCCTGCCGCCATTCGAGTCCGACCAGGTAGTGCGCGCCCGCCGCGGTCACGCTCACGCTGACGGCGACGCCGACCAGCGACAGCACGATCGCGGCCGGCAGGGCCGGCTTGATCTCTTTCCACTTGGTGCCCAGACCGCCCTCGGCGAGGATCACGACGAGCGCGGCATAGCCGATCACCTGGGTCAGCTCGGCGTTGTCGAATACGACGTTGCCGATGCCGTCCTGGCCTATGGCGATGCCTATGCCGAGGTAAATGAGCAGGCTGGGGAGTCCGCTGCGCGAAGAGACGCGCACCGCCGCAACGGCGACGAGCAGCACGAGCGAGCAGACCAGCATGAGCTCATTGAGCGTGTGGACAGTCAGCGGGCGGCCCTTTCCTCGAGTGCCGGGCGACGGCGGAACGGGGGACGTCGGCTGACGGATCGTTCCGGCGCGGGCACGGACGGCAAGTACTTCGTTACCTTACCTAATCTTTGACGCGCCCTTTACTCACTAGCCACATTGTGAAACGCCCGCGGGGCCCTGTCCTCATGACCCGTCGTCACGAGCCGTCGGCAGGGGCGGACCACGAGCTCGACCCCTGGCGGATCAACGGGGGCGGTCCTGCGCCTATGGTTGCTCCCAGCACTCCCAGGACCACCCTGCCCCTCTAAGGACAGCGATGCCCGCCAACGAAACCGCCCCTTCCGTCAAGAAGAAGGGACGACGCGCCCGTCTGATCGTGCTCGTCCTGGTGCTGGCGCTCTTCGCTGGCCTCGGGTACGGCGCGTACTGGAGCGTCGACAGCGTGCGGGCCTCGTTCCCGCAGACCACCGGCTCCCTCAAGGTCCCCGGACTGACCGGGACCGTCGACGTCAAGCGCGACGCCAACGGAATCCCCCAGCTGTACGCCGACTCCGACGACGACCTCTTCCGCGCGCAGGGCTTCGTGCACGCGCAGGACCGGTTCTGGGAGATGGACGTACGCCGCCACATGACCTCCGGGCGGCTCTCGGAGATGTTCGGCTCCGGCCAGGTCGAGACGGACGCGTTCCTGCGCACGCTCGGCTGGCGCCAGGTCGCGCAGCAGGAGTACGACACCAAGCTGTCGACCGAGACGAAGAAGTACCTGCAGGCCTACGCCGACGGGGTCAACGCATACCTGAAGGGGAAGTCCGGCAAGGACCTCTCCGTCGAGCACGCGGCCCTCAAGCTCAGCGACGGCTACCAGCCCGAGCAGTGGACGCCGGTCGACTCGGTGGCCTGGCTCAAGGCGATGGCCTGGGACCTCCGCGGCAACATGCAGGACGAGATCGACCGCGCGCTCATGACGGGCAAGCTCTCGCAGGCGCAGATCGACGAGCTCTACCCGCCGTACCCCTTCGAACGGAACCGTCCGATCGTCGAAGGCGGCACCGTCAAGGGCGGCAAGTACACCCCCGCGGCCGGTCCCGGCTCCGGCAGCCCCGTGGGCTCCGGCTCCACCACCGGCGGGCAGGGCGGCACCAACGGCTCCCAGGTCTCCACCCAGACCGTCGGCGAGACCGGCCTGGCCGGCAACGCCACCGCCCAGGGCGCCACCGTGGGCCTGCGCACGCAGCTGGGCGCGCTGGCCGACACCCTCGACGAGATCCCCGCGATCCTCGGCCCCGCCGGGAGCGGCATCGGCTCGAACTCCTGGGTCGTCTCGGGCAGGTACACGACCACCGGCAAGCCGCTGCTCGCGAACGACCCGCACCTCTCCCCGCAGCTGCCCTCGGTCTGGTACCAGATGGGCCTGCACTGCCGGGCGGCCTCGGCCTCGTGCAAGTACGACGTGGCCGGCTACACCTTCTCCGGCATGCCGGGCGTGGTCATCGGCCACAACACCGACATCGCCTGGGGCATGACCAACCTCGGCGCCGACGTCACCGACCTCTACCTGGAGCAGGTCAAGCCCGAGGGCTACGTCTACGACAACAAGGTGCTCCCCTTCGCCACCCGCGAAGAGGTCATCAAGATCGCCGGCGGCGGCGAGAAGAAGATCACCGTCCGGTCCACCAACAACGGTCCGCTGATCTCCGACCGCAGCGACGAGATCACCACGGTCGGCGCCCGCGCCCCCGTGACCAGCGCCGCCCCGGACCGCGGCAACGGCTACGGGGTCTCCCTGCGCTGGACCGCGCTGGACCCCGGCAAGTCGATGGACGCCGTCTTCTCGATCAACCGGGCCAAGAACTTCCAGGAGTTCCGCACGGCGGCCCGCGACTTCGAGGTCCCCTCGCAGAACCTCATCTACGCCGACAACAAGAACAACATCGGCTACCAGGCCCCCGGCCGCATCCCGATCCGGGGCGGCGGCGCGGACGGCAAGATGCCGGCCCCCGGCTGGGACTCCAAGTACGCCTGGAAGGGCGGCAGGGACGGCGGCGCCGGCTACGTCCCTCCGGACGAGATGCCGTGGGCGTACAACCCCGACCGCGGCTTCATCGTGACGGCGAACCAGGCCGTCACCGAGAGCGGCACCGGCGCGGGCAAGTACCCGTACCTGCTGACCACCGACTGGGGCTACGGGGCCCGCAGCCAGCGGATCAACGACCTCATCGAGGCGAAGATCAAGGACAGCGGGAAGATCTCCACCGACGACATGCGCACCATGCAGATGGACAACAGCAGCGAGATCGCCGCGCTGCTGACCCCGCTGCTGGCCAAGATCGACGTCTCGGACCCGGACGTCCGCTCCGCGCAGAAGCTGCTGGAGGGCTGGAACTACACCCAGGAGCCCGACTCGGCGGCCGCCGCGTACTTCAACGCGGTCTGGCGCAACATCCTCAAGCTGGCCTTCGGCGACAAGATGCCCAAGGAGCTGCGGGTCGAGGGCAGCTGCATGAACGTCCCCGAGCAGACCACCGGGCCGGCCGACGACCTCGCCAAGATGGTCCGCGAGTGCGGTGAGCGCGACTCCGACTCGGCGCAGCCGGACGGCGGCGACCGCTGGTTCGAGGTGGTCCGCCGCCTGGTCAAGGACGAGAACTCGCAGTGGTGGCAGTCGCCCGCCGTCGGCCGCACTGTGGCCGCCACCACCAACCGCGACCAGCTCTTCGCGCGGGCCATGAAGGACGCGCGCTGGGAGCTGACCGCCAAGCTCGGCAAGGACCAGTCGACCTGGAGCTGGGGCCGGCTGCACCAGTTGATGCTCAAGAACCAGACGATCGGCACCGAGGGCCCCGGCTACCTCCAGTGGCTCCTCAACCGCGGCCCCTGGAACCTGGGCGGCGGCGAGGCCACCGTCAACGCGACCGGCTGGAACGCCTCCAGCGGGTACGCGGTCACCTGGGTGCCGTCGATGCGGATGGTCGTGAACCTCGCCGACTTCGACAAGTCCCGCTGGATCAACCTGACGGGCGCCTCGGGGCACGCGTACCACGACCACTACACGGACCAGACGACGATGTGGGCCAAGGGCGAACTGCTCGACTGGCCCTTCGGGAAGGACGCCGTGGCCAAGGTCACGGTCGACACCCTGACCCTCCAGCCCGAGGGCTCGTGACCGGCCGGTTCAGGCGCTGAAGCGGAGCACCCCCGACGGGGTGGCCACCGCTCGTACGGGGTGGTCGTGCGGTTCCTCCGGGACCCGCGCGACCACCTCGTCGTCGTAGAGCAGCACGACCAGCGCGGGATGGGCCCCGGCGCGCTCCAGCCGCTCCAGCACCCGGTCGTACGAGCCGCCGCCCCGGCCGAGCCGCATCCCCCGCCGGTCCACGGCCAGTCCGGGCAGCAGGACGGCGTCGGCGCCGGTCACCGCGTCCGGACCGAGGCGGGGACCGGCGGGCTCCAGGAGCCGCATCTTCCCCGGGTGCGCGGCCTCGGCCAGGCTGTCCGGGCCTTCGTACGCCGCCCAGTCGAGGTCGTTGTCGGGCAGCAGGACGGGCAGCAGCACCCGGGTGCCGGCCGCCCGCAGGGCGTCGAGCAGCTCGCGGGTGCCGGGTTCGGAGCCGATGGAGACGTAGGCGGCCACGGTGTGGGCGGAGCTGAGTTCGGGCAGCTCCAGGGCGGAGCGGGAGAGGGCGCGGGCCGCCGTGCGGAGAGTGTCGGCGGACAAGGCGCGGCGGGCGGCGAGGAGTTCCCGGCGCAGGTCCGTCTTGGCCCTCGAAGGCTGGTTCTGTGTCACGGCTGGCTCGTATCCGTTTCTATCGGGGTAAACCTGAACATGTTCATCTGTACCTCGCATGGCCCCGTCCACGAGCGACTATCGTTCCGCTCATGACTCAGTTGCACCCCGTGATCAAAAAGGCCGTCATCCCGGCGGCGGGCCTCGGTACCCGGTTCCTCCCCGCGACCAAGGCGACACCCAAGGAAATGCTCCCTGTGGTGGACAAGCCGGCCATTCAGTACGTCGTCGAAGAAGCCGTGTCGGCCGGGCTCGACGACATCCTCATGATCACGGGTCGCAACAAGCGCGCTCTCGAAGACCACTTCGACCGCAACTACGAGCTGGAGTCGGCGCTCATCGCCAAGGGCGACGACGACCGGCTCAAGAAGGTCCAGGAATCCAGCGACCTGGCCACCATGCACTACGTCCGCCAGGGCGACCCCCGGGGCCTCGGCCACGCCGTGCTGTGCGCCGAGCCGCACGTCGGCCGCGAGCCCTTCGCCGTCCTCCTCGGCGACGACCTGATCGACCCCCGCGATCCGCTGCTGCGTCAGATGGCCGACATCTACGCCCGTACCGGCGGCACCGTCGTCGCGCTGATGGAGGTCGACCCGGCGAGCGTGCACCTCTACGGCTGCGCCGCCGTCGAGTCCACGGGCGAGGAGGACGTGGTCCGGATCACCGGGCTCGTCGAGAAGCCGGACCCGCAGGACGCCCCCAGCAATTACGCGGTCATCGGACGCTATGTCCTCAACCCCGCGATCTTCGACATACTGCGGGAGACCGAGCCGGGCCGCGGCGGTGAGATCCAGCTGACCGACGCCCTGCAGAAGCTGGCCGCCGACGAGACCGTCGGCGGCCCGGTGTACGGCGTGGTCTTCCGGGGCCGCCGCTACGACACCGGAGACCGCGGGGACTACCTGCGGGCCATCGTCCGGCTCGCATGCGAGCGTGAGGACCTGGGCCCGGAGTTCCGCACCTGGCTTCACCAGTACGTCACGGAGGAGATGTAGGACCTTGAGCAAGCCCGAAGCACCGCAGGACCCTGCCGCCCAGCGCCTCTGGTCGGTGGACGAGCACCTGGCGGACGTCCTCGGCACGGTCCGGCCGCTGGAGCCCATCGAGCTCCAACTGCTGGACGCCCAGGGCTGTGTCCTCGTCGAGGACGTCACCGTGCCCGTGGCCCTGCCGCCCTTCGACAACAGCTCGATGGACGGCTACGCCGTCCGGACCGCCGATGTCCAGGGCGCCAGCGAGGAGTTCCCCGCGGTGCTGACGGTCATCGGGGACGTGGCGGCCGGCGACGGCGAGCTGCCGACCGTGGGCCCCGGCCAGGCCGCCCGCATCATGACCGGCGCCCCGCTGCCCCCCGGCGCGGAAGCCGTCGTACCGGTCGAGTGGACCGACGGCGGCACGGGCGGCGGCGCCGCCTCCGGAATGACCCCCGCCAGCGAGTCGCCCAAGGGCGCCGCGGGCGAGGTACGGGTCCACCGCGCGGCCGAGGCGCGGGCGCACGTCCGCTCGCGCGGCAGCGACGTACAGGCCGGGGACCTCGCGCTCGCCGCGGGAACGGTCCTCGGGCCGCCGCAGATCGCCCTGCTGGCCGCCATCGGGCGGGGCACCGTACGGGTGCGGCCGCGCCCGCGCGTGGTCGTCCTGTCCACCGGCAGCGAACTGGTCCAGCCCGGCGAGGCCCTGACGGCCGGCACGATCTACGACTCCAACAGCTTCGCCCTGGCCGCGGCCGCGCGGGACGCCGGGGCCATCGCCTACCGGGTCGGAGCCGTCGCCGACGACGCCGACACCCTGCGCTCCACCATCGAGGACCAGCTCATCCGGGCCGACCTGCTGGTCACCACGGGCGGGGTCAGCGTCGGCGCGTACGACGTGGTCAAGGAGGCCCTCACCGCCGTCTCCACCGGCGAGGACGGGGTGGACGGCGCGAGCATCGACTTCCGCAAGCTCGCCATGCAGCCCGGCAAGCCCCAGGGCTTCGGCACCATCGGCCCCGACCACACCCCGCTGCTGGCCCTGCCCGGCAACCCGGTCTCCTCCTACGTCTCCTTCGAGCTGTTCGTGCGCCCCGCGATCCGCGCCCTCATGGGCCTGCCCGCCTCCGAGGTCAGCCGGCCGAGCGTGCGCGCGGTGCTCAAGGCGGACAAGGCCATCGGCTCCCCGGCGGGCCGCCGGCAGTTCCTGCGCGGCAGGTACGACGCGGAGAGCGGCACGGTCAGCCCGGTCGGCGGATCGGGCTCGCACCTGATCGCCGCGCTGGCGCACGCCGACTCGCTGATGGTCGTACCGGAGGACGTGACCTCGGTGGAGCCCGGGGCCGAGCTGGAAGTGGTCCTGCTCGGCTGAGGTCCCGCGGATGCGGGTAGCGTGTTGCACCACACAGGCCCTTGCGGGGCCCGGACGGGAGCGGCACGCAGATATGAGTACGCAGAGCAGCGCCGGCGGCGCCGCCGGCACCAGGCTGACGCACATCGACGAGGCCGGCGCGGCCCGGATGGTCGACGTCTCGGCGAAGGACGTCACCACCCGGACGGCGCGGGCCAGCGGCCGCGTGCTCGTCTCTCCCCGGGTCATCGAACTGCTGCGGGGCGAGGGCGTGCCCAAGGGCGACGCGCTCGCCACCGCGCGGATCGCCGGGATCATGGGGGCGAAGAAGACCCCCGACCTGATCCCGCTGTGCCACCCGCTGGCCGTCTCCGGAGTGAAGGTGGACCTGAAGGTCACCGACGACGCCGTCGAGATCCTCGCCACCGTCAAGACCACGGACCGCACGGGCGTCGAGATGGAGGCGCTGACCGCCGTCGCGGTCGCCGGGCTCACCGTCATCGACATGGTCAAGGCCGTCGACAAGGGCGCGGTCATCACCGACGTGCGGGTCGAGGAGAAGACGGGCGGCAAGTCCGGCGACTGGGCGCGCTCGTGAACGCCCCGCGCGGCGGCGAGGTCCACAGCCACGCACACGCACACGCCCACGCCCCTGCCCAGGAGGCGGACCCGGTGCCCCCGCAGACCCCCTCGCTGCGCGCGCTGGTGGTCACGGCCTCGAACCGGGCCTCGCAGGGCGTGTACGCGGACAAGGGCGGCCCGGTGCTCGCCGAGGGCCTGCGCGCGCTCGGCTTCGCGGTGGACGGCCCGCGCGTGGTCCCCGACGGGGACCCCGTGGAGGCGGCCCTGCGCGAGGGCGTGGCCGCCGGTTACGACGTCATCCTGACCACCGGCGGCACCGGCATCTCGCCGACCGACCGGACCCCCGACGCCACCGCCAGGGTCCTGGACTACGAGATCCCGGGCATCCCGCAGGCGATCCGCGCCGAGTCCCTGGCGAAGGTGCCCACCGCGGCCCTGTCCCGGGGCCTGGCGGGCGTGGCCGGACACACCCTGATCGTGAACCTGCCCGGTTCCACGGGCGGGGTCCGCGACGGGATCGCGGTCCTGTCCCGCGTCCTGCTGCACGCCGTCGACCAGATCCGCGGCGGAGACCACCCCCGCCCCGAGGCCAGACCGCCGGGGAGCGCGAGCTGAACGGCCCCTCCTGGCCGGTGGTGCTGGCGGACGGCGACGTCACGCTCCGGCCGATAAAGCTGCGGGACCAGGCCGCCTGGCGCGAGGTCAACCGCCGCAACCGCGACTGGCTCCGGCCGTGGGAGGCGACGATCCCGCCGCCCGCGCCCTGGGGGCCGGTGATCCAGCGGCCGACGTACCGCCAGATGGTGCGCCACCTGCGGGCGGAGGCGAACGCGGGGCGCATGCTGCCGTTCGTCATCGAATACCAGGGCCGCCTGGTGGGCCAGTTGACGGTCGCGGGGATCACCTGGGGCTCGATGTGCGCGGGCCACGTCGGCTACTGGGTGGACCGGGACGTGGCGGGCCGCGGTGTGATGCCGACGGCGGTCGCGCTGGCGGTGGACCACTGCTTCGGCAAGGTGGGGCTGCACCGGATCGAGGTGTGCATCCGGCCGGAGAACGGTCCGAGCCGGCGGGTGGTGGAGAAGCTCGGCTTCCGCGAGGAGGGGCTGCGCCCGCGCTACCTGCACATCGACGGGGCCTGGCGCGATCACCTCGTGTACGCGCTGACGACGGAGGAAGTGCGGGAGGGGCTGCTGCGGCGCTGGCACCGTGAGCGCCATCCCCACGGTCCCGCGTAGTCCTCCGAACAATAGAAATCCGATATTTGTTCGAATTCTTTCGCTCAATGACCGATTCGCCCATAACCTGATCCGAAGAATCACAAAAAAAGTCCGTGATATCAGCGAGATCGGGCGACACGCCGTCCCAATTGGCGGATCCGCCCGGCCGCGCCCCTCTACGGTGTGGGGTGTGAGCAGCAGCGGCCTCATCTACGCAGTCATTGTCGGGGCCTGGGCCGCCTACTTGGTGCCCATGTGGCTCCGGAGGCAGGACGAGCTGAACGAAGCCCGTCCGACGGAACGCTTCTCCACCGCCATCCGGCTGCTTTCCGGCCGGGCGGGAATGGAGCGCCGTTACGCCAAGGGGCTGCGTGAGCGCGGTGACGAGGAGGCGCAGCCCCAGCCCCCCGCGGACCCGGACGCCGCGACGGAAACGGTGAAACCCGTGGACGCCGCCGACGCCCGGGCCGTCGTCGTGCCCCCGCCGACCCGTTCCGAGCAGCGATCGGCCGCTTCCGAGCGGGCCGACCGCGCGGAGCGGGCCCGCCGCGAGCAGCGCCTGGTCGTCCTGGCCCGCCGCCGGCGCACCACCGCGCTGCTCTTCCTGATCTTCACCCTCGGTGCGGTCGCCGCCGCCGTCGGCGGACTTCAGTACCTGTGGGCCCCGGCCGTCCCCGCCCTGCTGCTGAGCACGTACATCGTGCACCTGCGGGTCCAGGAGCGACGCCGCTACGAGTTCACCATGGACCGGCGGCGCGCCGAGGCGGCCGCCCGCCACCTGCGCGAGAACCGCCCCCGGCGCCGGCACGCCGAGCACCCCGAGGGCACGGCCTCGGCCGGTTCCGACCCGGACCCCGCGCCACCCGTCTCCCCGCAGGAGGCCGGCCGGCGCGCCCTGGTCGAGCAGACCGACCACGCGGAGTGGGTGGACCAGCAGCGCGAACGCGAGCGCGGACCCGCCCGCGGTGACAGCTGGGAGCCCGTCCCGGTGCCGCTGCCGACGTACGTGACGGCCCCGGTCGCCCCGCGCGCCACCGGCCCGGCGACCCCGGACCCCTGGAGCGCGGCCCGCTCCAGCACGGCCGAGCCGACGGAACCCCGCCTGCGCGCCCAGCCGTCCACCCCGTCGTCGCGCCCCCGCCCGCGCGACGCGGCCCGTACGCCCCTCTTCGACCAGTACGAGGGCGACGAGCGCCCGCGCGCCGCGAACGAGTGATCGATGACCTGCGCGGACGCTCCCCGATACCGGTTTTGGAGCACCCGCGAGGGGATGCTAATGTTTCACACGTCGCAAGGGCCTGTGGCGCAGTCTGGTAGCGCACCTCGTTCGCATCGAGGGGGTCTGGGGTTCAAATCCCCACAGGTCCACAAACGACAGTTCACGGGTTGCTCCCGAGAACGTCACGAGATCCCGGTCAGACGGTCACCGTCTGACCGGGATCTCGTCGTTTCGGCCCTCGTTGGAGAACTCAAGGATGTACCCCACACCCGGTGGACGGCCCTTCCGGAAGCTGTGGGCGGCCACCGCCACGTCGAATCTTTCCGACGGGGTGAGCCTGGCCGCGGCGCCCCTGCTCGCGGCCACCGTGACCCACGACCCGGCGCTGATCGCCGGCATCACCGTGGCGCAGAGGGCCCCGTGGCTGGTCCTGGCCTTCATATCCGGAGCCCTCGCGGACCGGCTGGACCGAAAGCGCGTCGCACAGGCGGCGAACTGGACCCGCGTCGCCGGATTCGCGACTCTCGCGGTGGCGGTCCTGGGCGACGGCGTCTCCATGCCGCTGCTCTACGCGGTCTTCTTTGCCATCGGGACGGCCGAGACGCTCTATGACAGTTCGTCGTCCGCGTGGCTTCCGACCCTGGTGGACCCGGACGACCTGGGCCGGGCCAACGGACGGCTGCAGACCACGTTCGTCGTCTGCAACGAGTTCGTCGGACCGCCGGTGGGCGGATTTCTCTTCGCCTCCGCGGCCGCGGCCCCGTTCGTACTCGGAGCCACCGGCTATCTGGCCGCCGTCGGCCTGCTGGCGCTGATCCCCTCGGCCACCCGGCACCGGAAGGAGGCGTCCGCGGAGCCCCTGACGGTAAGGGCGTCGCCGCGGACATCGCCGTCGGCGCGCGGTGGTACTGGGCGTCCCCGACACTGCGGTCGCTGAGTGTCGTCGCGGCGATGGGCAACGCCGTCGGCGCCGCCACCTACGGCATCCTCGTGCTGCTCGCCACGGACGTGCTGGGTGTCACCTCGAGCTGGTACGGCGTACTGCTCGCGGCCGGTGCCGTCGGCGCGGTCATCGGCGGCCTCGTGGCCGGCAAGGTCGGCGAGTGGATGCCGCTGGGCACGCTGATCCTGGTGACGAACCTGCTGTCGGCCGGATCCGTCATCGGCATGGGACTGGCGATCAGCCCGGCTGCCACCGTCGGCTTCATGGCGCTGGACGGCTTCGTCGTCCTGATCCAGACGATCCAGGTCGTCACCCTCCGGCAGCAGATCGTGCCGAACGAACTGATGGGTCGCGTCACCGCGGCCTACCGGTCCGTCGCCGTGGTCGCTTTCACCGTCGGGGGAGTTGCGGGTGGCCTGGTGGCGAAGGTCTTCGGGATCCCCGCCGCCTTCTACGTCGGTGGTACCGCCATGGCGGTGACCGCCTTCGCGGTCCTGCCCGTGCTGAGCAACAAGCGCCTCGCCCAGGTGAAGGAAGAGGCAACCGGGCTCGGGTCCGGGCCGCGCCGTCCCGGAGTGGCGGACGGCGCGGGGCGGGTCGGCTAGGCCGGGTTCAGCGGCTTCGTCATGCAGCGGCTGGAGTCGTGGAAGCGGTAGTGGCCGAACTTGGCGTCCGTCAGGGTGTAGCCCTCGGAGAGGTAGAGGGCGATGGCCTCCGGCTGCTGGTCGCCGGTCTCCAGGGCCATGCGCAGGCGGCCGGCCGCGCGGGCGTCCGCTTCGAGGGCGGCGAGGATGCGGCGGGCCAGGCCCAGGCCGCGGGCCTCGGGGACCACGTACATGCGCTTCAGCTCGGCGTCGCCGTCGGCGTAGCCCTCGTCGTTCGCCTCGTGGCCGCGCCAGCCGCCGCTGGCTATCGGCGCGTCCGAAGCGTCGTAGGCGAGGAGGTAGAGGCCCCTCGGCGGGGCGAACATCGCCGGGTCGAGGAAGGTGACGTCGCCCTCGCCCTCGTAGCGCTCCTGGTATTCGATCTGCACTTGGTCGTTGAGCTTGACCGCGTCCGGGTGGTCGTACGACACGGCGCGGAGCTGGATCTCCTGAGACATTCGAACATCCTACGGACCACGGCGCACTGCCCGAGTGGTGCGGCCCGCGCCAAGGCCCCAGAGCAGCGCGTGGTGGCGCCCCTCGGAGGGTGCGTGTGCTATTTGCCCTTCAGGATTTGATCGACGCGACCGGTCGAGAGGCTCAGTTGCTCGGCGATCTCTCGCAGCTTGAGTGTCTTGCGTAGCTCGGTCACATCGTCCGTGCGGATCCTTCGCAGGTCCGCTTGTACCTCCCGCAGGGCGCCAAGCAGTTCGGTCACCGCGACTGCACGCTCCGCACCACCGGGCATGGCACGCACGGCTTCGATGGCCGTTCGGAGGAGGGCAGCGGGGGCCTGAGTGTTCATGTCAGAGATTCTAGCCACCTTCAAGGATAGACCTTCTAGACCCCTTGAATATTTTTCTAGGTATCTATAAAGTTTGGCGTAGCGAGAGGGTGTCGCGGGAGCTGGTGCACCTTGCGTGCCCGTGAATAAGGGAGGGATGCGCGTGACGCGTGCGCCGGTCCACTTGTCCAGGCTTGAGCCCTACGTCGGCTACATCCGGGTCTCGACCTGGAAGGAAGAGAGGATTTCCCCCGAGCTGCAGAGGGCGGCGATCGAGGACTGGGCCCGCCGTACGGGACGTCGAATTATCGAGTGGGTTGTCGATCTCGACCAGACCGGCCGTAACTTCGATCGCAAGATCGTGAGAGCCATCGCCACGGTAGAGAAGGGTGAGGCGGCTGGCATCATGGTCTGGAAGTACAGCCGATTCGGGCGCTCGCGTGACGGCATCGCTGGCATCTCAAAAGGGTCGAGGATGCGGGAGGCCAACTGGAATCGGCAACCGAGCAGATTGATGCCCGGACGGCAACCGGCCGCCTCCAGCGGGGCGTCCTGTTTGAGTTCGCGGCCTACGAGTCCGACAAGCTCGGTGAGCAGTGGCGTGAGACCCACGACTATCGCCGCTACAAGCTGAGGGTCCCTGCCACCGGGCGGCCCCGCGGCGGTTACATCTGGCACCCGCGTCGGCTGCCCGACGGCAAGGGTGGCTGGACCGTTCAGAAAGAACGGTATGAACCCGACGTCGACGGCGACGCGCCCGCGTATGCGGAGGCGTACCGCTGCTACGTCGACGGCACGTCGTACTACGCCCTGTGTGGCTGGCTCAACACTCACGGGTGCCTCACGGTGCGAGGCAATCCGTGGAGCGTTCAAGTGCTCATGCGGTACATGGACTCCGGCTTCCCCGCTGGCCTCCTTCGCGTACACGACCCGAAATGCGCGTGTGGGCACAGCGGCAGCTGTCCAAACCACATCTTCATACCCGGCGCGCACGAGGAACTCATCTCGCCGGAACTGTGGCAGCAGTACCAGGATGAACGCGACGGCAGACGCAAGAGGCCACCACGCTCCGTCAAACCCCTCTATCCACTCACCGGCCTTGCCAGGTGTGATCACTGTCGTGGTACCGCCCCGGTCGAGTCTGGGGAGCGCAAAGGCCCGGACGGGCAGAAGCAGCTCGTACGGGGGTACTCCTACTGCTGCGGCCGGCGCTCGGTGACGAGTACGCATGGTTGCCCCGGATTCTGGGTTCGGCGGTCCGTGGTCGAGGGTGAGTTGTACGACTGGATCGTTCGCGAAGCAGCGGCCGGAGCCGAAGCCGCACCGGCCGTCCCGCATAGGGATTCGGAGGAGGGCATCGACACGGTGGCGGCAGCCAAAGAACAGCAGAGAGCCATGACGGCGCTGCTCGAAAAGGTGACCGTAGGCGAGGCAATGCTTGATCGCGCCGACTTTGAGCCCCTGATCGTTGGGCTGGCGCAGGAGTGGGACGTGCTCCTGAACTCCGAAAAGAACGCGCTGCTCAAGCAGCTCGTTCGTCGAGTTACCTTCAGGCGGCGCGAGGGGGCACCCGTGATCATCACCGTGCATCCGCTGTGGGAGCCGGACCCCTGGGTCGATGGCGATGAGACGAACGGTCCACCGGATGGTGCCGCCGAGTAGGCTGTTCCCGTTTTGTGCGATGTGGGGAGCATGTCTTGATCACTGTGACGTCCGTAAACGTGAACGGAATCCGCGCCGCCGCCAAGAAGGGGTTCTCCCCGTGGCTGGCCGGGTCGGACGCCGACGTCGTCTGCCTGCAGGAAGTGCGGGCCGAGGAGGGACAGATTCCGGACGAGGTGCGGGCGCCCGAGGGGTGGCACACCGTGTTCGCGCCGGCCGCCGCCAAGGGGCGGGCCGGGGTCGCGGTGTACACGCGGCGCGAGCCGGAGCGGGTGCGGGTCGGATTCGGGAGCGAGGAGTTCGACACGAGCGGGCGGTACCTGGAGGTCGACCTGCCGGGTGTGACCGTCGCCAGCCTCTACCTGCCCTCCGGGGAGGCCGGGACCGAGAAGCAGGACGAGAAGTACCGGTTCATGGCGGAGTTCCTCGGCTACCTGAAGGAGCTCAAGGCGCGGGCCGCGGCGGACGGGCGGGAGGTCGTCGTCTGCGGCGACTGGAACATCTGCCACCAGGAAGCCGACCTGAAGAACTGGAAGACCAACCGGAAGAACGCCGGCTTCCTGCCCGAGGAGCGCGAGTGGCTCGGGCAGGTGTACGACGCCGCCGGGTACGTGGACGTGGTGCGGAGCCTGCACCCGGACACCGAGGGGCCGTACTCCTGGTGGTCGTACCGCGGGCGGGCCTTCGACAACGACGCCGGCTGGCGGATCGATCTGCAGGTGGCGACGCCGGGGCTGGCGGCCAAGGCCGTCAAGGCGTTCGTGGAGCGGGCCGAGACGCACCCCGAGCGGTGGTCCGACCACGCGCCCGTGACCGTGGTCTACGAGCTCGGCGTCTGAGGGGACGAGGGCAGTGAGGGGCCCGGCGCCGGCGGGCGGAGGCGGTCCATGGCCATCGTGAGTTCCGCCTCGACCACGCTCTTGGCCAGCGGGCGCAGGCGCGGGACCGCTTCCTCCGAGATGTGGGTGGAGATGAGCTCCGCGAACAGGGCCGCCATCGCGTCCGCGTGCTCGCGGACCCGGCGGCCCGCCTCCAGGACGGCCGAGAGCGGTACGCCCTCGCGGACCAGGGCCGAGGAGACGTCCAGGAGCCGGCGGCTGACGTGGACGATCTCCTCGCCGTCGGTGGCGAGGTAGCCGAGGTCGAGCGAGGCCGCCAGGTTCTCCGGGGTGACCTCGCCCTCGAAGTAGTCGGCGAGGGCCTCGGGCGTCAGGCGGACCGGGGTCTCCTCCGACCAGCCGATGCCGAGCAGCTCACCCAGCTGGCCGACGTCGCGGCCGTTCTCGAAGGCGACGGTCAGCTCGGCTATGCCGCCGAGGGTGTGGCCGCGCTCCAGCAGGGCGGCGACGGTGCGCAGCCGGGCCAGGTGGTGGTCGTCGTACCAGGCGATGCGGCCCTCGCGGCGGGGCGGCGGCAGGAGCTTGCGCTCACGGTAGAAGCGCAGGGTGCGTACGGGTATGCCGGCGGCCTCGGCCAGCTCTTCCGTGCGGTATTCGCGCACTGTGGTCCTTGCTTCTGTGGTTGTGGTGGGTGGCGCCGCGTCCTGCGTCGCATTGTGCGGCACGCGGGCAGCCTAGGGCGTACTCCCGGTAACTTTCCCGGCGCGACCCCTACCCATGAGTACGGAGCTGCTCTACTCTCCCGATTGTGCCAGTGATTGCTGGCAGCATCTGAGTGGGCGTTGGCATCGGCATCCGAAGGTGGCTGGCATGGGCGGTGGCATGGACGGGCGCGAGCACGTACGCGTGGCGGTGATCGGGTCCGGGTTCGGCGGGCTGGGCGCCGCGGTGCGGCTGCGGCGCGAGGGGATCACGGACTTCGTCGTGCTGGAGCGCGCGGACTCCGTCGGCGGCACCTGGCGGGACAACAACTACCCCGGGTGCGCCTGCGACGTGCCCTCCCATCTGTATTCGTTCTCCTTCGCCCCCAATCCCGACTGGCCCCGCACCTTCTCCGGGCAGCCCGCGATCAGGGAGTACCTGGAGCGCGTGGCCGACACCTTCGGGCTGCGCCGCCACATCCGGCTGAACCACGAGGTCCGGATGATGAGGTGGGACGCGGACGGGATGCGGTGGGAGATCGAGACCTCGGGCGGGGACCTCACCGCCGACGTGGTCGTCTCCGCCACCGGGCCGCTGTCGGACCCGAAGATGCCGGAGATACCCGGCCTCGCCGGCTTCCCCGGCAAGGTCTTCCACTCCGCCCGCTGGGACCACGACTACGACCTGCGCGGCAAGCGCGTCGCCATGATCGGTACGGGCGCCTCCGCCATCCAGATCGTGCCCGCCATCGCGCCCGAGGTGGAGCGGCTCACCCTCTTCCAGCGCACCCCGCCGTGGGTGATGCCGCGCACCGACCGGGCGATCACCTCGGTGGAGCGCTGGCTGCACCGCCAGCTCCCCTTCACCCGGGCGGCCCGCCGCGGGCTGCTGTGGGGGATACGGGAACTCCAGGTCAGCGCCTTCACCAAGCGGCCGAACCAGCTCGGGCTGATCGAGTCCCTCGCCAAGGCGAACATGGCGCGCTCGATCAAGGACCCGGCGCTGCGGGCCAAGCTGACGCCCTCGTACCGCATCGGCTGCAAGCGGATCCTGCTGTCGAGCGAGTACTACCCGGCGCTCGCCCGGCCGAACGTGGATCTGGTGGCCTCCGGGCTGAAGGAGATCCGGGGGTCGGTGCTGGTCGCGGCCGACGGGACCGAGACCGAGGTCGACGCGATCGTCTTCGGCACCGGCTTCCACGTCACCGACATGCCGATCGCCGACCGGGTGGTGGGCGTGGACGGCAAGACCCTCGCGGAGGTCTGGAAGGACGGGATGCAGTCGCTGCGCGGGGCCACCGCGGCGGGCTTCCCGAACTGGATGACGATCATCGGGCCGAACACCGGGCTCGGGAACAGCTCGATGATCCTGATGATCGAATCGCAGCTGAACTACATGGCGGACTACATGCGCCAGCTCGCCCTCCTCGGTGGAAGCGGTCTGGGAGGGCGGGTCGCCCTCGCCGCGCGGCCGTCCGCGGTCAACGCGTGGAACCGGCAGGTCCAGACCCGCATGGAGCGGACGGTGTGGAACACCGGCGGCTGCACCAGCTGGTACCTGGACGCGCAGGGGCGCAACACCACCGTCTGGCCGGGCACGACCGGGGAGTTCCGCCGGGAGACGCTCGGCGTGGACCTGAGCGAGTACGAGGTCGTACGGGTCCGCGAGCGCGAGCGCGAACGGGTCCCGGTGGCCGGTGCGGCCGAAGCGGTGACGGAGGGGGCGGCGTGAGCCGCCTGACGTACGTGACCGCGGGGCCGTACGCCCCGCCGGCCGCGCGCCGGGAGCTGGTCGCCACCTCCGCCGACGGTTCGCGCCTGCAC
Source organism: Streptomyces sp. CA189 (assembly GCF_056428985.1). Lineage (NCBI taxonomy): Bacteria > Bacillati > Actinomycetota > Actinomycetes > Kitasatosporales > Streptomycetaceae > Streptomyces > Streptomyces sp. CA189. The sequence continues at coordinate 70,404 of NZ_JBWJVM010000006.1, read as the reverse complement.
GTGGAGGTGCACGGCGAGGACGGGGCCCCGGCCGTCGTGCTCGCGCACGGCTGGACCTGTTCCACGGCCTTCTGGGCCGCGCAGATACGGGCCCTGTCCACCGGGTACCGGGTCATCGCCTATGACCAGCGGGGCCACGGCCGGAGCCCGGCCGGCTCCGGCTACGGCACCGCCGCCCTCGCCGACGACCTGGTCGCCGTCCTGGGGGCCACCCTCGCCCCCGGCGAGCGTGCCGTCATAGCGGGCCATTCCATGGGCGGGATGACGGTCATGGCCGCCGCCGCCCGGCCGGAGTTCGCCGAACACGCCGCGGCCGCCCTGCTGTGCAGCACCGGCAGCGGCCGGCTGGTCGCGGAGGCACAGGTCCTGCCGTGGCGGGCGGGCCGCGCGAGGACCCGTATCACCGGGGCGGTCCTGGGATCCCGGGCCCCGCTCGGGCCCGTCACCCCGGTCGCCCGCAAGGTGTTGAAGTACGCCACGATGGGCCCCGGCTCCGCGCCCGACAAGGTCGAGGCCTGTGCGCGGATCGTCCACGCCTGCCCCACCCGGGTGCGGCACGCCTGGTCCGGGGTGCTGGCCTCCCTGGACCTCGACGCGCAGCTGGCCGCGCTCACCGTGCCCACCGCCGTCCTCGGCGGGAAGAGCGACCGGCTGACGCCGATCGTGCACGCCCGGGGGCTGGCGGCCGCGCTGCCCCACTGCGTGGGGCTCACCGAACTGACCGGGGTGGGGCACATGAGCCCGATCGAGGCTCCGGAGGCCGTCACCGCCGCCGTGCGCGAACTCGCCGAGGTGTACCTCGCCGCGGGCGCCGCCCCCGCCGCTCCCATCGCCCCTCACGCCCTGACCTCCCCGACCTCCCCGAACCACAAGCCCGCCAAGGAGAAGACGCCGTGAGTGCTCGCAGGAGTCTGGAAGGCCAGGTCGCCGTCGTCACCGGTGCCGCGCGCGGAGTCGGTGAACTGCTCGCCCGCAAACTGTCCGCCCGCGGCGCGAAGGTGGCCCTCGTGGGCCTGGAGCCGGAGGCCCTCAAGGAGGTCTCCGAGCGGCTGCACACCGACAGTGACCACTGGTACGCCGACGTCACCGACCACGAGGCCATGGCCCGGGTCGCGCAGGAGGTCAAGCAGCGCTTCGGCAAGGTGGACATAGTCGTCGCCAACGCAGGCGTCGCCTCCGGCGGGCCCTTCGCCGACTCCGACCCCGACGCATGGCGCCGGGTCATCGAGGTCAACCTCATCGGCGGCGCCGTCACCGCCCGCGCCTTCCTGCCGGTGCTGATGGAGAGCCGCGGCTACTTCCTGCAGATCGCCTCCCTCGCGGCGATCACCCCGGCGCCGATGATGACCGCCTACTGCGCCTCCAAGTCCGGGGTCGAGGCCTTCGCGCACTGTCTGAGCGCCGAGGTCGGCTACAAGGGGGTCAAGGTGGGCGTCGGCTACCTGTCCTGGACCGACACCGACATGGTGCGCGGCGCCGACCAGGACGAGGTCATGCGCGAACTGCGCCAGCGGCTGCCGTGGCCGTCGAACCGGACCTACCCGCTGGGGCCGGCCGTCGACCGGATCGTGGCGGGCATCGAGCGGCGTTCCGCGCACGTGTACGCGCAGTGGTGGCTGCGCGGCATGCAGGGGTTCCGCGGGTACCTGCCCGGGATCATCTCGGCAGTCGGACAGCGCGAGATGAAGCGGTTCGAACCTCGACTGGCCAGTGTTTCCAAGGGACTTGTGGGGGCCGGTGGGGCCGCGGACGAGCAGGAGCGCAGCCAGAGCCGCTGACCGGAATGCGATGAATGTCCACCTGGGCGAGACTGGTCGGGTTCCCCTTACCGAACACCGCTACAGGAGTGAGGACACATGGGTATCAAGGACCAGTTCCAGGACAAGGCCAAGGAACTCGCGGAGCGGGCGAAGGCCTCCGGCAAGCAGGACGAGGCGTCCGAGCGCGCCTCGCAGGCCGTCGACCAGGCCAAGGACAGGGCCCGCGAACCCTTCGACGGGGCCGTCGAGAATTTCGACAAGTAGCGGCAGTAGCGGTACCTAGAAACACGCGCGGTACCTAGAAACACGCGCTGAGGGGTGCGACCCGCCGTTCCCGGGTCGCACCCCTTTCGCATGCCCTACGGATACGGTCTCCCGCCCCGCCCGCTCACCCCCGCGGCGGCAGCTTCGGCCGGCGCCGGTCCGGCACCTCCGTGTAGCCGGGCGGTACCGCCGCCGGGTCCTGTTCCAGCAGCTCCAGCGCCAGGTGCACGGCGTCGTCGAGCTGCGCGTGCCGCCCCTCCGCCCAGTCGAGCGGGGTGCGCAGGATCGGCAGGTCGGGTTCCACACCCTGGTTCTCCACGGACCAGCCGTACTCGGGGAACCAGGCCGCGTTCATCGGCACCGTGATCACCGTGCCGTCGCCGAGGGTGTGCCGGCCGGTCATGCCGACCACCCCGCCCCAGGTGCGCTGGCCGACGACCGGGCCGAGTCCCAGCAGCTTGAAGGCGGCCGTGATCATGTCCCCGTCGGAGGAGGTCGCCTCGTCGGCCAGCGCCACGATCGGGCCCCGGGGCGCGTTGGAGGCGTAGGAGACGGGCTGCGCGTTGCGGGTCAGGTCCCAGCCGAGGATCGAGCGGGTCAGCTTCTCCACCACCAGCTCGCTGATGTGCCCGCCGGCGTTGCCGCGTACGTCCACGAGCAGGGCCGGCTTCGCCATCTCGGCGCGCAGGTCGCGGTTGAACTGCGCCCAGCCGGAGCCGCCCATGTCGGGGATGTGCAGGTAGCCGCACTTGCCGTCGCTGATCTCCCGGACCACGGCCCGGCGTTTGGCCACCCAGTCCTGGTAGCGCAGCGGCCGTTCGTCGATCAGCGGGACGACCGCGACCCGGCGGGAGCGGCCCTGGCCCTCGGCGGGCTCGAAGGTGAGCTCCACGGTGGTGCCGCCGGCCGCCGACAGCAGCGGGTACGGCCCGGCGACCGGGTCCACCGGCCGGCCGTCCACGTGGGTGAGGACCGCGCCCTCGCGGATGCCGGTGCCCGCGAGCGGGGAGCGGGCCTTGGAGTCGGAGGACTCGCCGGGCAGGATCCGGCCGACGACCCAGGCCCCGTCGCGGGGGAAGAGGTTGGCACCGAGCAGGCCGATGGCCCGCTGGTAGTGCGGGGGCCCCTCGTTGCGGCGGGCCGGGGACACGTACGCGTGCGAGGTGCCGAGCTCGCCGAGGACCTCGCGCAGCAGGTCGGCGAACTCGTCCGGGGAGGCGACCCGTTCGACCAGGAAGCGGTACTGGCGCAGCACCCCGTCCCAGTCGATGCCGCACATCCCGGGCTCCCAGAAGTAGGCGCGGATGAGCCGCCCCGCCTCCTCGAAGGCCTGGCGCCACTCGGCCGCCGGGTCCACCTCGTGCAGGATGCGCCGCAGGTCGAGGTAGACGGTGGAGTCGCTGTCGCCCGACTCGGTCGCCGGGACCGCCCGCAGGTCGCCGTCCTCGTTGACCACGAGCCGGGTGCCGTCGCCGCTGACCGCGAACCAGTCCAGCCCGGAGGCCAGTTCCGTCTTGCGGGCCTTCGTGAGGTCGAAGTACTCCAGCGTCGGCTTGCCGCTGACGTCGGCCGGGTTGGCGAAGGTCTCGCCGAGCGCGCCCGAGATCGGCCAGCGCAGCCACACCAGCCCGCCGCCGTGCACCGGGTACAGGGCCGAGTATTTGGAGGCCGAGACGGGGAAGGGCGTCACCCGGCTCTCCAGGCCCTCCACCTCCACGGTGACCGCTCCGTCGCCGGACTCCGAGTCCCCCTCGACCGGGTCGAGTCCGCCCGCCGCCGGGCGCCCGTCGGGGGAGAAGGCGAAGGGGGAGGGGGTGGCCGAGGACAGCGGCACCAGGTACGGGCGGCAGCCCAGCGGGAAGGACAGGTCGCCGGTGTGGACGTCGTAGACGGGGTCGAAACCGCGCCAGGACAGGAAGGCGAGGTAGCGCCCGTCCCGGGTGAAGACCGGGTTCTCGTCCTCGAAGCGGCCGTTGGTGACGTCCACGATCGTGCGCGCGCCGGGACCGGAGATCCGGGCCATCTTGATCTGGCGCAGCGAGCGGCCGATGCCCGGGTGCGACCAGGTCAGCCAGCAGCCGTCGGGGGAGAAGGCGAGGTCGGTGACGGGCCCGTTGTCCGACCGGATCAGCTCGCTGGCCTCCCCGTTGGACTCCTCCGTCGCGTCGATGAGCAGCAGCCGGCCGTCGTTGGAGGCGATCGCGAGCCGCTCCCCGTCCGGATCGGAGAGCAGCTCCAGTACGCGGCCCAGCGCGCCCGAGGCGAGCCGGCGGGGCTCGCGGTCGCCCGAGGCGCGGGGCAGGTAGGCGATCTCGATCGCGTCCTCGCCCTCCGCGTCGGTCACGTACGCCACCTGCCCGCCGCTGCCGAGCATCTCGGGCAGACGGACCCGTACGCCCGGGGTGTCCGCGATGGTGCGGGCGGGCCCGTCGCGGTGCGTGAGCCAGTAGAGGCTGCCGCGCACGACGACGGCGCTGGCCCGCCCGGTGGCGTCCACGGAGAGGGAGTCGACGTGGCTGGCGGCCGGGACCTGGTAGGTGCGGCGGCCCGCGCGGGGGCCGCCGAGGCGGACCTCCAGCTTGCGCGGGGAGGCGTCCGGGGCGAGCGACTCGACGATCCACAGGTCGCCCGCGCACTGGTAGACGATCCGCGAGCCGTCACTGGAGGCGTGCCGGGCGTAGAACTCGGCGTGGTCGGTGTGCCGGCGCAGGTCCGTGCCGTCGGGCAGGCAGGAGTAGAGGTTGCCGATGCCCTCGTGGTCGGAGAGGAAGGCGATCCGGCCGTCCACGAACATCGGTGAGTCCAGGTGGCCTTCGATGCCCTCCAGCAGCCGCTCGCCGTGCAGCCACAGCCGGCCGGTGGCGCCGCCGCGGTAGCGCTTCCACGCGGCGGGCTCGTGCGGGGGCTTGCCGGTCAGCAGCAGGGTGCGGCGCTCACCGGGCTCCTCCCCGTCGGAGGCCTCGTCGTGGACGGCGATGTCGGAGACGGGCCCCCAGGGGAGCCGGCCGCCGGGGCTGCCGTCGGTGGGGAGGGTGTACGCCCAGGCGAAGTAGGAGAAGGGCTGGCCGTGCGAGGAGACGGCCAGGATGTCGCTGCGGCCGTCCTTGTCGGGCGGGGTCCAGCCGCAGACCCGGGTGTCGGTGGCGCCCCAGTAGCTGAGGCGGCGCGCCGGGCCGCCCGCGACGGGGGCCAGGTGGATCTCGGGGTCGAGGCTGCGCCAAGTGGTGAAGGCGATGTGCTTGCCGTCGGGGGAGAACCGGGGGTGGCCCACCCGGGTCCGGTCGACGGTGATCCGCCAGGCCCGGCCCGCGGGCGATCCGGGAGGAACCAGGGGCGCCACCCAGAGGTCGTCCTCGGTGGCGAAGCACAGCAGATCGTCGTGGAGATGGGGGAACCGGAGGTACGCCGCGTCGTGACTCACCCCCCAATGCTTTCCGCGCGGAGGGGGGCTGGCAACTCGTACAGGTGATCCATGCCGCTTCGCGCCGGGGCGGCGGGCGGTCGCCGGGGTGTGACCGACACCACCCGCTAAGCGAAACGGAACGGTTTCGTTTCGTTTGGTGCCGGGGTATGGTCGATCCGTACGAAACGGTTTCGTTCGGTTGGGCAAGGTCGGGAGGAGATGCCGAGATGGTCGAAGAGGTCATGTCGCGTCGCAGCCGGATCACCCCCGAGCGGGAAGCCGAACTCCACGGGGCGGTCCTCGACCTCCTGCGCGAAGTCGGCTACGAGGCGCTGACCATGGACGCGGTCGCCGCCCGTACGAAGTCCAGCAAGGCCACCCTCTACCGCCAGTGGGGGAGCAAGCCCGAGCTGGTCGCGAAGGCCCTGCGCTGCACCCAGCCGGTCTCCCTCCGGGAGATCGACACGGGCAGCATCCGCGGGGACTTCGGGGTCATGATCGAGAACTCCGACGACGCCCAGATGGCGAAGGACACCGCGCTGATGCGGGGCCTGACCCACGCGGTGCACGAGAGCCCCGAGCTCCACAAGGCACTGCGGGACCTGCTGGTCGATCCGGAGATCAACGGTCTGCAAGAGATGCTGCAAAGGGCGGTGGACCGGGGCGAGATCGCTCCGGACTGTCCGGCCCTGGCCTTCGTGCCGCACATGCTCATCGGGGCGTTCATCGCCCTTCCGCTCATCGAGGACCGGTCCGTCGACCGGACCTTCCTCGGTGATTTCATCGACGCCGTGGTCTTCCCCGCCCTCGGCGTCTGATCCTGCCCGGCTGCTCACCCGGCAGCCGCCCGCCCGCGCTGTCCCCGCGCTCGATTCCTGCCTCTCCTGACACGCCGCTCTCGTCGTCGGAACGGCATTCCATGCCCTGATCCATCCCACGACCCGAACGGGAGAACCACCGACGTGGCCACCTTCCTTTACCGACTCGGCAGAGGTGCCTTCCGGCGCCGCCGATTCGTCGCCCTCGTCTGGGTGGCGCTGCTGTTCGTCGCCGGCTTCGGCGCGGCAACCGCGTCCACACCCACCTCAGGCTCTTTCTCCATACCCGGCACGGAGGCCCAGAGGGCCTTCGACCTGCTGGACCAGCGCTTCCCGGGGATGGCCGCCGACGGCGCCACCGCCCGCATCGTGATCAAGGCCCCGGCCGGCGAGAAGGTCGACTCCGAGGCGGTCAAGCCCCAGGTCGAGAAGATCGTCAGCGAGCTGAAGGACGGTCCGGGCAAGGACCAGATCTCCTCGGTCACCAGCCCGTACGAGGCCAAGGCCGTCAGCGAGGACGGCTCCACCGCCTACGTGAGCGTCAAGTACAAGGTCAGCGGCATGGAGCTGACCCACGCCACCCGTGAGGCCATCACGGAGTCCACCACGGCCGCCAAGGCCGGCGGCCTGAACGTCCAGATCGGCGGCGACGCCCTGCAGGCCGCCCCCGAGACGGGCTCCGGCGAGATCATCGGCATCGCGATCGCCGCGATCGTCCTCGTCATCACCTTCGGCTCGCTCATCGCCGCCGGGCTGCCGCTGCTGACCGCGCTCATCGGCGTGGGCATCGGCATCTCCTCCATCACCGCTCTCGCCAACGTGCTGGACCTCGGCACCACCACCTCCACCCTCGCGATGATGATCGGCCTCGCGGTCGGCATCGACTACGCCCTCTTCATCGTCTCCCGCTACCGCGCGGAGCTCGCCGAGGGCCGTGAGCGCGACGAGGCCGCCGGACGGGCCGTCGGAACCGCAGGTTCCGCCGTGGTCTTCGCCGGTCTGACCGTGGTCATCGCTCTCGTGGGCCTGGCCGTCGTCAACATCCCGATGCTCAGCAAGATGGGCTTCGCCGCCGCCGGCACCGTGGTCATCGCCGTCCTCGTCGCCCTGACGCTGGTCCCGGCCATGCTCGGATTCGCCGGCAAGAAGGTGCTGCCCGCCGGGACGAAGTCCCGCTTCCTCGGCAAGGGCAAGGCGGCCGCCGAAGGCGCCGAGGCCAAGCCCAACGGCGGCACCCGCTGGGCCCGCTTCATCCTGCGCCGCCCCGTCATGGTGCTGCTCGCGGGCGTGATCGGCCTCGGCATCGTCGCCATCCCGGCGAGCAAGCTGGAGATGGGCCTGCCCGACGACGGCGCCCAGCCGGTGTCCACCACCCAGCGCCAGGCGTACGACCTGCTCTCCGAGGGCTTCGGCCCCGGCTTCAACGGCCCGCTGATGGTCGTCGTGGACGGGGACAAGGCGCTCGCCGACCAGACGGTCGAGCGGATCAAGGGCCTGAACGGCGTGGCCGCCGTCATGCCGGCCATGCAGAACGAGGCCAAGGACGCGGCCGTCATCACGGTCGTCCCGAAGGACCGTCCGTCCTCCGTGGCGACCGAGGACCTGGTCCGCGAGATCCGCGAGGGCAGCGACAGCGGCAAGGTGTTCGTCACCGGCGCGACCGCGATGAACATCGACTTCTCGCAGAAGATGAACGACGCGCTGCTGCCCTACCTGGCACTCGTCGTCGGCCTCGCCTTCCTGCTGCTGATGCTCGTCTTCCGCTCGATCCTGGTCCCGCTCAAGGCGGCCCTCGGCTTCCTGCTCTCGGTGGTCGCCGCCCTCGGCGCCGTCGTGGCGGTCTTCCAGTGGGGCTGGCTGGGCTCGCTCTTCGGGGTGGAGCAGACCGGCCCGATCATGTCGATGATGCCGATCTTCATGGTCGGCGTGGTCTTCGGCCTGGCCATGGACTACGAGGTCTTCCTGGTCACCCGCATGCGTGAGGCGTACGTCCACGGGGAGCGGCCGGGCCAGGCCGTCGTCACCGGGTTCCAGTACAGCGCCCGGGTGGTCGTGGCCGCGGCGGTCATCATGATCGCGGTGTTCTCCGGCTTCATGGGCGCGAGCGACCAGATGGTGAAGATGATCGGCTTCGCGCTGGCCATCGCCGTCTTCTTCGACGCCTTCGTCGTCCGCATGACCATCGTCCCGGCCGTCCTCGCACTGCTCGGCCACAAGGCCTGGTGGCTGCCGAAGTGGCTCGACCGGATCCTGCCGAACGTGGACGTGGAGGGCGAGAGCCTGCGCAAGCACCTCGGGGAGTCCTCGGACGGCTCCGGTCCCGACAAGGACCGCGAGCTGGCCAACGTCTGACCCGCGGGTCGGCGCCACGCACGCACCACGCACGCAGAACGGCCCCGCACCGAAAGGTGCGGGGCCGTTCCCGTGCGCCCGGGCCGGGCCGGGCACAGGACGTCCGGATCGGGCGGGCCCGGCTGGGCCTAACGGGTGGCCGCGGGCGCGGGTGCGTACGTCCGGCGCAGGAAGCGGCGCAGGGCGGCGATGTCGAACTGGACCACCGCGACGCCCTCCGGGGAGTGGAACTCGACGACGGCCTGGACGCGCCCGCAGGGCCAGACGCGTACGTCCCCGGTCCCGGTCGGGGCCTGGAGGCCGGCCTCCAGGAGGGCGCGGGGGAAGACCCACTCGTTGTCGGTGCCCTCGGGGGAGAGGTCGGCGGGGAACACGATCCGTACGGCCAGCGGCTCGTCGGGGACGAAGCGCAGGGCGACCGGGATGGCCCGGTAGAGCGGGTCGTCGGTGATCACTCGGGCGCGCACACGTTCCTCGATGAACGGGGCCTCGGTGAAGGGGGCCTCGATGAGGGGGGTCGTGGCGGTCGCGGCCCGGGTCGCGGTGGCACCTGCGGATGGATTCTCGGCGGCGGCTGACATCGACAAGACTCCTCGAATCGGAACATTTGCGTCCGTATTGCCCCCAGCCTCGCACATTCCCACGAATCCGCGCGGAGCTATTTGTGACGCCACCGCTCTTGCCAAGCGTTCGCAAGAAGGCCCTATTCTTGAACGGTTAAAGATTTTGTCAGGTCAACGGACCGTTCGCCGGACCGCAGGAAGCGGAGCAGAACCATGCATGTGCCCGACGGCTTCATCGATGCCCCCGTCTCCATTGCCGCAGGTGTCGCCGCCGCCGGAGCCGTGGCGGTCAGCCTCCGCGGCGCCCGCCGGGAGCTCGACGAGCGCACCGCGCCCCTCGCCGGCCTCGTCGCCGCCTTCATCTTCGCCGTCCAGATGCTCAACTTCCCCGTCGCCGCCGGAACAAGCGGCCACCTGCTGGGAGGCGCGCTGGCCGCGATCCTCGTCGGCCCCTACACGGGTGTGCTGTGCGTGTCCGTGGTCCTGCTCATGCAGGGCCTCCTGTTCGCCGACGGCGGCCTGACCGCCCTCGGCGTCAACATCGTCACCATGGGCGTCGTCACCGTGGTCGTCGCCTACGCCGTCTTCCGCGGGCTGGTCAAGCTGCTGCCCGACAGCCGCCGCTCGGTCACCGTCGCCGCCTTCGCCGGAGCCCTGCTCTCCGTGCCCGCCTCGGCCGCCTTCTTCACCCTCCTCTTCGCCGTCGGCGGCACCACCGACGTCCCGCTGGTCAAGGTGTTCGGGGCCATGGTCGGAGTCCACGTCCTCATCGGCATCGGCGAGGCCGTCATCACCGCCGCCACCGTCGGCGCCGTGATCGCCGTCCGCCCCGACCTCGTCCACGGCGCCCGCGGCCTGTCCGCCCCGCTGAAGCTGCGCGTCGGCGGCGAACTGGTCGACGCCCCGGCCGCTCCCGCTCCCGCCCCCGCCGCCGTGCCGGTCGCGGCCCGTTCCACGAAGCCCGTGTGGATCACCGGCCTGGTCGCCGCGCTGGCCCTGGCCGGCTTCGTCTCCTTCTACGCCTCCGCCAGCCCCGACGGACTGGAGAAGGTCGCCGCCGACAACGGCATCGACCAGAAGGTTACCGAGCACGCGGCCGCCGGCTCCCCGCTCGCCGACTACGGCGTCAAGGACGTCTCCGACGCCCGCCTCTCCGGCGGCCTCGCCGGAATCATCGGCGTGGGCGCGACCGTCGCGGTCGGCACCGGCGTGTTCTGGACCGTGCGCCGCCGCCGCAGTGCCGACCTGACGGCCGCCTCCACGGCCGTACCGGCCGCCTGACATGGGCGCGGGCCACGCCCACAAGCTCTACCGGCCCGGGAACTCCCCGGTCCACGGCCTGCCGCCGCACTGCAAACTCGCCGCGACCTTCGGCTTCGTCATCGTCGTCGTGTCCACACCGCGCGAAGAGGTGTGGGCCTTCGGCCTGTACGCCGTCCTCATCGCGGCGGCCGCGGCCGTGGCCCGGATCCCGGCCGGCTTCCTGCTGCGCCGGCTCCTGATCGAGGTGCCCTTCGTGGCCTTCGCCGTCCTGATGCCCTTCGTGGCCCAGGGCGAGCGGGTGGAGGTCCTGGGCATGTCGCTCAGCATCTCCGGCCTCTGGGGCGCCTGGAACGTCCTGGCCAAGGGCACCCTCGGCGTGGCCGCGTCCGTACTCCTCGCCTCCACCACGGAGCTGCGGGCCCTGCTGCTGGGCCTCCAGAGGCTCAAGCTGCCGCCGCTGCTCGTCCAGATCGCCTCCTTCATGATCCGGTACGGGGACGTCATCAGCGACGAGCTGCGCCGGATGTCCATCGCCCGGCGCTCCCGCGGCTTCGAGGCGCGCGGGATCCGGCACTGGGGGGTCCTCGCGAAGACCGCCGGAGCCCTGTTCATCCGCTCCTACGAGCGCGGCGAGCGGGTCTACCTCGCGATGGTCAGCCGCGGCTACGCCGGCTCCATGCCGGTGATCGACGAGGTGGCGGCCACCGGCACGCAGTGGGCGTACGCGGCCGCACTCCCGGTGACGGCGCTCGCCGTCTGTCTGATCGGATGGACCCTGTGAACGCAGCCCCGGCCCCGGCCCCCACCCCGCCCTCGCTGGAAGTCGCCGGCCTCGCCTACGCCTACCCCGACGGCCACCAGGCCCTCTTCGGAGTCGACCTCTCCGTCGGGCGCGGGGAGCGGGTGGCGCTGCTCGGGCCCAACGGCGCCGGCAAGACCACCCTGGTGCTGCACCTCAACGGCATCCTGACCGGCGGCGTCGGCTCCGTGACCGTGGCCGGCCTGCCCGTGGAGAAGCGCAACCTCGCCGAGGTCCGCCGCCGGGTCGGCATCGTCTTCCAGGACCCGGACGACCAGCTCTTCATGCCGACCGTCCGGGAGGACGTGGCCTTCGGCCCGGCCGCCGGCGGAATGCGCGGCGCCGAGCTGGAGGAACGGGTCCGGGAGGCCCTGGAGCAGGTCGGGATGGCCGCCTTCGCGGACCGCCCCCCGCACCACCTGTCCTTCGGGCAGCGCCGCCGGGTCGCGGTGGCGACCGTACTGGCCATGCGGCCCGAGATCCTCGTACTGGACGAGCCGTCCTCCAACCTGGACCCGGCCTCGCGCCGCGAGCTCGCGGACATCCTGCGCTCGCTGGACGTGACCGTGCTGATGGTGACCCACGACCTGCCCTACGCGCTGGAGCTCTGCCCGCGCGCGGTGATCCTCAGCGAAGGCACCATCGTGGCGGACGGCAGGACCCAGGACGTGCTGTGCGACGAGGAGCTGATGCGGGCGCACCGGCTGGAGCTGCCCTTCGGCTTCGACCCGCGCTCCGTAACGGTGGCATAAGCGCCGGTCGGAGGTTGTTGCACACCCCGTGGACATCAAGGGTGTGGTGGCGGAGGGCTTCGAGCCCGTCAGGGACGCGTTCGTACGCAACTTCCAGGTGCTCGGGGACCGGGGCGCGGCGGTGGCCGTGTACCGCGACGGGCGCAAGGTCGTGGACCTCTGGGCCGGCACCAAGGACGCGGACGGCGGCGGGGACGCCGACGCGGACGGCGGCGACGGTGCGGAGCCCTGGGCCGAGGACACCGCGCAGCTCGTCCGCTCCGCGACCAAGGGCGTGGCCGCCGCCGTACCGCTGCTGCTCCAGCAGCGCGGACTGCTCGACCTGGACGCGCCGGTGGGCTCGTACTGGCCGGAGTTCAAGGCGGGCGGCAAGGAGCGCACCCGGGTCCGCGATCTGCTCGCCCACCGCGCAGGGGTCCCGGCCCTGGACCGCGGGCTGACCGCGGCCGAGGCCGCCGACGGGGTCACCGGACCGCGCGCGGTCGCCGCCCAGCAGGCCTTCTGGGAGCCGGGCACCGAGCACGGCTACCACGCGCAGACCTTCAGCTGGCTGCTGTCCGAGCTGGTGCTGCGGGCGACCGGCCGCTCGCTGGGCTCCATCCTGGCCGAGGAGATAGCGGAGCCGCTGGGCATCGACTTCTGGATCGGCCTGCCGGAGACCGAGGCCCACCGGGTGGGCCGGGTGGCGCCGGTCGATCCGCCGGAGAGCGCGGGCCTGCTCAGGACCCGGCCGCGGCGCAACGTCTCCGAGGCCTACGCCGACCCGCACTCCCTCACCCGCCGCGCCTTCGCGGCCATCGACCCGCTGCCCGACGAGAACGACCCCGCCTACCGGGCGGCCGAGCTGCCGGCCTCCGCGGGCATCGGCACGGCCCGCGCCCTGGCCCGGTTCTACGCGGCCACCATCGGCGTGGTGGAGGACGGGGCACGGATCTTCACCCCGGCCACCACCGCACTCGCCGGCCGTGAGCTCTCGTCCGGACCGGACCGCGTCCTGGTGGTCAACACCCGCTTCGGCCCCGGCTACATGCTGCACGGCCCGGCCTCCCCGTTGCTGTCCCCGGCCTCCTTCGGGCACCCCGGCCGCGGCGGCTCGCTGGCCTTCGCCGACCCGGAGGCGGGGATCGGCTTCGGCTACGTCACCAACGCCCTCGCCAAGTCGGTCACCGCCGACCCGCGCGCCCAGGCCCTGGTCCGGGCCCTGCGCTCGGCGCTGTAGCCGGGTCCGCGAAAGGACGTCGCGAGGCCGGTGCGGGGAGCGCTAGCGTGCCCCCATGACGACCACCGCGCATCCCCTCTTCGCCGAAGCCCTCGCCGCACTGGGGCTGGAGCCCGACGTACGGAGCTTCCCCGACGGCACCCGGACCGCCGCCGACGCGGCCGCCGCGATCGGCTGCGAGCTCAGCCAGATCGTGAAGTCGCTGATCTTCGCGGCCGACGGGGTCCCCGTGCTCGTCCTCATGGACGGGGCCTCCCGGGTGGACGTGGAGGCGGTGCGCCGCGAGCTCGGCGCGGGCGCCGTCACCCGGGCGGACGCGGCCCTGGTCCGGGAGACCACGGGCTACGCCATCGGCGGGGTCCCGCCCTTCGGCCACCGCACGCGCACCCGGGTCCTCGCGGACCGCTCCCTGCTGGCCCACGAGGTGGTCTGGGCGGCCGCGGGGACCCCGCACAGTGTGTTCCCGATGGATCCGCGCGAGCTGATCCGGCACGCGGGGGCCGCCCTGGCCGACGTACGGGAGCGCTGAGCGGGGCCGGGCCTCCCGCCGGTCAGCCCGCGTTCAGGACGGCCGCCACGATCGGGCCCGCCGCGTCTCCGCCGTGGCCGCCGCCCTCGACCATCGCGGCGGCCGCCACGTCGCCGCTGAAGCCGGTGAACCAGCTGTCCGGGTTCTGCGCCCCGTCGACCTCCGCCGAGCCGGTCTTCGCGCCCTTGTCGGAGCCGCGGACCGCGGACATCGCACCCTGGCCCGTGCCCGCGGTGGCCGTCAGCTTCATCATCCGCACCAGCTGCGCCGCCACCGAGGGCTTCATCGTCCGGGTGGCCTTCGCGAGCTTGCGGCCGTCCAGCGAGGCTTTGACGACGACCGGCTGGCGGAACACACCGGTCCGGGCGGTCGCCGTGATCGAGGCCATCGTCAGCGGGTTCATCTGGATCTGGCCCTGGCCGATGTACGCGGCGGCCGCGGCCGGACCGGTCGCGTCCGGGACCTTGCCGTCGACGGTGGGCACGCCGACCTTCCACTCGATGCCCGCGCCGATGCCGAAGACCTCACGGGCCTCCTTCGGGAGCGCGTCGTTGTCGCCGACCGGCTTGATCTGCTTGATGAAGGCGGTGTTGCAGGACTGGGCGAAGCTCGTCGCGAAGGTCTCGCCGTCGAGCTTGAACCCCTTCAGGTTCCTGAAGGGCTTGCCCTCCCACGTCACCTCCGCCGGGCACTCGGCGACCTTGTCCGCCGCCACCAGACCCCGGTCCAGGAGCATCGCGCCGGTCACGATCTTCATCGTGGAGCCGGGTGCGCGGGCTCCGCTGAGGGACGCGGGGAAGCCGTCCCCGCGGTGGTCGGCGATGGCCAGGATGTTCCCGGTGCTCGGCTGGACGGCCACCACCGACGCCTGCGGGAACTTCAGGACCGCCTGCTCGGCCGCCGCCTGGACGTCCGCGTCCAGTACGGTCTCGATCTCCCCCGCCTTCCCCTCGACCAGCGTCAGCAGGGTCCGCCGGGGGGCCTCCTGGGCGACCGGCTCGATCCACAGCTCGGCGCCGACCTTGCCGCCCAGCCGCTCCCCGTACGTCTTGCGCAGGCTGTCGAGCACCGGGCGCAGCGACGGGTACTTCTCGGCCGTCAGCTCCCTGCCCTTGCGGTCGACGGCCTTGACCGGCGGGTTGGCCGGGGTGCCGGCGCGCAGCTTCTCGCCCTTCTGGAGCTCCGGGTGGAGCACCGAGGGCTGCCAGTCGACGAGCGGCAGCCCGGTGGTGTTGCCGCGGACCACGGTCAGCTTGGACTCGTAGGCGAGTGGCTTGGTGACCCCCTCGTAGGTGACCTCCGCAGCGACGGAGTACGCCACCGTGGTCCCGGTCTGGGTGCCGGGGGTGACCGCGACCTTGGACACGTAGGCCCTGGCCGTGAGATCGCCGAGGGCGACCTGCGCCTCCGCCGGGTTGTTCGTCAGATCGGCCCCCGCCCGGGCGTCCCCGGCCGTCCACGCGGCGAAGAACGCCTTGGCGGTCGCCGCGGCGTCCTTGTCGCTGACCGGCCCGCTGCCCTTGGCGGGCACCGCCGGGCCGGTCGCGCTCGTGCTCTTCGCGTCGCCCTCGCCGGCGTCCCCCACCAGCGCGAACACCCCGTACCCGGCCCCGCCCAGCATCGCGAGGAACACCCCGCCGACGATGGTGCCCTTTGCCGCCCCGTTCATTCCTGTCCCCGTCCCCGTCGTCCGCGGCCCCCGTCGATGAACACTGAACGCGTTCAAGGAGCCCGTGGAGTAGACCTTACGTCGAACAGACGCGCGGTCCCGGGGTTTGTTACCGGAGCTTGATCAGGCTCACACAGGCCCTCCTAGACCCAGGTGTCCAGCCACATGCGGTTCTGCCAGGAATCCATCGGGATGGTCTGGCCCGTGTAGATCGGCCAGAAATAGATGAAGTTCCACACGATCAGGAGCACCAGCACGCCCGCCGCCACCGCGCCCAGGGCGCGCCGGCGTTCCGAGGAGCCGGCCGGGCCCAGGAGGGCGCCGATCATCATGGCCACCGCCAGGCACAGGTACGGGACGAAGACCACCGCGTAGAAGAAGAAGATGGTCCGCTCCTGGTAGTTGAACCAGGGCAGCAGGCCCGCGCCCAGCGCGCACGCGATCGCGCCCGCCCGCCAGTCGCGGCGGAAGAACCACCGCCACAGCACGTACAGCAGCGCGAAGCAGCCCGCCCACCACAGCAGCGGCGTGCCGAGCGCCAGCACCTCGCGCGCGCACTTGGCCGTCTCCGTCGCCGGGCAGCCGTTGGTGCCGGGTGCGGGGGACTCGTAGAAGTACGAGACGGGGCGGCCCAGGACCAGCCAGCTCCACGGGTTCGACTCGTAGGTGTGGCCCGAGGTCAGGCCCACGTGGAACTTGTAGACCTCCGTCTCGTAGTGCCACAGGCTCCGCAGCCACTCCGGCAGGAAGGACCACGAGCTGTTCTGGTCGTTCTTGGCGGCCCAGTCGCGGAAGTAGCCGCCCTTGCCGTTGTCGGGGGAGAGGATCCAGCCGAGCCACGAGGCCACGTAGACGGAGACCGCCACGGGGAAGAGGGAGAGGAACCCGGGCCAGTTGTCGTGGCGCATCATCGCGGCGTACGGGGTGCCCGCGCCCGCCGTGCGGCGCGCGGCCACGTCCCACAGGACCATCAGCACGCCGAAGAAGGCCAGCACGATCAGGCCGTTCCACTTCGTGCCGAAGGCCAGGCCCAGGCAGACGCCGGCCAGGATCCGGTACGGGCGCCAGCCCAGCTTGAGCGTCTCCGCGATCCGGGCGTCCGGGCGGGTCCGCCCCTCCTCGTCCACCGGGAGCGCCGCCGCGAGCCGCTCCCGCACCTTGTCCCGGTCGATCACCAGCGAGCCGAAGGCGCCCAGGACGAAGAACATCAGCACCAGGTCGAGCAGCGCGGTCCGGCTCATCACCAGGTGCAGCCCGTCCACCGCCAGCAGGAGCCCGGCCAGGCAGCCCAGGAAGGTCGAGCGGAACAGCCGCCGGCCGATCCGGCACAGCATCAGCACGGACAGGGTGCCGAGCAGCGCGGTCATGAACCGCCAGCCGAACGGATCGAAGCCGAACATCAACTCGCCCAGGCCGATCACCCATTTGCCGACCGGAGGGTGCACCACGTAGCCCGGGTCCAGCGGGAGGGGGACCCCGTCGGGGTTGGCGAGGATCGACTTGTCGATGTCCTTGGGCCAGCTCGCCTCGTAGCCCTGCTTGATCGTGGCCCAGGCGTCCTTGGCGTAGTACGTCTCGTCGAATATCACCGCCTTCGGGCTGCCCAGATGGGCGAACCGCAGCACCCCGGCGACCAGCGCCACCAGCAGCGGCCCGGCCCACGCCAGCACCCGCTCCCAGCGCTCCGCCGCGGCCGGCCCGACCCCGAGCTGCGCCCACAGCTGCGCGGACGGCCGCGCGTACGGCGGCACCAGGCGGGTGCGGACGTCCGACTGCCGCTTCGACCCGGCGGGCGGTGCGTAGCCGAAGCCGCGCAGCCGGCGCAGCCAGGCGGACGGCTGGTCGGCTGGGTCCGGGCCGGGCCCGGCCTCGGTGGCGGGCGGGGCCCCCGCAGGGCTGGGCGGCGGCGTCGCGGTACTGGTCACCGGCACATCGTAGGGAACGACCCTGTGCCGGACCCAGGGGGACGGGAGTGTGGGGCGCGGCGGTTGGGGCGGCTGAGAGGATGGGGCGGTGACCACTGACCAGCCCCGCTCCGCCGAAGCCCCCTCCCCGGCCCCCGCCACGGCCTCCTCCGACGGGCACGGGGCGGGCGTCCTCGTCCTCGCCGGGACCCCCATCGGCGACCTCGCCGACGCCCCGCCGCGGCTCGCCTCCGAGCTGGAGCGGGCCGACGTGATCGCCGCCGAGGACACCCGGCGGCTGCGCAGGCTGACGCAGGGGCTCGGCGTGTACACCACCGGGCGCGTCCTGTCGTACTTCGAGGGCAACGAGTCCGCGCGCACCCCCGAACTGGTCGAGGCCCTGGAGGCCGGCAAGCGCGTCCTGCTGGTGACGGACGCCGGCATGCCCTCGGTCTCCGACCCCGGCTACCGGCTCGTCGCCGCCGCCGTGGAGAAGGACATCAAGGTCACGGCCGTACCCGGGCCCTCCGCCGTTCTCACCGCGCTCGCCCTCTCCGGGCTGCCGGTGGACCGCTTCTGCTTCGAGGGCTTCCTGCCGCGCAAGGCCGGCGAGCGCCTCGGCAAGCTCCGCGAGCTCGCCGCCGAACGCCGCACCCTCGTCTACTTCGAGGCCCCGCACCGGCTCGACGACACCCTGGCCGCCATGGCCGAGGTCTTCGGCGCCGACCGGCGCGCCGCCGTCTGCCGCGAGCTGACCAAGACCTACGAGGAGGTCAAGCGCGGCGGGCTCGGCGAGCTGGCCGCCTGGGCCGCCGAAGGCGTGCGCGGGGAGATCACCGTGGTCGTCGAGGGCGCCCCGGCCGCGGCCCCCGGCGATGTGGACGCCGAGGAGCTGGTGAACCGGGTCCGGGTGCGCGAGGAGGCGGGCGAGCGGCGCAAGGAGGCCATCGCGGCGGTCGCGGCCGAGGCCGGGGTACCCAAGCGCGAGGTGTTCGACGCGGTCGTCGCGGCAAAGAACGCGGCACAAAAGTCGCCGTGAGACGGTAAAGGGCTAACCTGAAAAGCAAAGCTCAGACCGCGCACCGGGCGCTTTGGGCATGACTCGCCCAAGGACCGTCCAACACTAGACAGGGCCTGATGCGCTCCCGCCCGAAGAGGCGTCCACTGGCAATGGCAGCAGTGGAACAAGAGGAGCTGGCATGAGTGAGATCGCCGAACCCCGACCCCCGTCCGCCGGACCCGTCACTTCAACGGTCGCCGCACCGGCCGTCCCGGCGGACCCCCTTCCCGCGGCCGTGCCGACCGTGCACGAGGCGTACTCCTTCGCGTGCATGAAGTGCGGATACGGCTGGGAGCAGGGATACGAGATCGAGCACCACACCGACGGCCGGGGCCTGCCGTTCATCGTCTATACGGCGGACGGCGAGCGGGTCCCCTCCCCCCTGTCCAACCCGACCTGCATGAACTGCGGCGGGCACGTGGTGCGGATCATGCGGGAGGGCCAGGTCAAGTCGGTCATCGGCATGCTCGACCAGCTCTACCACCACCGCGCCGCCCCGGGGATCGCCGGCCCGGTGCCCGCCGGGTACACCGAGAGGACCCCGAAGCCCCGCAAGGCGGCCCTGCACGACGCCCCCGGCCCGGTCCATGTGGAACGGCCCGGGCTGATGGCCCGGCTGCTGGGGTTCTTCCGCCGGCCATAGCCGGTCATAAGATCGGCCGTATGAGCCGTAGTACGCCGAACGACGCGCCGCCCCCGCTGCCCGAACCGCTCCGGGTGGCAGTCGCGGACTCCCACACCCACCTGGACATGCAGTCCGGCACCGTCGAGGAGGGCCTGGCCAAGGCCGCCTCCGTCGGGGTGACCACCGTCGTCCAGGTGGGCTGCGACGTGAAGGGCTCCCGCTGGGCCGCCGAGACCGCCGCCGCGTACGAGAACGTCCACGCGGCCGTGGCCCTGCACCCCAACGAAGCCCCGCGGATCGTGCACGGCGACCCCGACGGCTGGTCGCGGCAGGGCGCCCGCACGGGCGGCGGCGAGGCCGCGCTCGACGACGCGCTCGCCGAGATCGAGGCCCTGGCCGCCCTCGCGCACGTGAAGGCGGTCGGCGAGACCGGACTCGACTACTTCCGCACCGGCCCGGAGGGCATGGCCGCGCAGGAGCGTTCCTTCCGCGCGCACATCGAGATCGCGAAGCGGCAGGGCAAGGCCCTGGTCATCCACGACCGCGAGGCGCACGCGGACGTGCTGCGCGTCCTGCGCGAGGAGGGCGCCCCCGAGCGGACCGTCTTCCACTGCTACTCCGGCGACGCGGAGATGGCGCGGGAGTGCGCCGCCGCCGGCTACTACATGTCCTTCGCCGGGACCGTCACCTTCAAGAATGCGGCGCCGCTGCGCGAAGCCCTCGCCGTGGCCCCGCTGGAGCTGGTGCTCGTGGAGACGGACGCCCCGTACCTCACCCCGGCCCCGTACCGCGGACGGCCCAACGCCCCGTACCTCATTCCGCTGACCGTACGGGCCATGGCCGCGGTCCGCGGCATCGACGAGGACGCCATGGCGACGGCGCTGGCGGCCAACACGGCTCGCGCCTTCGCCTACTGAGGGCGGAGCGGGGCCCGCCGGGCCGTCGCGACCGCGCTCACCCGTTCGCCACGTTCCGTAGCCGTCCCGCTTTGTAGCGTGACGGCCGCTCCGTTAGGGTGCCGTGCCCGAAGCAGCCGGACGGACCAGTGGAGCGAGCGCGATGAGCGATGTGGCCTGGCCGGCCGGTGGACGCGACCCGTGGGCCGTGGCCCCGGACCCGACCGCGGAACCGGTGCCCCACCCGGACCGGGACCCGTTCCCGGGCCTGGGCGCGGACGGGGACCCGGACCCTTACTCGGACCCTTACGCGGACCGGGACCAGGACCCTTACGCGGGCCCGGACCAGGACCCTTACTCGGGCCCGGACCCGGGCTCGTACGCGGGCCCGGACCAGGACCCTTACGCGGACCGGGACCAGGACCCTTACGCGGGCCCGGACCCGGCCTCGTACCCGGGCGCAGGTCCGGCCCTGGACCCCTACCCGGGCCCGGACGCGGGCTCGTACCCGGGTCGGAGGGCGGCGGATCCGGGCCCGGACGCCGACCCCGGGCCTCATCGGGACCCGTACCCGTACCCGTACTCGGGCCTGGCCCTGGACCTCGACCTCGATCCGTTCCGGGGCTCGGGGGCGGCGGGACCGGGCCCGGACGCCGAGCCGGGGCCTTACCCGGGTCCGTACCCGAGCCCCCGTACGGGCCCGGACCCGGACCCGTACCGCTCCCCGAGCCCGCACCCGGAGCCCGGGGTGCCCGCGCCGCGGGGCGGCGGGCGCCGACGGGCGGCCGCCGAGCCCGGAGCGGGCCGCCGGGCACGCGGCCGGACGCCCGCCCCGGTAGCGGCCCCCGCAGCGGCCCCGGCCGCCGGCCCCGCCGCGGCCCTCGCTCCGGACCTCGCCCCCGAGCCGGAAGCCCCGGCCACCGGCCGTCGTCGTCGCAGCGCGCCGGCGGCGCCCCCGGACACCGCCCCTGCCCAGGCCGGACCGGCCCCCGCGGGGACCGGGCGGCGCAGGGGCGGACTCGGCACGGTGCCCGCACCGACCGGCCCCGGCAGCGGCCCTGGCCCTGGCCCCGGCCCCGGCATCGGATCAGGCCCGGGCACCGGCCCCGCCCCCGGTCCCCGGCGGCGCCGGAGCGCCGCCCCCGCGCCCCGGGACACCTGGCGGCGCATCGTGCCGCAGGCCCTGGTCGTCGCGTTCCTGGCGGGCGGCACCACCGCCTTCGTCGCCGCGGACAAGGCCGTGCGCCTCACCGTCGACGGAGTCCCGCGGACCCTGCACACCTTCGCCGACGACGTGGACGAGCTGCTCGCCGCCGAAGGACTCGGCATCGGCCCCCACGACCTGGTCGCCCCGGCCGGAGCGGAGGCCCTGGACGACGGGGACGAGATCGTCCTGCGCTACGGCCGCCCGCTGAGCCTGACCCTCGACGGACAGCGGCGCGAGGTGTGGACCACCGCCCGCACCGTGGACGGCGCGCTGCGCCAGTTCGGCATCCGCGCCGAGGGCGCCTACCTCTCCGCACCCCGCACCGCCCCCGTCCCCCGGACCGGCCTGGCCCTCGCCGTCCGCACCGAACGCAGCATCACCTTCATGGCCGACGGCCGCGAGCGGGCGATCCGCACCAACGCCGCCACCGTCCAGGAGGCCCTCGATGAAGCCGGGATCACCCTCCACGGCCAGGACACCACCTCCGTGCCCGCCGGCTCCTTCCCGCGCGACGGCCAGACCGTCACCGTGCTCCGCATCACCGGCACCCGGGAGATCCGCGAGGAACGCATCCCGTACGCGACCGAGCGGGTCAAGGACTCCACCCTCTTCGCCGGCACCGAAGTCGTCGAGCGCTCGGGCCGGCCCGGAGCGCGCAGGGTCACGTACAGCCTGCGCACCGTCAACGGGGTCCGGCAGAAGCCCCGCCGGGTCGCCGAGGAGATCGTCCGCGAGCCGGTGGGCCAGCTCGTCAAGGTCGGCACCAAGCCGCTGCCGACCTCCGTGCAGGGCGCGGACGGCCTGGACTGGGGTGCGCTGGCCCGCTGCGAGTCGGGCGGCCGGCCCGGCGCCACGGACCCCTCGGGGACGTACGGGGGGCTCTACCAGTTCGACGTACAGACCTGGCAGGCCCTCGGCGGCAGCGGCCGTCCACAGGACGCTCCGGCCCCGGAACAGACGTACCGCGCCAAGAAGCTCTACGTACAGCGGGGGGCGAGTCCCTGGCCACACTGCGGCCGTACCCTTTATCGGTGAGCACCGCAGAGCAGCAGCCCGAAACCTCCGCGTCGGAGACTTCCCCGTCCGAGACCTCCCCGCCCGAGATGTCGGCCCTCCTCGGGGCGGCCGACATCCGGGAGCTGGCCGCCGTACTCGGCGTACGGCCGACGAAGCAGAAGGGCCAGAACTTCGTCATCGACGCCAACACGGTGCGCCGCATCGTGCGCACCGCCGGGGTCCGGCCGGACGATGTGGTCGTCGAGGTCGGGCCCGGGCTGGGCTCGCTGACGCTGGCACTGCTGGAGGCAGCCGACCGGGTCGTCGCCGTCGAGATCGACGACATCCTGGCCGCCGCGCTGCCCGCCACCATCGAGGCGCGGATGCCGGAGCGCAAGGACCGCTTCGCACTGGTCCACTCGGACGCGATGCTGGTCAAGGAGCTGCCCGGGCCGCCGCCCACCGCGCTCGTCGCGAACCTGCCCTACAACGTGGCCGTGCCGGTCCTGCTCACCATGCTCAGCCGCTTCCCGAGCATCGAGCGCACGCTGGTCATGGTGCAGGCCGAGGTCGCCGACCGGCTCGCCGCCAAGCCCGGGAACAAGGTCTACGGAGTCCCCTCCGTCAAGGCCAACTGGTACGCGGACGTCAAGCGGGCCGGCTCCATCGGCCGCAACGTGTTCTGGCCCGCGCCGAACGTGGACTCCGGGCTGGTCTCGCTGGTGCGCCGGGCCGAGCCGGTGAAGACCACCGCCACCCAGGCCGAGGTCTTCGCGGTCGTCGACGCGGCCTTCGCGCAGCGCCGCAAGACGCTGCGCGCGGCGCTGTCCGGCTGGGCCGGGTCGGCGGCGGGCGCCGAGGCGGCGCTGGTCGCCGCCGGCGTCTCCCCGCAGGCCCGCGGAGAATCCCTCACCGTCGAGGAGTTCGCGGCGATCGCCGAACACAAGCCCGCTGCGGAGAGGCCCGCGCTGTGACCGAGAAGATCACCGTACGGGTCCCCGCGAAGGTCAACGTCCAGCTGGCGGTGGGCGCCGCCCGGCCGGACGGCTTCCACGACCTGGCGAACGTCTTCCTGGCCGTCTCGCTCCACGACGAGGTCACCGCGACCGCCGCCGACGCGCTGACCGTGACCTGCGCCGGCCCGGACGCCGACAAGGTGCCGCTCGACCGCACCAACCTCGTGGCCCGGGCGGCGGAGATCCTGGCCGAGCGGGCCGGGCTGAGCCCCGACGTCCACCTGCACATCGAGAAGCGGATCCCGGTGGCGGGCGGCATGGCGGGCGGCAGCGCCGACGGGGCGGCCGCCCTGGTCGCCTGCGACGCCCTGTGGGGCCTGAAGACCCCGGTCCGGGAACTCCTGGCCATCTGCGCCGAGCTGGGCAGCGACGTGCCGTTCAGCCTGGTCGGCGGGGCGGCGCTGGGCACCGGGCGCGGGGAGATCCTGACCCCGGTGCCGGCCGGCACCTTCCACTGGGTGTTCGCGGTGGCCGACGGAGGCCTCTCCACCCCGGCGGTGTTCCGCGAGTTCGACCGGCTCACCGCCGGCACGGACGTGCCCGTACCGGAGGCCTCCCCGGCGCTCCTCGCGGCGCTGGCCTCCGGGGACCCGGCCGAGCTGGCCGCCACCCTGGCCAACGGGCTCCAGCCCGCTGCCCTTTCGCTGCGGCCGTCGCTCGCCGACACCCTCGCGGCGGGTACGGAGGCCGGGGCGCTGGCCGCGCTGGTGTCCGGCTCGGGTCCGACGACGGCCTTCCTGGTCCGCGACGCGGAGTCGGCGGTGAAGGTGGCGGCCGCGCTGGACGCCTCGGGCACCTGCCGCAGCACGCACACGGCCACGAGCCCGGCCCCGGGCGCGACGGTACTGCCGGGCCTGAGGCCGTAGGCCTACGGCAGGGACGGCTCCGCGACGCTTCGCCGCCCTGCCGTGTGTTCCCGTAGGGCGGCGGTGGCCGCGTGGTACCCGCACATGCCGTGGACCGAGGGGCCCGGGGGAGTCGCCGCGGAGCACAGCCAGGTCCCGGGAAGGGGGACCTGGTACGGGTTCCACTGGGCCACGGGACGGGCCAGTGTCTGGCGCAGGGTCATGGCGCCCGAACCGATGTCACCGCCGACGTAGTTCGCGTTGTAGCGGCCGAGCTGGGCGGCGGAGAGGCCGCGCGCGGCGATGACCGTGTCGCGGAACCCGGGTGCGTGCGCCTCGATCTGCGCGCTGATCAGGTCGAGGGGGTCGCGGGTGTCCCCGTTCGGGACGTGGGCGTAGGCCCACACGGGACGCCGCCCGCGAACGGCCCGCCCGGGGTCGGCGGCCGCCGGATCGACCACGATCACGAACGGGCGCTCGGTGCGGACGCCCTTCGCCGCGGCCGATTCCGCCTCCGCGAGCTGCGCGGCCGTCCCGTGCGTTCCGCCGAGGTGGATGGTGGCCGCTCCCGAGACGCGGGGGTCGGTCCACGGGATCGGGCCCTGGATGAGGAAGTCCGCCTTCGCGGCCCCCGGCCCGTACCGGTAGCGCGACAGCCTGCGGCGGTACCGCTCGGGCAGGGGCGCGATCCGGGCCAGCTCCCGGGGGGAGACGTCGAGCATGGTGATGCGCCGGGAGCGGGGCAGGTCGCGCAGGTCGTCGATGCGGGTCCCGGTGTGGATGCGCCCGCCCAGCTCCTCGAATCCGGGCCGTCATCACCGCGGCGATCGCCCCCGATCCGCCTTCGGGTACGGGCCAGCCGCTGCTGTGGGCGAGGTGCCCCAGCAGCAGGGCCACCGCGGCGGTGGCCGGCGAGGGCAGCCGCCCGATTCCGTGGGCCGCCACTCCCGCGAGGAGGGCCCTGCCCTGCGGGGTGCGCAGGTTCCCGCCGAGCCGCAGGGTGTGGACCGGCAGGCGCGGTGCGAGCACCCGCACGGCGGCCAGCGGCGGCAGGCTCCGGCAGGTGGACAGCATCGCCTGCGCCACGGCGGACGTGTGCTCCGTCAGCGGTCCCATCAGGCGCTGCCACCGCGCTCCGTCCCCGGCCAGATCCGCGCAGGTGGCGTCGAGGTCGCGCCAGGCGATCGCCGCGGGCCCGCCCAGCAGCGGATGGGCGTAGGCGGCGGGCGAGTGCAGCAGGCGCACGCCGTGCTCCGCCAGCCCGAGGGAGCGCATGAAGGGGGAGACGGGGGCCATGGGGTGCACGGCCGCACAGAGGTCGTGCACCACCTCGGAGTCGAACAGGGACTCGGTGCGCAGGCCGCCGCCCGCGCTCGCGTGGGCGGCGAAGACCTCGACCGACATCCCGGCCCGCGCGAGGGTGAGCGCCGCGGCCAGGCCGTTGGGGCCGGAGCCGACCACGACGGCATCCGTCACGGCGCCCCCGCCGCGGAGACGAGGATCCGGGGCCGCGGGCCGTCCTGGTGGCGCGGGCCGCTCTGGTGCCGCGCGCGCCGTGTGCACCAGCCGCCGAGCCTGATCAGGAAGGCGGTGGGCAGGAAGACCGCGTCGCAGACGACCATGGTCAGCGACAGGAAGGGGATGCCGAGGAGGACCGCGATGCCCAGGTGCTCCAGGATCATGACCACCAGGAGCACGTTCTTCACCCGCCGGTTGGCGAGGGTGAAGGGGAACGCCACCTGGACCATGACCGTTCCGTAGCTCAGCAGCAGCACCATCACCGCGTTCGCGGCCAGGGTCGCGGACAGCCAGGGCCACGGCATGAAGTAGTCGAGGTGCAGGGCGTAGTACAGGGCGCTGCCCTCCTGCCAGCGCGTTCCCTGGATCTTGTACCAGCCGGCCGTGGCGTAGATCAGGCACACCTGCGCCGCGATCACCAGCATCGCGCTGTTGTGCAGCATCGAGGCGGCCGCGTCCAGTACGGAACGCAGCTCGTGCTCCGGGAAGCGGTACCGGACGGCGTACCAGAGCCCGTGAACGGCCCACAGCGCGAACAGGACGGCCGGCCAGGCCCCGGCGGGGAACGCGCACATGAAGGCCAGGAGGACGCCCGAGAGCACCCACAGGGCGATGCCGGTGGCGTCGTGTGCGGTGGGACGGTTCTTCCCGTGCGCGCGTTCGCGGCGGGCGTCCAGCGACCAGACCCGGGCGCAGCGGGTGAAGACCATGTAGACGACCATGATGCGGATGATGTTGTCGCCGCCGTAACCGACGAGCCCGTTGTGGTTCTCCAGGGACATCACGCCGATCATGAGGAGCACCGACATGGTCCGGGTCCGCCAGCCGGCCATGACGGCCAGCGCCGCCACGATCGTCAGCGTGTAGACCGTCTCGAACCACAGGTGCCCCGCGCTCCAGTCGAGGACGGTGAAGGCGGCGCCGTCCTCCCGGGTGAGCGTGCGGGCCATGTCGTGGGACAGCGGACTGCGGTCGCCCCACAGCACGCGGCGGTGGGGCCATTCCCGGACGAGGAAGACGAAGATGACCGCCGCCATCCCGATGCGGAAGACGGCGGCCTGGTAGGGGGCGCGGGTGGTGCGGACGAGCGGCGCGATCCGGGAGCAGTGCTCGACCAGCCCCGCCCTGATCCGTGTCGTGGTCAAGCTCAACTCACAGCCCCCTGTAGTCCTGGTCGGTCACCGACCACCAGGGCAGCATCCGGTAGTTGGTGGTGTCCGACGGCGTCTCCGTGCTCCATGCCGGGGGCGCCACGTTCGTGAAACGGCCGGCCACCTGAAGGGCGGTGATCCGCTCGCCCTCCCATTCCCGGCCCAGGCGCTGCAGCGCGATGCGCTTGAGGTAGTTGGCGGTGATCTCGCCGCGCACGCCCTTGTGGCGTTCCCTCATGCTGTGCGTGTTCACGTAGGAGTCCCAGGCGCGGCGCAGCATGTTCTGGTTCACGTGGCTGGGCGCCACGTTGTGCTTGGTCTCCTCGACGTCCTGGTCCGTGAGGTTGATCCAGTCCGAGAGGTGCTGGCCGCCGTCGGCGCCCACGGTGTGCACCCGTACTCCGACGGCGTCGTTGCGCTGCATCGGGTTCGGCGCGAACAGCTTCCAGTCCTGGCCGAACTCCGGCTGTACGTACGAGTCGATCAGCCCCCTGTGCTCCTTGGCGAGCACGTTGTAGGGGGCGAGACTCAGAAAGATCATGGCCAGATGGACCAGCACGGCGCCCGCGAGGACGAACGCGGTCGTCACCAGCGCGCCGACGGACCACCGGGACAGCCGCGGGGTCGTGCCGTCGCCGGTGTCGGGGCCGGGGCCCGGGATCGTCGCAGGGCGGGTCCGCGCCGTCGCCCGTACGGGGCGCGGGCAGGTCCCTCGCGCCGTGCGTCAGGGGTTCCGCGTCCGCCGTGCGGTCGCCACCGGTTTCGCTGGATGCTCGCATGCTGCTCCTTCTGGTGTGTGGCTCGTACGGTGGCCTGCCGTACGAGCCACATCCCCCGATGCGGTCCGCTAAAGGACGGGGACGACGAAGTCGGTTGACGGCGGTCCTATTTCCAGCGGAATTACCCGGGGGAATGCAGGTCGAAATTAGCTGAGCGGGCAGCTGTTCTGCACGCGCTCGCCCTGGTAGTTGATATCCGGGTGGGCGTCGCTCAGCAGGTCGGCCACATTGTTCGCCGGCCCGCCGCCGTACCACTGCGGGTTCGAGACCGCGACGAGGATGCTCGGGTCTACCGGAGCGTTCTGGGCCTCGCCGAGGTTCGACCGGGGGGCGCCGCGCCGAAGATGGTGCTGTAGAGCTCGTTCCCGGTGAAGCCGGTCGGGCCCCAGGCCTCGGGGTAGTGGTTCTTCCAATAGCCCGGCGAGCACCACTGGGCGGGCGGCGGAGGCGTGGTGGTGGTGCCGGGACCGGCGGTGGTGGGTCCGGCCGTGGTGGGACCGGCGGTGGTGGGTCCGGCCGTGGTGGGTCCGGCGGTGGTGGGACCAGCCGTGGTGGGACCAGCGGTGGTGGGGCCGCCCGTGGTCGGTCCGCCGATGAGGCCGATCAGACCCGTGGTGAGGTCGATGGGGCCGACCAGGACGGGAGCGAAGTTCACCTTCTGGGTGCAGTACCCGAAGGTGCCGCCCTTGCAGCTGTGGTCGAGGTTGTACTTCGAGTGGTCGACGACGTGGCTCGGTCCGCCCTTGCCCTTGCCGTCGTGGTCGACGCCGTCACGCTGCGTGTGCGCGGTCCTGGTGGGCGCCTCGTTCGTGGCCTGGGATGCGGTGACCGTGCCCAGAGACAGGGCGCCCACCGAAACGGCGATGAGCAGACTGCGGATGTACCGCATGGATATTTCCTTTCGTCCGGCGGGAATTCAGGGCCCGCCCTAGCGCTCGTAACCGGGCTAAATAGAGGAAGGTGGTAACGCAGTCGGTATCCGGCTCGCTGAAATGGAGCAATATTCGGGAGCCCTTCGGAAATGGCGACAAATCGCTTGCGCGACCCCGGCGGCAGGATGCGCCACGGGTACTCAGATTCGAAATGAGTACGGGCGCGCTGACGGACCCGGTGCCCCGCGCGCGACCTTGTGGACATGGATGTCAGCGCAAGCGCCATGGCCGCCGCCACCCCCGCCACCCGGGACCGGTACGTCGACCTGCTCCGGGTCGCCTCGCTCGGGACCGTCATCGCCGGGCACTGGCTGATGGCCGCCGTCAGCGGCGACGGCATGGGGAACCTGCTCGCGATCGTCGAGCCGCTCCAGGTGCTCACCTGGGCGCTCCAGGTCATGCCGGTGTTCTTCTTCGTCGGAGGGTTCTCGCACGCCCTCTCCTACCGGTCCCTCGCGCGGCGGACCGAGGGCCCGGTCTACGCCGCCTTCCTGCGGGCCCGCCTCCGGCGGCTGCTGCGGCCCACCCTCGTGTTCGTCGCAGTCTGGACCGCCGCCGCCCTCACCGCGCAGCTCCTCGGCGGTGGCGGGGGCCGCCTGTCCGGGGCGGCGTTCCGGCTGGTCACGCAGCCGCTGTGGTTCATCGGGATCTACCTCGCGATGGTGGCCCTCACCCCGCCCCTGCTGAAGCTGCACGAGCGCTACGGCTGGGCCGCCTTCGGTGCCCTGGCCGCGGCGGCCGCCGCCGTCGACCTGCTGCGCTTCGCGGGCGGGGTCCCGTACGCCGAGTTCCTGAACTTCGCCTTCGTCTGGCTCGCCGTCCACCAGCTCGGCTTCCTGCGCGCCACCGGCCCTGGCCGTGGGCAGCTCCGCCGTCCCGGCGCCCTCGCCGCCGCCGGGCTCGCCGGGGCCGTCCTGCTGGTGGCGTACGGGCCGTACCCGCTGTCCATGGTCGGGATGCCCGGCGAGAAGGTCTCCAACATGGCCCCGCCCACCCTCGCCCTGCTCGCGCACGGGATCTGGCTCGTCGGCGCCGTGGAGCTGCTCAGGGCCCCGGCAGGCGCGTGGCTGGCCCGGCCCCGGGTCTGGCGCGGCGTGGTCGCCGCCAACGGGGTCGCCATGACGGCCTTCCTCTGGCACCTCACGGCGATGCTCGCCGTCTACGCCGCCCAGCTCGGCCTCGGCATCGCCCTGCCCGAGCCCGCCGGGGCGGCCTGGTGGGCCCAGGTCCCGGTCCGGTTCCTCGCCGCCGCCGCGCTGACCTGCGTACTCGTCGCCGTCTTCCGGCGCTTCGAGGCGCCCGTGGCGAGCGACACGCGCTCCGGCCCCGGCTCCGGCCCCCGCGCCGCCCTCGGCACCGCGCTCTGCCTCCTCGGCGTCCTCGGGCTCTCCACGACCGGCCTCGGCGGGCTCCTGGAAGGCCACAGCGCCACCCTGATCGCGCTCCCGTTGACCGCGCCCGCCGCGATCGGCATGGCGCTGGGCGGCTGGCTGCTGGTGGAACGGTCCGGCACTTCGCGGAGGGTTAGGCTGAGGGGCTGATCCACACCCCTTCCCTGGAGCGCTCCTGATGGCCGTCAACCTGGTCAATGTCGAGGCAGTCAGCAAGGTGTACGGCACTCGTACCCTGCTCGACGGCATCTCCCTCGGCGTATCCGAGGGGGACCGGATCGGTGTCGTAGGCCGCAACGGCGACGGCAAGACCACCCTCATCCGCATGCTCGCCAAGCTGGAGGAACCCGACACCGGCCGGGTCACCCAGAACAGCGGCCTGCACATGGGCGTGCTCACCCAGCACGACTCCCTCGACCCCAAGGCCACCGTCCGCCACGAGATCATCGGGGACATGGCCGACCACGAGTGGGCCGGCAACTCCAAGATCCGCGACGTGCTGACCGGCCTCTTCGGCGGCCTCGACCTGCCCGGCTTCGGGCAGGGCCTCGACACGGTCATCGGCCCGCTCTCCGGTGGCGAGCGGCGCCGCATCGCGCTCGCCCAGCTGCTCATCGCCGACCAGGACCTCCTCGTACTCGACGAGCCCACCAACCACCTCGACGTCGAGGGCATCTCCTGGCTGGCCAAGCACCTCCAGGAACGCCGCTCCGCGCTCGTCTGCGTCACCCACGACCGGTGGTTCCTCGACCAGGTCTGCACCCGCATGTGGGACGTGCAGCGCGGTGACGTCCACGAGTACGAGGGCGGCTACAGCGACTACGTCTTCGCCCGCGCCGAGCGCGACCGCATCGCCGCGACCGAGGAGTCCAAGCGGCAGAACCTGATGCGCAAGGAGCTCGCCTGGCTGCGCCGCGGCGCCCCGGCCCGTACCTCCAAGCCGCGCTACCGCATCGAGGCCGCCAACGAGCTGATCGCCGACGTGCCGCCGCCGCGCGACAAGTCCGCGCTGATGAAGTTCGCCAACGCCCGCCTCGGCAAGACGGTCTTCGACCTGGAGGACGTCACCGTCCAGGCCGGCCCCAAGACCCTCCTCAAGCACCTCACCTGGCACCTGGGCCCCGGCGACCGCGTCGGCCTCGTCGGTGTCAACGGCGCCGGCAAGACCTCCCTGCTGCGCGCCCTCGGCGAGGCCGCCCGCACCCAGGGCGAGGTCCAGCCGGCCGCCGGCACCGTGACCGTCGGCAAGACCGTCAAGCTGGCCTACCTCTCGCAGGAGGTCGGCGAACTCGACCCGTCCCTGCGGGTCCTGGAGGCCGTACAGCGCGTCCGCGACCGGGTCGACCTCGGTCAGGGCCGCGAGATGACGGCCGGGCAGCTGTGCGAGCAGTTCGGCTTCACCAAGGAGAAGCAGTGGACGCCCGTCGGCGACCTCTCGGGTGGTGAGCGGCGCCGGCTGCAGATCCTGCGCCTGCTGATGGACGAGCCCAACGTCCTCTTCCTCGACGAGCCCACCAACGACCTCGACATCGAGACCCTGACCCAGCTGGAGGACCTCCTCGACGGCTGGCCCGGGTCGATGATCGTGATCTCGCACGACCGGTTCTTCATCGAGCGCACCACCGACACGGTCATGGCCCTGCTGGGCGACGCGAGCCTGCGGATGCTGCCGCGCGGCCTCGACGAGTACCTGGAGCGCCGCCAGAAGATGATCGACGCGGCCGCTCCGGCGCCCGCCCCGGCCGCCGCCGGAAAGTCCTCGGCCTCCGGGGACGCGCGCGCCGCGAAGAAGGAGCTGCAGAAGATCGAGCGGCAGCTCAACAAGATGACGGACCGCGAGAGCAGCCTGCACGCCCAGATCGCCGAGAACTCCACCGACTTCGACAAGGTCGCCAAGCTCGACGCCGAGCTGCGGGAACTCATCTCGGACCGGGACGAGTTGGAGATGCGCTGGCTGGAGCTCGCCGAGGACGCGTAGCCTCCGGGGCCCGCGGGCCCCAACTGGCCGATAACGGCGGCATCACGGGCCGGTCCTCCCTTGGGAACAGGGGTCGGACCGGCCCGGCGCAGTTCTCGCCGTCAGTGATAGAAAGGGCTTCCTCCCACACCCGAAGCCGAAGGTATGCGCTGATGACCGAGCCGCCCCAGCCGCCGAACCAGCCGCCGAACCCTTCCGGTTACGGGCACTTGCCAGGGCCCCCGCAGCCCGGTTACGGCTTCCCGCCGCAGGGCGAGAACCCGTACGCGCAGCAGCCCCAGCCGCAGGGCCCGTACGGGCAGCAGCCGCAGGGCCCGTACGGCCAGCAGCCGCCCGGCGGCCACGGCTTCCCACCGCCGCCCCCGAACATGCCGCCCGGCGCACCCGGCATGGCGCCCGTGCCGCCCTCCGGGCCGAAGAAGAA
This sequence comes from Streptomyces sp. CA189, assembly GCF_056428985.1. NCBI lineage: Bacteria > Bacillati > Actinomycetota > Actinomycetes > Kitasatosporales > Streptomycetaceae > Streptomyces > Streptomyces sp. CA189. Next base: position 38,291 of record NZ_JBWJVM010000006.1, on the reverse strand, counting down.
GGCGGCCGTGCTGATCGCGGCGGCCGTCGCCGGCGTGCTCGTCCTGGGCGCCGGCGGCTACTTCCTGCTCTTCGACGGCAAGGGCAAGGGCACCGACAAGGTCGTCGGGCAGGACACCACGCCGCCCGCCGACGACAAGGCCTCGCCCTCCGCCTCCGTGGACAAGGGCGACGGCAGCGGCAACGGCGGTGAGGAGGAGCAGGACCTCAACGCCGGCCGCAAGCAGGGCGAGGACAAGGTCCTCTGGTTCAAGACCAGCAAGATCGACGGACCCGGCTCGGGCGTCGACTCCAAGGGGCAGTGGATCGTCGGCGACACCGTCGTCAAGAGCCTCTGGAAGTCGGTCACCGGCTACGGGGTCAAGGACGGCAAGGAGAAGTGGACCCTCACGCTCCCCACCGTGATCTGCGGGGTCACCGACATGACCGCGGACGGTAAGACCGTCGTCATGTACAAGAACGGCGAGTCCGACACCGCCGACTGCAACCAGATGCGGATGATCGACCTCAAGGCCGGCAAGGAGGGATGGACGAAGGAGGTCCCGAAGGAAGGACTCTTCGACATCTTCTCCACCCCGGACCTGGCCCTCACCGGCGACGCCCTCGTCGTCAACCGGATGGGCACGAGCAGCGCGTTCAAGGTCAGCACCGGGGACAAGCTCTTCAGCAACAAGCGGGAAGAGGGCTGCCAGCCCACCGACTTCGTCGCCATGAACGGCAAGATGATCTCGGTCGGGTCCTGCCAGGACGCCGACAAGACCGTCCAGGTCACGGACGCCGACCCGGCCACCGGCAAGAACACCTGGATCTACAAGCTCCCCAAGGGCTTCCAGGTCAAGAACGTCTACTCGCTGGACCCGATCGTCCTCGACCTCGGCAACAGCGAGGGCAAGGAGCGCTCCATCGTGGTCCTCGGACCCGACGGCAAGCAGCGCACCACGGTCTCCGGCGAAGGAACCTTCCCGGTCGGCTGCGGCGGCCTCTTCAACCGCTCGCTCCAGAGCTGCGGTTCCTCCTACGTGGACGCGAACACGCTCTACCTGCCCACCAAGGCCGACATCGGCAAGCCGAACGAGATCGTCGCCTTCGACCTCGCCACCGGCAAGGTGAAGTGGCGCACCCCGGCCGGCGAGGGCCGCACCCTCACCCCGCTGAAGGCGGCGGGCGGCCAGGTCGTCGTCTACCGCGAGGCGGAGAGCGAGAAGGGCGGCGAGGTCCTCACCATCCCGGCCGCCGGCGGCACGCCCACCGCGGTCCTGCGCAACCCGTCCGGCGCCGCCGCCCCGGTGGAGAGCTCCTTCCTCGCCCCGAACGTGGACTACGTGGACGGCCGGCTCTTCGTCTCCGCCTCCCACCTGCAGGCCAAGAACCAGAGCGAGAAGTTCCTGATGGTGTTCGGCAAGTGAGCGACCGACCCGAGAACGAGCAGTCCGCCGAGCCGTCCACCGAGAGGCAGTAGCACCGATGAGTACCCCGCCGCCCCCCAGCCAGCCGCCCTCCGGCGGTTTCGGCGCGCCGCAGGACCCGCCGCCGGGCGGTTTCGGCACGCCCCCGCCCGCCGCCCCGCCCGCGGCCCCTCCCGCGGCCCCGCCCGCACCCCCGGCCATGCCGGCCGGCCCGCCGCAGCCGCCGGCCCAGCCGCCGACGGTTCCGGCCGGGCAGCCCGCGTACGGCTACCCGCAGGAGCAGCCCTACGGCTACCCGCAGCAGCCGCAGCCCGTCACCGCGCCGATGTACGCGGCCCAGAGCCCGGCGGCCCCCGCCGGCGGCGGCAACGAGGTCCGCACCCAGCTGATGATCGTCGGCGCGGCCCTCCTGGCCATCGTCCTCATCGTCGGCGGCGGCTTCTGGTACGTCTCCGGCGAGGACGAGGGCTCCGGCAACCAGCCCGTGGCCGGCGGCAGCGCGAGCCCCGGCGGCGACAAGGCCCCGGGCGGCGGCGGCACCGAGAAGGCCCCGGCCAAGACCAAGTCGAAGACGCTGGTCAACGTCCCGATGCCGGAGTCGGCCGAGATCGTCCAGATCCCCGGCTCCTGGCTCACCGACACCACCTACGCCAAGTCCGACATGGGCAAGGTCGTCGGCTACAACCTGACCGACGGCGCCAAGAAGTGGGAAGTCCCGCTCGGTGCCAACGTCTGCGGTGCCAGCCGCTGGGTCTCGGACAACAAGACCGCGATCCTCTTCGACGAGGCCATGCCGACGGCCGAGAAGAAGTACCAGCCGTGCAACCAGGTCGGCGTCATCGACCTGAACACCGGCAAGCTCCTGTGGAAGGCCAGTGCCAAGTCCCAGACCGGTGGGGACAAGCCGGTCACCTTCGGCGAGGTCACCGTCAGCGGCCAGACCGTCGCCGCGGGCGGCCTGAGCGGCGGCGGTGCCTGGAACCTCGCCGACGGCAAGCCCCTGTGGGCGCCCAAGACCGACGCGGACCGCTGTGCGGACCTCGGCTACGCGGGCGGTCCGGCCCTCGCCGTGATCCGCCGGTGCGGACAGCACCCGAACTACGTGCTGTCCGCCCAGAGCCTCGACCCGGTCACCGGCGCGCAGAAGTCCTCGTACAAGCTCCCCGCGGGCCTCGACTTCGCCCAGATCGTCTCCACGAAGCCGCTGGTCGTCGCGGCGGACGTCAACGACACCTCCAAGAACGCCACGGGCGTCAGCGACCTCTTCGTCCTCGACGACGGGGGCCAGCTCAAGGCGCGCATCCCGCTCACCTCGGGCAACTACGACCCCGAGTGCGGGGCCACCGAGGTCGAGGACTGCACCCACATGGTCGTCGGCAACGGCAAGGTCTACATGCCGACCGAGGAGCACAAGGGCACGACCGACTCCGGCCGCACCAACGAGATCGTCTCCTTCGACCTGGAGACCGGCAAGCTGACCGCCGACCGCGCCGACGCCGGCGAGCGCCACAGCGTGTTCCCGCTGCGCATGGACGGTTCCAATCTCATCGCCTACAAGGTCCCGCCCTACGACGGCGGCGGCCAGGTCGTCTCCATCGACGGCAAGACGATGAAGGAGACCGTCCTCATGCAGAACCCGGCGACCAAGGAATCCCAGCGCGCCGAGACCCAGTACGTGCCGGACGCCCACGAGTACCGCTACGGCAACGGGAAGCTCTTCATCGCCCGTGACGCCGTGAGCAGCAAGTCCTCCGCGTCCTCCGACCCGTACTACACCTTCGTCTCCTTCACGACGGGCTGACCGGCAGCGGCACCCGCGCAGCACCCCCGTAAGGCCACGAAAGCCCCGAAGCCCCCGGAAGATCCGTCCTTCCGGGGGCTTCTGCGCGGTAACCGCACCGCGCCGTCGAACAAGCGTGTAGCTTGCCGGGGCAGAAGGGCGGGGGTGGGTGCCTCAATGGGCGTACGGGTCATGGTGGTCGACGAGCACCGGCTGCTGGCCGAGGCGCTCGCCTCGGCCCTGAAACTGCGCGGCCACCGGGTGCTGGCGGCCGCCGCCCCGGCCGCGGGCGCCGCCGAACTGGTCATCAGCCGCGCCCCTGAGGTCTGCCTGCTGGGCACCGCCACGCCCGCGGAGCCCGGGGTCTTCGAGCCGATCGTCCGGATCAAGCGGGAGCGTCCGCAGATCGCCGTGGTCGTGCTGGGCCCGGTGCCCAGCCCGCGCGGGATCGCCGCCGCCTTCGCGGCCGGCGCCTCGGGGTACGTACGCCACGACGAGCGCATCGAGGGCGTGGAGCGGGCCCTGGCCAAGGCCCGGGCGGGGGAAGTCGCCATCGCGCCGCAGCTGTTGCAGGGAGCCTTCGCGGAGCTGCTCAACCCCGCCGCCCAGCCCGACGACGAGGGCAGCCGGCTGCTGCGACTGCTCACCCCGCGCGAGGTGGAGGTGCTGGTCCGGGTCGCCGAGGGCGAGGACACCCGGCTCATCGCGGCCGGCATGGCCATCGCGCCGAGCACCGCGCGCACGCACGTCCAGCGGGTGCTGATGAAGCTGGGCGTGGGCTCGCGGCTGGAGGCGGCCGCGCTGGCCGCCCGTACCGGGCTGCTGGACCGGGCCGGAGCACCGCCGTCCGGGGCCGCCCGGCTCTGATCGGGGCCGCGGATTTCCCTGGTGGGCCGGATTGGGGTAAGCCGGTGATCAGCACGTGGATTGCGCGTGCGTTCCCACGCGAGAGGCAGCAGGCACGTGAGCGAGACGGCGTCTTCCAAATACCTGGTCACCGGCGGAGCCGGATATGTGGGCGGGGTGGTCGCCGCCCACCTCCTGGAGGCGGGTCACGAGGTCACCGTCCTCGACGACCTCTCCACCGGCTTCCGTTCCGCAGTGCCCGCCGGCGCCGCGTTCATCGAAGGCCGCATCCAGGACGCCGCCGAGTACCTGGACCCCTCCTACGACGGGGTCCTGCACTTCGCGGCCTCCTCGCAGGTCGGCGAATCCGTGGTGAACCCCGGCAAGTACTGGGAGAACAACGTCGGCGGCACCATGGCCCTGCTGGCCGCGATGCGCGGGGCGGGCGTGCGCAGGCTGGTGTTCTCCTCCACCGCGGCCACCTACGGGGAGCCCGGCGACGGGCCGCTGACCGAGTCCTCGGTGACCGCCCCCACCAACCCGTACGGGGCCTCGAAGCTGGCCGTCGACCACATGATCGCGGGGGAGAGCGCGGCGCACGGCCTCGCGGCGGTCTCGCTGCGCTACTTCAACGTGGCCGGGGCGTACGGACAGTTCGGCGAGCTGCACGACCCCGAGACCCACCTGATCCCGCTGGTGCTGCAAGTGGCGCTCGGCGAGCGGGAGTCGATCTCCGTGTTCGGCGAGGACTACCCGACCCCGGACGGCACCTGCGTACGGGACTACATCCACGTCGCCGACCTGGCCGAGGCCCACCTGGCCGCGCTGCGGGTCGCGGTCGAGGGGGAGCACCTGGTGTGCAACCTCGGCAACGGCAACGGGTTTTCGGTCCGCGAGGTCATCGAGACGGTCCGCAAGGTCACCGGGAAGGCGATTCCCGAGGTGGTGGCTCCCCGCCGGGCCGGCGACCCGTCCTTCCTCGTCGCCTCCGCCCGCAGGGCCCACGAACGCCTCGGCTGGACCCCGGCCCGCTCGGACCTCACGGGCATCGTGACGGACGCCTGGAACTTCACCCGCGCCCGGCGCGGCTGACCCCTCCGGCACCTCCGGCCCCAGCGCTGCCCCCCTCTGCTCCACCCGCGCCCCCGCCCCGACCAGGGCGGGGGCGCACGTGCGTTCCGGGCGCGCCCTCGCCGGGCGCTGCGCGCGGGCGCCCGGCGTGCGCACGCCGAGTGAAATACCCTCCGTGCAACTGCCCGTGGCACACGACCGGCCGGAACGGGACCTCCGCTCACGGGAAGTGGACGATTTCAAGCCACCCCGGAGCCCCTTCGGAAGCGCCTCGCCGGAAAATCGCTCGGAAAACTTCTGTAATTCGGCCAACCACGAGCCGACCCCGGCCCTACGCTGATGCGTGACACCGGTGGGGGCCGGTGTTGATTCAGGGGTCGAGACAAGTCGGGTACGACGTCCGGTCCGGGGTAGTGCAGAGATGTCACGGCGGCGGCCGCGGCGCCTGCGGATCACCCGGTCCGGGCGTCGTACCCGCAGTCGTCCGTTCCCCGACCCTTGGGGGTTTTGTGGTCCGTATCCGGGTACTCGTGGTCGACGATCACCGCATCTTCGCCGAATCTCTCGCCGCCGCGCTCGCGGCCGAACCGGACGTGGACGTCTCCGCGGCCGGCAGCGGCCCCGCAGCGCTGCGCTGCCTCGAACGCGCGGTGGCCGAGGGCCGCCGCTTCGACGTCATGCTGGTCGACTCCGACCTGGCCGCCGTCTCCGCGGGCGTCCCCGCCCAGCGGGAGTCCGGCTCCGCCCCGCCCACCGCCGACGGGATCGCGCTGGTGGCAGGCGTACGTGTGTCCCATCCCGGGGTCCGTACGGTCGTGCTCGCCGAGCGCGACGACGCGCGCCGGGCCGCCCTCGCGCTCCAGGCGGGAGCCTCGGGCTGGGTGGCCAAGGACTGCTCGCTCTCGCGGCTCCTGGCCGTCATCCGGGGAGTGCTGCGCGAGGAGACGCACCTGCCGCCCGCGCTGCTCACCGGGGTGCTCCGCGAACTGACCGCGGCGCGCAAGCACCGTACCGACAGCGAACGGCTGGTGGAGTCCCTCACGCCCAGGGAACACGAGGTGCTGCGCTGCATGGTGGCGGGGCTGGGCCGCAAGGACGTGGCCGCGCGGCTGTTCCTCTCCCCGCACACCGTCCGCACCCACATGCAGAACGTGCTGGGCAAGCTGGGCGTGCACTCGACGCTCGCTGCGGTCGCCCTGGCCCGGAGGGCCGGCGTACGGCCCGCGGACCTGCCGGGACTGCCCGGGCAGGGACTAGCCGGGGATGTTGTCGAACGGAGCGGTCAACTGGCGTAGCAGGCCCGCGAGATCGCCGCGCTGCGTCCGCGAGAGCTGGGCCAGGATCGCCCGTTCCTGGGCCAGCAGCCCGGCGAGCGCCTGGTCGGCGCGGTCGCGGCCCTCGGGGCTGAGGCGCACCAGGACCCCGCGGCGGTCGTTGGGGTCCGGCAGCCGTTCGACGAGGCCCTTCTTGGCGAGCCGGTCGATGCGGTTGGTCATGGTCCCGGAGGTCACCAGGGTCTGCGTCAACAACTGGCCGGGGGAGAGCTGGTAGGGGGCGCCGGCCCGCCGCAGCGAGGTCAGGACGTCGAACTCCCACGGCTCCAGGCCGTGCTCGGAAAAGGCCAGCCGGCGGGCGCGGTCGAGGTGCCGCGCGAGCCTGCTGACGCGGCTGAGCACCTCAAGTGGTTCCACGTCGAGGTCAGGGCGTTCCCGCCGCCATGCCGCGACCAGTCGGTCGACCTCGTCCTCCATGCGGATCAGTGTAAAGGGTCTGTCGATGTGAAGTCTCTTTAAATCGAGCATCTCGATGTCGAGTATCTTGACGTCGAGATATATTTTCCGCCACCATGGGGCATGGAGGGGGCCGGAGCAGCTTCCGATTCCGACCGCACCGCCAGCAGGGAGGCTCGAACATGCATTCCGATACCGCGCCGGCCAGGATTCCGGCGTCGACCACGACCACGACGACGGCGCCACCGACATCCGCATCCCCCACGGATGACGCCCCCATCGCCCCCACGGCCCCCACCTGGGACCCGCAGCAGTACCTCCGGCACGCCGGCCACCGGGCCAGGCCCTTCCTCGACCTTCTGGCCCGCATACCCGAGCTCCCCTCCGGAGCCGCCCGCATCGCCGACCTCGGCTGCGGCCCGGGCAACGTCACCGCGCTCATCGCGGACCGCTGGCCGGAAGCCCACATCACCGGCTACGACCTCTCCCCCGAGATGCTCCACCGCGCCGACGCCGAGTACGCCGGGCCCACCGGCGGGGGCGGCACGCTCGATTTCCGGCACGGGAACCTCGCCGACTGGCTCCCGGAGGAGCCCCACGACCTGATCGTCTCCAACGCCGCCTTCCAGTGGGTCCCCGGCCACGCCGGATCCTTCGCCCCCTGGATCAACGGACTGCGCCCCGGCGGCACCTTCGCCTTCCAGATCCCCGGCAACTTCACCGCCCCCAGCCACCGGATCCTCGCCGAGCTGTGCGACACCCCGCGCTGGCGGGCCCGGCTCGCCGGACACGGAGCCCGCTACATCCACATCCTCGAACCCTCCGGATACCTGGAGCGGTTCACCGAACTCGGCTGCGCCGCCGACGTGTGGGAGACCACCTACCACCAGCTGCTCCAAGGCCCCGACCCGGTACTGGACTGGGTCAAGGGCACCGCACTGCGGCCGGTGCTCACCGCGCTGGCCGACGACGAGGAGGCCGCCGAGGCCTTCCTCGCCGAATACCGCGCCCTGCTCCGCGAGGCCTACCCGACGGGCCCCCGCGGCACCGTCTTCCCGTTCCGCCGGATCTTCGCCGTCGCCCGCAGGGAGGCCTGAGCGGGCCCGACCCCACAGGCGTACGGGCCCGCACGGCCCGCCGCGCACCACACGACGGCGCCCCGCCACCGGAATCCGGTGACGGGGCGCCGTCGTGCGCACGCGGTACGGGCTCACTTCTTGCGGTGGCCCACCAGCCGCGGCTTGGCTTCCAGGTTCTCCAGTCCGTGCCAGGACAGGTTCACCAGGTGCGCCGCGACCTCCGCCTTCTTCGGCTGGCGCGTCTCCAGCCACCACTGCCCGGTCAGCGCGACCATCCCGACCAGCGCCTGTGCGTACAGCGGGGCCAGCTTCGGGTCGAAGCCGCGGGCCTTGAACTCAAGGCCGAGGATGTCCTCCACCTGCGTGGCGATGTCACTGATCAGCGAGGCGAAGGTGCCCGTCGACTGGGCCACGGGGGAGTCCCGGACCAGGATCCGGAAACCGTCCGTGTAGTTCTCGATGTAGTCCAGCAGCGCGAACGCCGCCTGTTCCAGCAGCTCCCGCGGGTGCCCGGCCGTCAGCGCGCCCGTCACCCCGTCCAGCAGCTGGCGCATCTCCCGGTCCACGACGACCGCGTAGAGGCCCTCCTTGCCGCCGAAGTGCTCGTAGACCACCGGCTTGGAGACTCCGGCCTTGGCCGCGATCTCCTCCACCGACGTGCCCTCGAACCCCTTCTCGGCGAACAGGGTGCGGCCGATGTCCAGCAGTTGCTGACGCCGTTCGGCGCCCGTCATCCGGACCCGGCGGCTGCGCCTGGGCTTCTCGCTGCTGGAACTGCTGCCGTCGTTTCCCACGCCCCCCATCATGCCGCGTTCGACACTTCTTCCTTGCGCCGGGCGTCGATGCGGGCCTCGGACGGCCAGCGGACGTCGGACGCCCAGCCCAGCTGTTCGAACCAGCGGATCAGCCGCGCACTGGAGTCGACCTGGCCGCGCAGCACACCGTGCCGGGCGGAGGTCGGGTCGGCGTGGTGCAGGTTGTGCCAGGACTCACCGCAGGACAGCACCGCCAGCCACCACACGTTGCCGGAGCGGTCGCGCGACTTGAACGGGCGCTTGCCCACCGCGTGGCAGATCGAGTTGATCGACCACGTCACGTGGTGCAGCAGCGCGACCCGGACCAGGGAGCCCCAGAAGAACGCCGTGAAGGCGCCCCACCACGACATCGTCACCAGACCGCCCACCAGCGGCGGCAGCGCCAGCGAGAACATCGTCCAGAAGACGAAGTCGCGCGAGATGCGGCGGATCGCCGGGTCCTTGATCAGGTCCGGGGCGTACTTCTGCTGGTCGGTCTGCTCCTCGTCGAAGAGCCATCCGATGTGCGCCCACCACAGGCCCTTCATCAGGGCCGGCACCGTCTCGCCGAAGCGCCACGGCGAATGCGGGTCGCCCTCGTGGTCGGAGTACTTGTGGTGCTTGCGGTGGTCGGCCACCCAGCGCACCAGGGGGCCCTCGACCGCCATCGAGCCCATGACCGCCAGGGCGATGCGCAGCGGCCGCTTCGCCTTGAAGGAACCGTGCGTGAAGTAGCGGTGGAAGCCGATGGTGATGCCGTGGCAGGCCAGGAAGTACATGAACACCATCAGGCCCACGTCCAGCCAGCTCACCCCCCAGCCCCAGGCGAGCGGAAGAGCCACCAGCAGTGCGAGGAAGGGGACGGTGATGAACAGCAGCAGCGCGATCTGCTCGACGGACCGCTTGTTCTCACCGCCGAGGGTCGCGGACGGCGCGGACGCGCCGGAAGACGCCGAGGCGTCCTCGATCACGTCGGGACTGATGGTCATAGGTGTGTCCCCTGAGGGTGAGGGAGTCGGCAGGCGCGCCGCCCGGCCATGCGTCCCTACGGACGCGTAACCTACGGCAACGTAAGTATGGCAAAGGTCCCCCGCGGGGCAAGAGGAGCGCGCCCGCAGCAGGGTCCATGGGCCCGAGCCGCAGGGCCGCCGTCCCGCCTGGTGACACACGGGCCTGGTCACCGGTACGGGCCACCTATCCTGGTGTCGTCGGACAGCGCGGTCCGCACGGGCAGCCCGAGCTGCGCATCAGGAGCGGTGGCACCGCCGGACCCACGTCCGGGCGGGCACCACCGCGCGTATCCGGGGCCCACCTCCCAGTAGCGCTCGAAACACTGCAAGGAGCCGCACCTGTGAGCAGTGCCGACCAGGCCCACTCGACCACCGCCACCGCGACGTCCCCCGCCGGCGCCGCCAACGCCGAGCTGCGCGCGGACATCCGCCGCCTCGGCGACCTCCTCGGCGAGACCCTCGTACGCCAGGAGGGCCAGGACCTCCTCGACCTGGTCGAACGCGTCCGAGCCCTCACCCGCACCGACGGCATCGCGGCCGCCGAGCTGCTCGGCGACACCGACCTGGAGACCGCCGCCAAGCTGGTGCGCGCCTTCTCCACCTACTTCCACCTCGCCAACGTCACCGAGCAGGTGCACCGCGGCAAGGAGCTGCGCGCCCACCGCGCCGCCGAGGGGGGCCTGCTGGCCCGCACGGCCGACATGCTCAAGGACGCGGACCCCGAGCACCTGCGCGAGACGGTCAAGAACCTCAACGTCCGCCCCGTCTTCACCGCGCACCCCACCGAGGCGGCCCGCCGCAGCGTCCTGAACAAGCTGCGCCGCATCGCGGCCCTGCTGGAGGAGCCCGTCGCGGGCGCCGGCGAGCGCCGCCGCCACGACCTGCGCCTCGCGGAGAACATCGACCTCGTCTGGCAGACCGACGAGCTGCGCGTGGTCCGCCCGGAGCCCGCCGACGAGGCCCGCAACGCGATCTACTACCTCGACGAGCTGCACGCCGGCGCCGTCGGCGACGTCCTCGAAGACCTCGCCGCCGAGCTCCAGCGCGTGGGCATCGAGATCCCGGCCGGCACCCGCCCGCTCACCTTCGGCACCTGGATCGGCGGCGACCGCGACGGCAACCCCAACGTCACCCCCGACGTGACCCGGGACGTGCTGATCCTCCAGCACGAGCACGGCATCACCGACGCCCTGGAACTCATCGACTTCCTGCGCGGACTGCTGTCGAACTCCATCCGCTACACCGGTGCCACCGAGGAACTCCTCACCTCCCTTCAGGCCGACCTGGAGCGCCTCCCCGAGATCAGCCCGCGCTACAAGCGGCTGAACGCCGAGGAGCCGTACCGCCTGAAGGCCACCTGCATCCGGCAGAAGCTCCTCAACACCCGCGAGCGCCTCGCCAAGGGCATCCCGCACGAGGAAGGCCGCGACTACCTCGGCACCGCCGAGCTGCTCACCGACCTCACCCTCATCCAGACCTCCCTGCGGGAGCACCGCGGCGCTCTCTTCGCCGACGGCCGCATGGACCGCACCATCCGCACGCTGGCCGCGTTCGGCCTCCAGCTCGCCACGATGGACGTGCGCGAGCACGCGGACGCCCACCACCACGCGCTGGGCCAGCTCTTCGACCGGCTCGGCGAGGAGTCCTGGCGCTACGCGGACATGCCCCGCGACTACCGCGGCCGGCTCCTGGCCAAGGAGCTGCGCTCGCGCCGCCCGCTGGCGCCCACCCCGGCCCCGCTCGACGCGGCCGGCCAGAAGACGCTCGGCGTGTTCGGCGCCATCAAGGACGCCTTCGAGAAGTTCGGCCCCGAGGTCATCGAGTCCTACATCATCTCGATGTGCCAGGGCGCCGACGACGTCTTCGCCGCCGCCGTCCTCGCCCGCGAGGCCGGTCTCATCGACCTGCACGGCGGCTGGGCCAAGATCGGCATCGTCCCGCTCCTGGAGACCACCGACGAGCTCAAGGCCGCCGACGTCATCCTCGACGAGATGCTCGCCGACCCCTCCTACAGGCGCCTCGTCTCGCTGCGCGGCGACGTCCAGGAGGTCATGCTCGGCTACTCCGACTCCTCCAAGTTCGGCGGCATCACCACCTCCCAGTGGGAGATCCACCGCGCCCAGCGCCGGCTCCGCGACGTCGCCCACCGCTACGGCGTCCGGCTGCGCCTCTTCCACGGCCGCGGCGGCACCGTCGGCCGTGGCGGCGGCCCCTCGCACGACGCGATCCTCGCGCAGCCCTGGGGCACCCTGGAGGGCGAGATCAAGGTCACCGAGCAGGGCGAGGTCATCTCCGACAAGTACCTCGTCCCCTCGCTGGCCCGCGAGAACCTGGAGCTGACCGTCGCGGCCACCCTCCAGGCCTCCGCCCTGCACACCGCCCCGCGCCAGTCCGACGAGGACCTGGCCCGCTGGGATGCGGCCATGGACACCGTCTCGGACGCCGCGCACGACGCGTACCGCGAGCTCGTCGAGGACCCGGACCTGCCGGCGTACTTCTTCGCCGCCACCCCCGTGGACCAGCTCGCCGACCTGCACCTGGGCTCGCGCCCCTCGCGCCGCCCCGACTCCGGCGCCGGCCTCGACGGCCTGCGCGCCATCCCGTGGGTGTTCGGCTGGACCCAGTCCCGCCAGATCGTCCCCGGCTGGTACGGGGTCGGCTCGGGCCTGAAGGCCCTGCGCGAGGCGGGCCAGGGCGACGCGCTGGCCGAGATGGGCGAGCGCTGGCACTTCTTCCGCAACTTCCTGTCCAACGTCGAGATGACGCTGGCCAAGACCGACCTGCGGATCGCCCGCCACTACGTCGACACCCTGGTGCCCGACGAGCTCAAGCACGTGTTCGCCCGCATCGAGGCCGAGCACGAGCTCACGGTCCGCGAGGTCCTGCGGATCACCGGCGGTGAGAAGCTCCTCGACTCCAACCCGGTGCTCCAGCAGACCTTCTCGGTCCGCGACGCCTACCTGGACCCGATCTCCTACCTCCAGGTCTCCCTGCTGGCCCGCCAGCGCGCGGCCGCCGAGCGCGGCGAGGAAGCGGACCCGATCCTGTCCCGGGCCCTGCTCCTGACCGTCAACGGCGTCGCGGCCGGTCTGCGCAACACCGGCTGAGGTTTCGTACTACGGCACGGCAGAGGGCCCGCACACCGTCAGGTGTGCGGGCCCTCTGCCGTGCCGGCTGTTGCCTGTACTAACTGTTGTACGTGGACTGCGCGCGCTCCAGGCCCTCCTGGATCAGGCATTCCACGGCGTCCGCCGAACGGTCGACGAACCAGTCCAGCTCCTTGCGCTCCGTCGAGGAGAAGTCCTTCAGCACGAAGTCGGCGACCTGCATCCGGCCGGGCGGGCGGCCGATGCCGCAGCGCACCCGGTGGTAGTCGGGTCCCATCGACTTCGTCATCGACTTCAGCCCGTTGTGGCCGTTGTCCCCGCCGCCCAGCTTCAGCCGCAGCGTCGGGTAGTCGATGTCCAGCTCGTCGTGGACCGCGATGATCCGGTCCAGCGGCACCTTGTAGAAGTCCCGCAGCGCCGTCACCGGGCCGCCGGACAGGTTCATGAACGACATGGGCTTGGCCAGCACCACGCGCCGGTTGAGCGGTCCCGGCGGGCCCATCCGGCCCTCGACCACCTGGGCGCGGGCCTTGTGCGCCTTGAACTTGCCGCGCATCCGCTCCGCCAGCAGGTCGGCCACCATGAAACCGATGTTGTGGCGGTTGCCCGCGTACTCCGCACCCGGGTTCCCGAGACCCACGATCAGCCAGGGCGCCGCGTCGTCCGACATCAAAAGCTCCTTATACGAAGACGACCGCCGTCCCGCTCCAGTGGAGCCGGACGGCGGTCGTTCAGCAAGTGCTGAGGGGGAGGCGCGAGGCTCAGGCCTCGGTGCCCTCGGCGGCCGGCTCCTCGGCGCCCGCGCCGATGACCTGCAGGACGGCGATGTCGCCGTCGACGGCCAGCGTGGTGCCGGCCGGCAGGACCAGGTCGGAGGCGGTGATGGTGGCACCGGCCTCCAGGCCCGCGATCGAGACGGTGACCTCGGTCGGGATGTGGGTGGCCTCGGCCTCGACGGAGATGGTGTTCTGGAGGGTCTCCAGCATGTTGCCGCCCGGGGCCAGCTCGCCCTCGGTGACGATCGCGACGTCGACGGTGACCTTCTCGCCCTTCTTGACGATCAGGAAGTCGACGTGGGAGATCGAACGCTTCAGCGGGTGCTTCTGAACGGCCTTCGGGATGACCAGCTCGGTGCCGGCGCCCTCGATGTCCAGGGAGAGCAGGACGTTCGGGGTGCGCAGCGCCAGCTGGAGCGCGTGGGCGTCCACGTTGACGTGCTTCGGGTCGGTGCCGTGGCCGTAGATGACCGCGGGGGTCAGGGCGTCGCGGCGGGCCTGGCGGGCAGAGCCCTTGCCGAAGTTTTCGCGGACCTTCGCGGCAAGCTTGATCTCGGACATGCTCACTCCTCGTGGGGTGACGGAAATGGACGACAGTCACCCGGCCGGAACACGGCCTGCTACGAAGAGCGCGTCGATAACGGAGCATCCACACCTGTGGAAAACAGGTACGGCCTCCCTCGCCGAGCAACTCAAGGAGTGTACCCGGCGGGGAGGCCGTACCCAAAAATGATCTAGCGCACAGCGGACGTGCTTACTGCTGCTCTTCGAACAGGCTGGTGACCGAGCCGTCCTCGAAGACCTCGCGCACGGCGCGGGCGATCATCGGGGCGATGGAGAGCACCGTGATCTTGTCGAGCTCCAGGTCGGACGGGTCCGGCAGGGTGTTCGTGAACACGAACTCGCTGACCTTGGAGTTCTTCAGGCGGTCGGCGGCCGGGCCCGACAGGATGCCGTGCGTGGCCGTCACGATGACGTCCTCGGCGCCGTGCGCGAAGAGCGCGTCGGCGGCGGCGCAGATGGTGCCGCCCGTGTCGATCATGTCGTCGACCAGGACGCAGACGCGGCCCTTGACCTCGCCGACGACCTCGTGGACGGTCACCTGGTTGGCGACGTCCTTGTCACGGCGCTTGTGCACGATCGCCAGGGGGGCGTCCAGACGGTCGCACCAGCGGTCGGCGACGCGTACGCGGCCGGCGTCCGGGGAGACGATCGTCAGCTTGGAGCGGTCGACCTTGGCACCGACGTAGTCCGCGAGGACCGACAGGGCCGAAAGGTGGTCGACCGGGCCGTCGAAGAAGCCCTGGATCTGGTCGGTGTGCAGGTCGACCGTGAGGATGCGGTCCGCACCCGCGGTCTTCAGCAGGTCCGCGACCAGGCGGGCCGAGATCGGCTCGCGGCCCTTGTGCTTCTTGTCCTGGCGGGCGTACCCGTAGGACGGGACGATCACGGTGATGGAGCGTGCCGACGCGCGCTTGAGCGCGTCGATCATGATGAGCTGCTCCATGATCCACTTGTTGATCGGAGCCGTGTGGCTCTGGATCAGGAAGCAGTCCGCGCCACGCGCCGACTCCTGGAAGCGGACGTAGATCTCGCCGTTCGCGAAGTCGAAAGCCTTGGTCGGCACGAGGCCGACACCGAGCTGGTGCGCGACCTCCTCGGCCAGCTCGGGGTGGGCGCGGCCGGAGAAGAGCATCAGCTTCTTCTCGCCGGTCGTCTTGATCCCGGTCACAGCACTGTCTCCTCAGACGTGGGAAAGCTGCTCGCCCCCATGTGCGTCCGTCCCGCACACGGTGAGCCAGCCGAATTGCGTTCGCCTATCACGGTACGCCGTCTCGGGCGTAGCCGTTTCCGGTCAGTTCACCTCAGCGTTCGGCGGAGTCCTCGTGGACCGCCGACTGAGCCGCTGTGGCGGCGGCACTTCCCGGACGCTTGCGGGCCACCCAGCCCTCGATATTCCGCTGCTGGCCACGGGCCACGGCCAGGGCGCCGGGCGGCACGTCCTTCGTGATCACGGAGCCGGCGGCCGTGTAGGCGCCGTCCCCGATGGTGACGGGAGCCACAAACATGTTGTCCGAACCCGTCTTGCAGTGTGAGCCGACGGTGGTGTGGTGCTTGTGCTCACCGTCGTAGTTCACGAACACGCTGGCCGCGCCGATGTTCGTGTACTCGCCGATCGTCGCGTCGCCGACGTAGGACAGGTGCGGGACCTTGGTGCCCTCGCCGATCGTGGCGTTCTTCATCTCCACGTACGTACCGGCCTTGGCCTTCGGGCCCAGGTTGGTGCCCGGGCGCAGGTACGCGAAGGGGCCGACGCTCGCCGCCGCGCCGACGACGGCGGTGTCCGCCACCGTGTTGTCCACGCGGGCGCCCGCACCGACGTGCGTGTCCTTCAGGCGGGTGTTGGGGCCGACCTCGGCGTGCTCAGCGATGTGCGTGGTGCCGAGGAGCTGGGTGCCGGGGTGCACGATCGCGTCCTGGCCGAAAGTCACCGTCACGTCGACGAGCGTGCTCGCCGGGTCGACGATCGTCACGCCGGCGAGCATGGCGCGCTCCAGCAGGCGGGCGTTCAGCAGTGCGCGGGCCTCGGCGAGCTGGACCCGGTTGTTGATCCCGAGGATCTGCCGGTGGTCCGCGCCCACGGCCGCGCCGACGCGGTGGCCGGACTCGCGCAGGATGCCGAGCACGTCGGTGAGGTACTCCTCGCCCTGGCTGTTGTCGGTGCGGACCTTGCCGAGGGCGTCCGCGAGGAGGGCGCCGTCGAAGGCGAAGACCCCGGAGTTGATCTCGCGGATGGCGCGCTGGGCGTCGGTGGCGTCCTTGTGCTCGACGATGGCGGTGACCGCCCCGTCGGCGCCGCGGATGATCCGGCCGTACCCGGTGGAGTCGGGGACCTCGGCGGTCAGCACGGTGACGGCGTTGCCGTCGGCCTCGTGCGTGGCCGTCAGCGAGGCCAGGGTCTCGCCGGTCAGCAGCGGGGTGTCGCCGCAGACGACGACCACGGTGCCGGCGGGGCGGTCCGTGCCGAGCTCTTCGAGGGCCATCCGGACGGCGTGCCCGGTGCCGTTCTGCTCGTACTGGACCGCGGTGCGGACGTCGGCGTCGATCGCGGCGAGGTGCGCGGTGACCTGCTCGCGGGCGTGCCCGACGACGACGACGAGGTGGGTGGGGTCCAGCTCGCGGGAGGCGGCGACGACGTGACCGACGAGCGAGCGCCCGCTGATCTCGTGCAGAACCTTGGGTGTGGCCGACTTCATGCGGGTGCCTTCACCCGCTGCGAGTACGACGACGGCTGCCGGGCGGTTGGCGCTCACGGGTGTGCCCTTCGGCTTCGGGTGGTGGACCCGTGAAGGATACCGGTGGGTTTAAGGCCCTAAACGAGGGCGGGTCCCGACTGGGAAAGCCAGGACCCGGACCGTGGAGCTCCCCTGTCAGGACTCGAACCCGAACATAAGGCACCAAAAGCCTCAGTGCTGCCAATTACACCACAGGGGATTAACGGACTAAACCGGACATTGAGCCCTGGTGGTTGAGCCGCCGGGACCTACTATGCCGCACCAGGCGCCCTGAATGCGACGGTACAAATCCGTGCCCTTGAGCGGGATTTCCGGTCGCCTCCGGACCGGGGCCGCTGCGTAGGCTGGACCGTATGACCAGTACGGGGGAAGAGCAGGGAGAGGCGGGGGCCGGGCGGGACGGGCCCCTGTGGTGGGAGCGGCGCAGGTCGGCCGTGTTGGACGTGGGGCTCGCCGGGGTGTCCGCCGTCGAGTGCGGGGTGGAAGGCGTCGGGTTCGCCCACGAGGCGGGCATCCCGGTCTTCGCCGGAGTGCTGTTCGGGCTGCTGGTCGGGTCGGTGCTCGTCCTGCGGCAGCGCTGGCCGATCGTCGTGGTGCTGGTCGGCATCGCGGTGTCGCCGGCGGCCATGGGGTTCCTGCTCGGGGTGGTCGGGCTGTACACGCTGGCCGCCTCCGAGGTGCCCCGGCGGATCACCGGGACCCTGGCGTCGATGTCGCTGGCCGCGACCTTCGTGGTGATGTACATGCGCACCCGGGCCGACCCCGATGTCACCCTCACCATCGTCATCACCCTGTCCGTGTTCGTGGCGGTGGCGCTGACCGTGCCGCCGGTGCTGTTCGGGCTGTACACGGCGGCCCGCAGACGGCTGATGGAGAGCCTGCAGGAGCGGGCGGACTCGCTGGAGCGGGAGCTGTCGCTGCTCGCGGACCGGGCGGAGGAACGGGCCGAGTGGGCCCGTACGGAGGAGCGGACCCGCATCGCGCGGGAGATGCACGACGTCGTGGCGCACCGGGTGTCGCTCATGGTGGTGCACGCGGCGGCGCTCCAGGCGATCGCCGCCAAGGACCCCGTGAAGGCGGCCAAGAACGCGGCGCTGGTCGGGGACATGGGACGGCAGGCGCTGACGGAGCTGCGGGAGATGCTCGGGGTGCTCCGGGCGGAGGCGCCGAAGCCGGCGGCCGTGACGGCACCGGTGGCGGCTCTGGTGGGGAGCTTCGACGACGGGCCGACGCTGGGCGAGCTGGAGGCGCTGGTCGGACAGTCGCGGGCGGCCGGGATGGCCGTGGAGCTGGACGTGCGCGGCGAGTACCGCGCGTACGTGGCGGAGGTGGAGCAGACCGCCTACCGGGTGGTGCAGGAGGCGCTGACCAACTGCCACAAGCACGCCGCGGGCGCACGGGTGGTCGTACGGCTGGCGCACCGGGAGGGGGAGGTGGCCATGCAGGTGGAGAACGGCCCCTGCGACGGCAAGGCGGCCGAGCCGGGACTGCCGAGCGGCGGGAACGGCCTGGTCGGGATGCGCGAGCGGGTGCTCGGACTGGGCGGGGTGTTCGTGTCCGGCCCGACGGACGAGGGCGGCTTCAAGGTCTCGGCGGTCCTGCCGAGCGAGCGGGGGTAGGGGCGGATGGCGTGGGATCCGGTGGCGGAGCTGAGGGACGGGGAGCGGAAGGCCTTCCGGACCTTCGGCGAGCACTCCGCGCGGCTGTGGCTCAACATGCCGGGGCCGTTCTACACGGGGATGACGGACAACTGCTGGACCGGCCGGATGGAGGCGCCGCGCAACGTGCTCTACACGGCGGAGAGCGCCTACTGCACCGAGTGCGTGTTCCGGCAGCCGCGGAACCCCGCGGAGGTGCGGGAACTGGCCGCGGCGGCCGAGGCCGAGCCCTGCGGGGAGTACTACTGCGATGGGGACCTGCGCTGGACCGCGGACGCGGTGCGCGAGTGGTGGGCGGACCGGGGGCGGGTCGCCGAGCATCTGGGCGAGGCGCTCGCGGACTTCGGGAGGAGCGGCTCCCGGGAGGAGGACGACGCGGCCGCCGGGGTGCGGGACTTCCAGGCGTATCTGGCCGGTGGCCTCGCCGGTGATCTGCGGGCGTATGTTTTCCGGCTGGGGGAAGGCCGGTACCCGGAGGCCGGGGAGAGGCTGCCGGAGCTGTGAGGCGCGGCGGCGGACAGGGGGAGAGTGGGATGACGGTGGGCTGGGATCCGGTGGCGGAGCTGACGGACGAGGACCGGAAGCTGTTCCAGGGGCGGTGGGAGAAGCGGCTGTGGCTGAACGTGCCGGGGCCCTTCTACACGGGTGAGACGGACACGTGCTGGACCGGGCGGCTGAACGCGCCCGGCAACGTGATGTACGCGGCGAGCTCCGAGGGCAGCCTCGAATACGTGTTCCGGCAGCCCCGGAGTCCGGGCGAGGTCCGCCAGGTGGTGGACGCGGCCGACGAGGAGCCCTTCCAGGAGTACGCGTACGACGGGGACCGCTGGTGGACCCCGGAGACGGTGCGCCGGTGGTGGGCCGGGCGGGGCCGGGTCGAAGAGCACCTGGAGCTCACGCTGGCCGAGTACGGGGACAGCGTCCATCCCGCAGACCGGGACGCCGCCGTGGGGGCGCGGGAGTTCCGGGCGTACCTGGAGGGCGGGCTCGCCGCCGATCTGCGGGCGTACCTCTTCCGGCTGGAGGAGGGCCGCTACCCCGGCGACGGGGAGCGGCTTCCGGAGCTGGGCGGCTGAAGCGTGCCGGGACGTGGGCCGGCTCCTAGGCCGTCTCTCGCGGGCCTGACCGGCAAGATCCGAAAGAGACGACCTAGCCCGTCGTCAGGCGGGTCGGCTGGAGGCCGGTGAGGAGGAGGGTGAGGGCCTCGTCGAGGCTCGCGCCGAGGTACCAGTCGCCGGTGTGGTCCACGCAGTAGACCCGGCCCTCGCGGTCCAGGGCGAGGTGGGAGCCGCCGCCGGCCAGCTCGGTGTCGGCCTCGACGCCGAGCGGGCAGAGCTGGGTGGAGAGGGCGCGGCCGAGGTCCGCGAAGGTGCGGGCGAGGTGGAGGCCCGTGAGGGGGTCCAGGCGGATCGCGGTGGGCGCGATCTGGCGGCCCGGGCCGGGGGCGCTGACGGTGAGGTTTCCGAACTCCGCCCAGGCCTCGACGGCGGCCGGGAAGACGGTGTGCCGGTGCCCCGCGGGGGTGGTGTGGTCGCGCAGGGCGTCGGCCCAGTACTCGGCCTGCTTGATGTCCCAGCGGCCCGGCTCCCAGCCGGCGGTGCGCAGGGCGGAGTCCACGGCGACGGGGAAGCGGGTGGCCGAGGAGCGGGCGTACGAAGCGGAGGTCGTGGTCATGGCGGCTACTCGGGGTGGGTGAGGTCGACGGGGCGTACGCCGAAGTGGGCGAGGAGGGCCTCGCAGGAGCGGCAGGGAGGTGCGTAGCTGCCGTGGAGCGGGTCGCCGTCCTCGCGGATGCGGCGCGCGGTGATCTTGGAGTGCTTCAGCGAGCGGCGGGCCTCGCTGGGGGTGAGGGGCTTGCGCGAGGCGCGCTTGCTGCGGGCGCCCTCGACGGTGGCGAGGTGGCGGGAGAGCAGGATCGCCTCCGGACACCGGCCGGTGAAACGTTCGCGCTGGCCGCTCGTGAGGGTGTCGAGGAAATCCTGCACGAGGGCGTGCAGCACGGGCGGCAGGTCCGCCTTGCCGGCGGTGCCGGTCAGGGTCTCGCCGCGTACGGACAGGGCGGCGGCCACGGTGGGCAGGATCCCGTCGCGGCGGAAGCGGAGCGTGGGCACGGCGGGGCGGCCGTCCCCGCCGCCGCCCCAGCGCAGCCGGGGGTCGCCGGCGCCCTGGTCGGCCGCGGCGCGGGCCTGTGCCGGGACGGCCGCCGGGCCGCCGGATCCCGCGGGCCCGGCGGGGCCCGCCGGGCCGCGGGAGTCCGCGGGGCCCGCGGATCCCCGGGCTCCCGCGCCTCCTGAGTGGGCGTCGGCCGCGTCTGTACGTGTTGCCGTGTTCTGCATGGCTGCGCTTTCCCTCCCGTGGCCGCGGTGCTGACCGCTGTCGCGCACGCCCCCGTGCTGTGGGGACAGCCTGTCAAATGTCCCGTGGCATGTGGAAGCTGGGTCGAATATTCGTATCAATTCGGATCTTCCCGGCCGTCCCGCGGGGTCCCCGCACACGGGCGGGTGACGCCCTTGCCGGAGCACATAGGCTGTGGTGAACCAGCCAGATCCAGCAGGGGGCTACCGCCATGACGACAGGTCGGCTCGGGCATCAGGCCGCGCCACCCAACGCCGCTTATTCGGGGCAGGTCGTGCATTTCCCGGACCCCGTCCGGGCCGCGCGCCATCCCCACGGGGTCCGCATCGACGCGAACGGACACCCCGACTTCGCGCTGTACGCGCGCGCGGCCGTCGAGATCGCCGAGCCCCCGGAGGGCTTCGGCGTGGACGAGCTGCGCCTGACCGACTGCGTGTCCGCGAACGCGGCCATGCGGGCCACCGGCCACGAACTGTGGGACACGGTCGGCCCGGTGTCGACCCCGCACGGCTGGACCTGGCACCACGTGTCCGGCACCCGCCGGATGGAGCTGGTCCCGGTCGAGGTGAAGTCGTTGCTGAGGCACCACGCCGGTCTGGCGACGGCGGCGGTGGACCACGGCAAGCGCGGGACGCGGCCGCTGCAGGAGGTGCGCCCGGTGCACCTGGGACTGCCCAAGACGGTGGTCTCGGTGTCCGAGCAGCAGGTCCAGGGCGTCGAGGAGGACCTCGGCTACCGGCTCCCGGAGGCGTACCGCTCCTTCCTGAAGGCGGCGGGCGGCTGCGCGCCGGTGGGCGCGGGGCTCGACGTGGAGCTGGGGCTGCTGGTGGACCAGCCGTTCTTCACGGTGCGCGAGGAGGCGGCGGTCAACGACCTCGTCTACGTCAACAAGTGCCTGCGGGACCACCTGACGAAGGACTACCTGTGCGTGGCCTTCGCGCAGGGCGGGCTCCTCGCGGTGAAGGTGCGCGGGGAGGGGATCGGCTCGGTCTGGTTCTCCCCGTACGACGATGCGCGCGATCAGGACGGCTGGTCCGTGCAGGAACGCGTGGAGCGGTTGCTGCTGCCGTGCGGTACGGATTTCGACGCCTTCCTGGAGCGGCTGGCGGGCAATCCGCCGGAACTGGAAACGGTGGCCGGTCTGATGGTGGACGGCGGATTCGCACGCTCGGTTCCCGTGACGGGTCCGGGCGCGGGTGCGGGTTCGGCCGCTGGTTCGATTCCGGGTTCGGTTCCGGGTGCCGGGCCGGCCGCGGCACCGGTGGAGGGGTGACGGCGCGATGGTGACGTTTGCGCAGGCGCAGGAGCGCGCCGAGGAATGGATCAATGGGGACGTGCCCGGGTACCAGCACCGCGAGGTGCGCGTACGGGAGTTCGGACTCGGTTTCGTGGTGTGGGCGGAGGACCGCCCGGCGGGCCCCGTGTCCGGGGGCGGCCGGCAGCGGCTGGTCATCGCGCGGGACAGCGGGGAGGTGACCCTCTGGCCCGGCCTGCCGGTGGGCGAGGTGATCCGCCGCTACGAGGAGGAGTACGGGGCGTCGGCCGCGCAGGCCGAGGCTTCGGTGCCGGTGCCGCGCATCGACTCGGAGCAGACCTCGTTCATGCTGAGTCCGCCGGAGTGGCTGCAGGAGGCGGCGGACCGGGCGGGGATCCCGGCTGCGCCGGCGGCTTCCGCGGCTCCTGCTGCTTCGGCTGTTTCCGGTGCTTCTGCTGTTTCCGCTGCTCAGGACGGTCCGGTGGTGCCTTCGGGGCCGGCCGGGCAGGCGGCTCCGGCCGCCTCCGGGGCGGGCTCCTCGGAGCCGGTGCCGCTGCGGCGGGGGGGAGAGGTCCCCTACGAGCCGACCGCCAACGACGGGGTGCCCGCCGCCGTCCCGTCCGGGGCCACGCCCTGGGCCGGGACCGACGTGAACCCCGGTGCGGACTCCGTGTCCGTACCGCTGCCGGCGACGGTGTTCGCGCCGCCGCTGTCCGGGTCGGACCTGGACGACGCCCCGGCGCCGTCGGGGCCGGGACCGGAGGCGCGCACGACCCTGATGCCCAGGGGCAGTGAGCTGCCGAAGACCGCCGTCGTGCCCGCGCTGAACCCGGAGTCGGGGCAGGGGGCGGGGCAGGGCTCCGCCGCCGGTCCCGCGTCCGGTCCCGGTTCCGCGTCCGGTGGGGACATCGCCGACGCGCCGACGAGCAAGGCCCGGGTCAACCGGCCCGGGGCGCCCGCGCCGGTCACTCCGCCGGGTCCGCCCGGTGCGCCGGGTGCGCCGGGCGGCGCCGCGGAGTCGCCTTCGTACGCCGCCACCATGCTGGCGGGCCCCGGCGGTCCGCAGCAGCCCGCGCCGCCCGGTCCGCCCGGAGCTCCCGGTGCTCCCGGTGCTCCCGGTGGCGGGCTGGACCATGCCGCGACGATGCTGGCGGGTCCGGCAGTGACGGGGCAGCCGCCCGCGCCGCCCGGTCCGCCGGGGGCTCCCGGGTCGTCCGGCGGGCGCGGAGACGCGTACGCCGCCACGATGCTGGCCGGTCCCGGCGTACCCCAGCCGCCTGGTCCCCCCGGCGTGCCCGGCGGTGGGCTGGACCATGCCGCGACGATGCTGGCGGGTCCGGCCGTGACGGGGCAGCCGCCCGCGCCGCCCGGTCCCCCGGGGGCTCCCGGGGCGTCCGGGGCGTCCGGCGGGCGCGGAGACGCGTACGCCGCCACCATGCTGGCCGGTCCCGGCGGTCCGCAGCAGCCCGCGCCTCCCGGCCCCGCGCCGCAGGCACCCGTACCCGTACACGCGCCGCAGGCCCAGGCGCCGCAGGCGTCGGCTCCCGGGGTGCCCACGGTCGGGCCCGGCTACCAGGCCGTGCTGCGCTACCGGGCTCCCGACGGCTCCGAGCAGCAGCTCATCCGCCGTTCCGCGCCCGGCACCCCGCACCCGGAGTGGCAGATCCTCTACGAGCTGCGGGCGATGAACGTGCCTCCGCAGCAGGTGCTGGAACTGCACACCGAGCTGGCCTCGTGCGAGCTCCCCGGCGGCTACTGCGCGCGCATGATCCGGGAGACCTGGCCGCAGGTCCGGATCACCAGCGTGGCCCCGTACGGCACGGACCACGCGGGCCGGCAGCAGGGCATGCGGCACCTGCTGACCCACCAGGGCGAACTGCACCAGGTGGCGGACGGGCCGGCGCGCCCCGCGCCGGTGCGCGCACCGCTGCCGCAGGTGCCGTTGCAGCCGGCGATCCCGCTGGACGCGATCGCGCAGGAGCTGGCGGGGGCGTTCGGACCGCAGGGGGTGTTCCGCTTCGAGCAGCGCGCGGTGTCCCGGCAGGGTGTGCCGGAGATCGTGGCGCAGACGCTGATGTGGTCGGGCCTTCCGGTCGACTTCGGGCCGTTCTTCTGGGCCCAGGCCGTACCGGGTGCCCCGCTGCCCACGCTGGCCGAGCTGGCGGCGCAGCGGCAGGTGCAGCCGGCCTCGGACGCGGGCTCGTACCTGGTGGTGGGCAGCGACTTCGGCAAGGCGCTGTGCGTGCAGTACGGGACCGCGCACATCGTCGCGGTGCCGGTGGAGAGCGGTCCGGGCGGGGCGCCGGTGCCCCCGCAGTTCGTGAACTCCTCGCTGCCGCAGTTCGTACGGTCCCTGGCGATGCTGGGTCACATGTGGCGGCTGCGCCAGCATCTGACGCCGGAGCAGGCGGGCCGCTGGACCGTCGATTTCCAGGCGAATCTGGCGGGGCTGGACAGTGCGGCGCTGGCGTCGCCGGAGAACTGGTGGTCGGTGCTGCTGGAGCAGATGTGGGACGGGCTCCTCTGACCGGTTTCTGCTGATCTCGCGCGGATCCTCCTGGGATCTTCCTGGGATCCTCCGCTCATCCGGATGGCCGGGTCGTGACCCTCGAACGGGGTCTCGGCCCGGCCATTCGGGCTTCTGGGAGCAAATGACGCATCCTTGGCAGGAACCCCCGCGAGAGAGGCGCTTCCAGGATGAGTGCACCCTTTACGACCGTGCGTGGCCGTGGCTACCGGGCGGAAGAGGTGGACCGGTACCTCGCCCGGCTGTCGGGGAGTCGGGACGAGGCCTGGGAGCGGGTGGCCCGGCTGACCGTGCTGGCCAAGCAGATGGAGGCGGAGGCGGAGCGGCTGCGCGTGGAGGTCTCCGGACTGGCCCCGCAGATGTACGAGGAGCTCGGCGAGCGCGCCCGCCGGATCCTGCTGCTGGCCGAGGAGGAGTCCGAGACCCTGCGGGGGGACGCGCGGGCGGACGCGCTGGCGGCGGCGGCCGCGGCCGAGGCGCACGCCGACCGGGTGGCGGAGCTGGCGCGCGGCGACGCGGAGGCGGTGCGCGAGCAGACCGAGGTCCGGGCCCGGCAGGGGCTGCTGCGGGCGGGGCGCGAGGCGGACGACGCGCGGACCGAGGCGCGGGACGACGCGGCGGCGTGGCGCGCGGAGGCGCAGGCGGCGCTGGCGGACACGGCTCGCCGGGCGGACGCGCTGCTCGCTGAGCGCGAGCAGGAACACGGGGAGCGCTGGGACGCGGCGGAGCGGGAGCTGGCGGCGCGGGAGGCGGAGCTGGAGTCCCGGTACGCGGAGCTGGAGCGGTACGCGGAGTCGCGGCTGGCGGAGGCGAAGCGGGCGTTCGCGCAGGGCCAGGAGACGGCGCGGCACGGCCAGGAGGACGCGGAGGCGAGGGCGGCGGAGCTGATCGCGGAGGCGCGGGTGCGGGAGGAGCGGGTCGGGCGGGAGACGGAGCGGATCCTGCGGGAGCACGGGGAGTCCCAGGACGAGATGCGGGCCCACATGAACCACGTCCGCTCCAGCCTGGCCGCGCTGACGGGCCGCGCGCCGGCAGAGGGGTGAGGGCGCGGGTGGGGGACGGTGCCGACCGCGCCGCCGCCGGAGGGTGGGTTTCTCCAGCCGCCCGACGTTGGGCCTTCCCCGCCGCCCGGTGGTGGGTCTCTTCAGCCGCCCGCTGTTGGGTCTAGCCGTCCGGCGTTGGGGCCTTTTCGGCCGCCCGGGCGTTGGGTCCCTTCAGCCGCCGGGTGTTGGCTCTCTTCAGCCGCCCGGGGTTTGGCTTTTCAGCCGTCCGGCGTTTGAGGACCGGGGTCTGGGGCGGAGCCCCAGGGGGTCCGGGCGTAGCCCGGGACCTCTTCCCAGCCCGTCCGGCGCTTGAGGACCGGGTCAGGGCTGGCCCTGGGAACGGTCGAAGGGCGGGTAGGGGAACTTCGGCCCGCGCAGCGGAGCCGTTAGGAGGGCGGGGTGTAGGGGGCCGGGTCGCTGCGGAGGCCGCGGGTGGTGGCCACCACGGTGAAGGCGGGCGGCGCCGTCGTGGGGAGGGGCGAGGTCAGGGTCCCGGCCGGGGTGGCCGTGGTCGGGAGGGACGTGCCGTCGAGCTCGATCCGGGGGTCGTCCCCGAAGCCGCCGCCCTCGACGGTCAGGAGACCGTCCGTCACGGAGAGCCCGGTGATCACCGGGATCCCCCGCATCGCCACCTTGTTCAGGAGGTAGGCCCCGGCCGGCGCCCCGGTCAGCGCCCACATCTCCGTCGGCAGCTTCGGCAGCCCGCCGCCCACGTCCGCCAGGAAGAACGCCACCACGTACAGCATCGTGACCGCGCTCAGGGCGACGTACTGCAGGTCGACGAGGTCGGTCCGCCCGCCGTCGTTCGAGATCAGGTCGTGCATCGGGCGCCGTTCCGTGCCCTTGGGGGCCGGTTTGGCGATGGAGCCCCGCTCCACCCGCATGCCGACCACCGCCTTCGCCGCGATCAGGGCCGCGTACGGGCCACCGAGCAGCGGGAGGTAGACGGTCGTCAGGGAGGACAGGGGGCCTTCGGGGCCCTGGAACCAGTCGACGCCGCCGCCCGCGGTGAGCCCGTAGCCGAGGGTCGCCAGGAGCAGCCAGACCAGGATCACCGTCCAGGCCAGGGCGAGCGTGATCGAGGTGGAGAGGCGCCCGTCGCGGCCGGTGACGAAGCCTGGATGGCGGAGCAGGCGCAGGACGATCGGGCCCGCCAGGGCGGCGAGTAAGGCGAGGGTGAGGAATGCGGATGTCATGTGGGTCCCCCCGGGGAGTGCGGTGTCTCCGAAGAGGGTTACCGTCTCGGCCCGAGCATGACAAGTCGCTCGCCCCTCATCCCTCCCGCTGCTCCGGCAGCACCGGGAACCGCCGCGGCGCCACCAGCAGCAGGACCAGCGCCGACGCGGCCGCCGCCAGGGTCGCGCCGAGGAAGATGTGGTCCCCGGCGGCGGCCACCGCCTGGCGCAGGTACTCGGCGGCCTCCGGGGACAGCAGGTCGGGCCGGGTCAGGGCCTGGGACGCGTCGTCCAGGTTCGAGGGGAGCCCGGGCAGCGGGGCCTGCGCCAGCCGGCCCGCGATGGTGGCGTTGGCCACGGCCCCCAGCAGGGCCGCTCCGACGCTCTGCCCGACGTTGCGGCAGAACAGCACCGAGGCCGTGGTGGTTCCGCGCTCCTCCCAGCCCACCGTGGACTGGACCCCGACGACCAGCGGGAGCTGGAAGAGGCCGAGGGCGCCGCCCAGCAGCAGCAGGAGCAGTACGGGCTGCCAGACCGGGGCGGGATAGGGGAGCAGGGGGAAGGCGCCGAGGACGAGGGCGGCCAGCCCGACCCCGGTGGCGGCGGTGTTGCGGAAGCCGATGCGCCGGTAGACGTGCTGGGCGAAGGCGGCGCTGATCGGCCAGCTCAGGGTCATCGCGGAGGTGACCAGGCCGGCGCCGGTGGGGCCGAGGCCGAGTACGGACTGGGCGTACGTCGGCATGAACACCATCGGGGCGACCATCAGCAGGCCCAGCCCGGCCATGGCGAGGTTGACGGCGGCGATGGTGCGCCGGCGCCACACCCAGCCGGGCAGGATGGGCTGCTCGGCCCGGCGCTCGATCCGGACGACGAGCACGCCCAGCGCGACGGCGGCTCCGAACAGTCCCAGCGAGGGCGCCGACAGCCAGGGCCAGGCGACTCCGCCCTGGACGAGTGCGAAGAGCAGCAGTCCCCCGCAGGCGAAGACGGCGAGGGCACCCGCCCAGTCGACTGGGCCGGTGCGGCCGGGGGCGCGGGTGGGCTCGACCAGGTGGCGGTTGATGATCCACAGGGCGCCGGCGGCCAGCGGCAGGTTGATCAGGAAGATCCAGCGCCAGTCGGTGTACGTGGCGATCAGCCCGCCGAGTGCCGGGCCGGCCAGCGCCGAGGTGGCCCAGACCGCGGACATCCGGGCCTGGATGCGGGGCCGGTCCTTGAGCGGGTAGAGATCGGCGGCCAGGGTCTGCACGGTGCCCTGCAGGGCGCCGCCGCCCAGGCCCTGGAGGATCCGGAAGGCGATGAGGGCGGCCATGTTCCAGGCGGCCGCGCACAGCAGCGAGCCGACCAGGAAGAGGCTGATGCCGAGGAGCAGGACGGGCTTGCGGCCGTAGGTGTCGGAGAGCTTGCCGTAGACGGGCAGGGTGACCGTTCCGGCCAGGATGTAGCCCGAGAAGATCCACGAGAAGACGGCGAAGCCGCCGAGGTCGCCGACGATCTGCGGGACGGCGGTGGCGACGACGGCGCTGTCGAGGGCGACGAGGCCCATGGTCAGCATCAGGGCGGCGACGACGGCCGTACTGGGCCGCCCGGGCGGGGCGGCCGCCTGCCGGCTCACGGCCTTGTCGGCCTTGTCGTCCTCGTTGGGGGCTTGGCCTCCGGATCCGGCGGGGCCGCCCCGGGGTATGCCTCCGGCGCTGTCGTCGGTACTCGCGCCCGTGCTCTCCCCTGAGCCCATGAAAAACCCCTCCCCCCGCGCTTACCTGCGCGGACACCATCTCACTGCGGGATTGCGGGGTGGTATCCCCTCAGTCGCCTCGTCCCAACGGTCGAGATCCCCTAGGGGTAGGTCCTCACAAGGTTCCAGGGGCGCTTCGTCCCGGGGGAGGAGGAGGAAAGGCCGCGGAAGTCCTTAACTGGTTTCTACAGGGCGGGAGTCCGGGGGGTAGGGCTAGCACCCCTATGGATACGGCGATTGGCACCAGCGCGCCGCGGCACCCCCGGCCAGCAGACTTCGAACGAAGCGCATCACGTGCTTCGAGCCACGCATCAGGACGAGGGGAAACACCGTGACAACGGCTATGACCGAAACCAGG
This sequence comes from Streptomyces sp. CA189, assembly GCF_056428985.1. Lineage (NCBI taxonomy): Bacteria > Bacillati > Actinomycetota > Actinomycetes > Kitasatosporales > Streptomycetaceae > Streptomyces > Streptomyces sp. CA189. The sequence goes on along the minus strand of NZ_JBWJVM010000006.1, from coordinate 9,291 downwards.
CACGGGGGTACTGGAGGGCATGAGGCCGTCGCGGCTCGAGCGCGGAAGGTCGTCAAGGCCTACGGCTCCGGCGAGACGCGGGTCGTCGCCCTCGACGCGGTGGACGTGGACATCCACCGCGGCCAGTTCACCGCGATCATGGGGCCCTCGGGCTCCGGCAAGTCCACGCTGATGCACTGCCTGGCCGGTCTGGACACAGTCACGAGCGGCGAGATCTTCCTGGACGACACCGAGATCACCGGTCTGAAGGACAAGAAGCTCACGAAGCTCCGCCGGGACCGGATCGGCTTCATCTTCCAGGCCTTCAACCTGCTGCCGACGCTCAACGCCCTGGAGAACATCACGCTCCCCATGGACATCGCCGGCCGCAAGGCCGACGCGGAGTGGCTGAACCGGGTCGTGGAGACCGTGGGCCTGGCGGGCCGCCTCAAGCACCGCCCGACCGAGCTCTCCGGCGGCCAGCAGCAGCGCGTGGCGGTCGCCCGCGCCCTGGCTTCCCGGCCCCAGATCATCTTCGGTGACGAGCCCACCGGAAACCTCGACTCCCGGGCCGGCGCGGAGGTCCTCGGCTTCCTGCGCCGCTCGGTGAACGAGCTGGGCCAGACCATCGTCATGGTCACCCACGACCCGGTCGCCGCCTCCTACGCGGACCGCGTCATCTTCCTCGCCGACGGCCGGATCGTGGACGAGATGCACACGCCCACCGCCGACCAGGTCCTGGACCGCATGAAGGACTTCGACGCCCGTGGGCGGACGTCATGACCGTCATGAAGACCGCGCGGCGCAACTTCGTCGCGCACAAGGGGCGGATGGCGCTGTCCGCCGTTGCCGTCCTGCTGTCCGTCGCCTTCGTCTGCGGGACGCTGGTGTTCACGGACACCATGAACACCACCTTCGACAAGCTGTTCGCGGTCACCAACGCCAATGTCACGGTCACCCCGAAGGAGGCCGAGAACAGCGGGGAGACCCCCGACACCGGCAAGCCGCAGGCGCTGGCCGGCTCGGTCGTCGAGCAGGTCAAGAAGGCCGAGGGCGTGAAGTCCGTCGAGGGCGGCGTCTCCTCGATGGCGGTCACCGTCGTCAACTCCAAGAACGAGAACCTCGGCTCGTCCACGGGAGCCCCGACCTTCGCGGGCAACTGGACCGAGAACGAACTGAAGTCGATGAAGATCATCGAGGGGCAGGCCCCGCGCGGCCCCACCGACGTGATGATCGACGCCGACACGGCGAAGAAGCATCACCTCAAGCTCGGTGACGACATCCGCACCATCGCCGTCACCGGCGACATCCGCTCCAAGATCACCGGTATCGCCGCCTTCACCGTGACCAACCCGGGCGCGACCGTCGTCTACTTCGACACCGCCACCGCGCAGCAGAAGCTGCTCGGCGCCCCGGACACCTTCACGCACGTGAACGTCACGGCCAAGGACGGGGTGAGTGACGCCCAGCTCAAGCAGCACGTCGCGGCCGCCGTCGGCGCCGACACCTACAAGCTGCAGACCGCCAAGGAAGCCGCGGACGCCAACCGCAAGAACATGGACTTCCTCGACATCATGAAGTGGGTGATGCTCGGCTTCGCCGCGATCGCCTTCCTCGTCGGGATCTTCCTGATCTTCAACACCTTCTCGATGCTGGTCGCCCAGCGCACCCGTGAGATCGGCCTGATGCGGGCCATCGGCGCCGACAGCGGCCAGGTCCTCAAGTCGGTGGTCATCGAAGCCCTGCTGCTCGGTGTGGTCGGCTCGATCCTCGGCGTCGCCGCCGGCGTCGGCCTGGCCATCGGCCTGATGGAGCTCATGAGCGGGCTCGGCATGAGCCTGTCCACCGAGGACCTCACCGTCGCCTGGACCACCCCGGTCATCGGCATCGTCCTCGGCGTGGTCGTCACCGTCATCTCCGCCTTCATACCGGCCCGCCGGGCCGGCAAGGTCTCCCCGATGGCCGCCCTGCGCGAGTCCGGCACCCCCGGCGACAAGAAGGCCGGGCGGATCCGCGCCGCCCTGGGACTGTGCCTCACCGGCATCGGCGCCGCGGCCCTGTACCTCGCCGGGACCGCCGACACCGCCGGTACCGGAGCGCAGTGGCTGGGTCTGGGTGTGCTGTTCACCCTCATCGGGTTCATCGTGATCGGCCCGCTCCTCGCGGGAGTCGTGGTCCGGGCCCTGTCCGCTCCGGTGCTGCGGCCCTTCGGCTCCATAGGCCGCCTCGCCGAGCGCAACGCCCTGCGCAACCCGCGGCGCACCGGCGCCACCGCCGCCGCGCTGATGATCGGGCTGGCGCTGGTCGCCTGCCTGTCGGTGGTCGGCTCCTCGATGGTGGCCTCGGCCACCGACGAGCTCGACAAGTCGGTCGGCGCGGACTTCATCGTGCAGTCCATGACGGGCCAGCCGGTCGTACCGCAGGCCGAGGAGGCGCTGCGGGCCACGCAGAGTCTGGACCACGTCACGGCCTACCGGGAGGTGGACGCCAAGATCACCACCCCCGACGGCATCACGGAGATCTACGGCCTCGGAGCCATGGACCCCACCTACGCCAAGGACATCCGCCGCAAGATGATCGCCGGCGAGCACGCGGCGGCGTACAAGCCGGGCGCGATGTCGGTGGGCTCCGACTTCGCCACCAAGCACCAGGTCAAGCTCGGTGACGAGCTGACGGTCGCCTTCACCGGCGGCAAGACCACCACGCTCAAGGTCGCGGCGATCACCAGCGACGAGGGCAACCTCGACAAGGGCATGAAGTACATCAGCACCGCCGTCGCCGAGGCGAACGTGCCCGCCGACAAGCTGCCCAGGCCCTTCATGCTGCTGGCCACCGCCAAGGACGGCCAGGACGACGCCGCGTACAAGGCGGTCAAGGCGGATCTGGCCGAGTACCCGCAGTACCAGGTGCTCAACCAGACCGACTACAAGCAGGCACTGAAGGACCAGGTCGGCCAGCTCCTGAACGTGGTCTACGCCCTCCTCGCCCTCGCGATCATCGTCGCGGTCCTGGGCGTGGTGAACACCCTGGCCCTCTCGGTGGTCGAGCGGACCCGCGAGATCGGCCTGATGCGCGCCATCGGCCTCTCCCGGCGCCAGCTGCGCCGCATGATCCGCCTGGAGTCGGTGGTCATCGCCCTCTTCGGCGCCCTGCTCGGCCTCGGCCTGGGCATGGGCTGGGGGGCCACCGCCCACCAGCTCCTCGCACTGCAGGGCATGAAGATCCTCGAGATCCCGTGGCCCACCATCCTCGGAGTCTTCGCCGGCTCCGCCCTGGTCGGCCTGCTGGCCGCGCTGGTCCCGGCCTTCCGGGCGGGCCGGATGAACGTCCTGAACGCGATCGCCAGCGAGTAGTCGCCGGCCGGTCGTACGGGGGAACGCCCCGCCCCGCCTCACCCGTTCGGGTGGGGCGGGGCCGCGGTCGTCCAGGGGCGGACCGGGCGGTCCCGCGCGCCTGCCGGCCGCCTCGGGGACCGGCTCACCGGCCCCGCCGACGACCGCCTCGCCGCCGCCGGCGACCCCCGGCCCCGCCACCGCCGGGGGAGGCCCGAATCCCACGCGCGGCTGTCGGACCCGCGTCGTAGGGTGGGAACCCCCGGCCCGTTCGACGTGTCGGGTCCTTCGCGTTGCCGCCTCGCGGGAACTCGCCGCACCTCACCGGACGGAAAGCCGCCTTCATGAGCCTGCACGGACTGCTCGACGCCGTCACCCGGGACCCCGCACTCGCCGAGGCGGTCACCGCGGCCGGGGACGGCAACCGCATGCACGTGGACCTCGTCGGCCCGGCCGCCGCGCGGCCCTTCGCCATCGCCGCGCTGGCCGCCCGTACCGAGCGGACCGTGCTCGCGGTCACCGCCACCGGGCGGGAGGCCGAGGACCTGGCCGCCGCACTGCGCTCGATGCTTCCCCCCGACGAGGTCGCCGAGTACCCGTCCTGGGAGACGCTGCCGCACGAACGCCTGAGCCCGCGCAGCGACACCGTGGGCCGCCGCATCGCCGTACTGCGCCGCCTCGCGCACCCGAGCAAGGACGACCCCGCCACGGGCCCGGTCTCCGTGGTCGTCGCACCGATCCGGTCCGTGCTCCAGCCGCAGGTCAAGGGGCTCGGGGACCTGGTCCCGGTGAGCCTGCGCCAGGGCGAGAGCGTGGACCTCGGCGCGGTGACGCAGGCACTCGCCGCGGCCGCGTACGGCCGCGTGGAGCTCGTCGAGAAGCGCGGCGAGTTCGCGGTGCGCGGCGGCATCCTCGACGTGTTCCCGCCCACCGAGGAACACCCGCTGCGCGTGGAGTTCTGGGGCGACGAGGTCGAGGAGATCCGTTACTTCAAGGTCGCCGACCAGCGCTCCCTGGAGATCGCCGAGCACGGTCTGTGGGCCCCGCCCTGCCGGGAGCTGCTCCTCACCGACCAGGTGCGCGGGCGCGCCGCGGCCCTCGCCGAGCTCCACCCCGAGCTCGGGGAGTTGCTCCACAAGATCGCTGAGGGGATCGCGGTCGAGGGCATGGAGTCCCTGGCCCCGGTCCTGGTCGACGACATGGAGCTGCTGATCGACGTACTGCCGGCCGGTTCGATGGCCGTCGTGTGCGACCCCGAGCGGGTGCGGACGCGGGCCTCGGACCTGGTGGCGACCTCGCAGGAGTTCCTGATGGCCTCCTGGGCGGCCACCGCGGGCGGCGGCGAGGCCCCCATCGACGTGGGCGCGGCCTCGCTCCGCGGGATCGCCGACGTACGGGAACACGCGCGCGAGCTCGGCATGATGTGGTGGTCGGTGTCCCCGTTCGCCGCCGACGACACGCTCACATATGCCGCTGACGCGGCGGGGGCCGCGGGCAGCGACAGCCTGACCCTCGGCATGCACGCCCCCGAGGCCTACCGCGGCGACACCGCCCGCGCGCTCGCCGACACCAAGGCCTGGATCGCCGACGGCTGGCGCACCGTCTACCTCACCGAGGGCCACGGCCCGGCCGCCCGTACCGTCGAGGTGCTCGGCGGCGAGGGCATCGCGGCCCGCCTGGAAGCGGACGTCACGGTCCTGGAGCCCTCGCTGGTCCACGTGTCGTGCGGCTCCCTCGACAACGGCTTCGTCGACCCGGTCCTCAAGCTCGCCGTCCTCACCGAGACCGACCTGACCGGCCAGCGCACCGCCACCAAGGACCTCGGCCGGATGCCGACCCGGCGCCGCAAGACGATCGACCCCCTCACCCTGGAGGTCGGCGACTACATCGTCCACGAGCAGCACGGCGTCGGCCGCTACATCGAGATGGTGCAGCGCACGGTGCAGGGCGCCACCCGCGAGTACCTGCTCGTCGAGTACGCGCCGGCCAAGCGCGGTCAGCCCGGCGACCGCCTCTACATCCCCACCGACCAGCTGGAGCAGGTCACCAAGTACGTCGGCGGCGAGGCCCCGACCCTGCACCGGCTCGGCGGCGCCGACTGGACCAAGACCAAGGCGCGGGCGAAGAAGGCGGTCAAGGAGATCGCCGCCGACCTGATCAAGCTCTACAGCGCCCGCATGGCGGCCCCCGGCCACACCTTCGGCCCCGACACCCCCTGGCAGCGCGAGCTGGAGGACGCCTTCCCGTACGCGGAGACCCCCGACCAGCTCACCACCATCGCCGAGGTCAAGGAGGACATGGAGAAGTCGGTCCCCATGGACCGCCTGATCTGCGGCGACGTCGGCTATGGCAAGACCGAGATCGCGGTGCGCGCCGCCTTCAAGGCGGTCCAGGACGGCAAGCAGGTCGCCGTCCTCGTCCCGACCACGCTGCTGGTGCAGCAGCACTTCGGGACCTTCTCCGAGCGGTACGCGCAGTTCCCGGTCAAGGTGAAGCCGCTGTCCCGCTTCCAGAGCGAGGGCGAGTCCAAGGCGACGCTGGAAGGCCTGCGTGAGGGCTCCGTCGACATCGTCATCGGCACGCACCGGCTGTTCTCGCAGGAGACCAAGTTCAAGGACCTGGGCCTGGTCATCGTCGACGAGGAGCAGCGGTTCGGCGTCGAGCACAAGGAGCAGCTCAAGAAGCTGCGCGCCAACGTCGACGTGCTGACGATGTCCGCGACCCCCATCCCGCGCACGCTGGAGATGGCGGTGACCGGCATCCGCGAGATGTCGACGATCACCACCCCGCCCGAGGAGCGCCACCCGGTCCTGACCTTCGTAGGCCCCTACGAGGAGAAGCAGATCGGCGCCGCGATCCGCCGCGAGCTGCTCCGCGAGGGCCAGTGCTTCTACATCCACAACCGGGTCGAGTCCATCGACCGGGCGGCCGCCAAGCTCCGCGAGATCGTGCCCGAGGCGCGCATCGCGACGGCGCACGGCCAGATGTCCGAACAGGCCCTGGAACAGGTCGTGGTGGACTTCTGGGAGAAGAAGTTCGACGTGCTCGTCTCCACGACGATCGTCGAATCCGGCATCGACATCTCCAACGCCAACACCCTCATCGTCGAGCGCGGCGACAACTTTGGCCTCTCCCAGCTCCACCAGCTGCGCGGCCGCGTGGGCCGAGGCCGCGAGCGCGGGTACGCGTACTTCCTCTACCCGCCGGAGAAGCCGCTGACCGAGACCGCGCACGAGCGGCTCGCGACGATCGCCCAGCACACCGAGATGGGCGCCGGCATGTACGTGGCGATGAAGGACCTGGAGATCCGCGGTGCGGGCAACCTGCTCGGCGGCGAGCAGTCCGGCCACATCGCGGGCGTCGGCTTCGACCTCTACATCCGGATGGTCGGCGAGGCCGTGGCCGACTACCGGGCCGCGATCGACGGAGGGGTGGAGGAGGAGCCGCCGCTGGAGGTCAAGATCGAGCTGCCGGTCGACGCGCACGTCCCCCACGACTACGCACCGGGCGAGCGGCTGCGCCTCCAGGCGTACCGGTCCATCGCGTCGGCCAACTCCGAGGAGGACGTCAAGGCGGTCCGCGAGGAGCTCACCGACCGCTACGGCAAGCTGCCGGAGCCGGTGGAGAACCTGCTCCTGGTGGCCGGACTGCGGATGCTCGCCCGCGCCTGCGGGGTCGGCGACATCACCCTCCAGGGGCCCAACATCCGCTTCGGGCCGGTGGAGTTGCGCGAGTCGCAGGAGCTGCGGCTGAAGCGGCTCTACCCGGGTTCGGTGATCAAGTCGGCCGCCTCGCAGGTGCTGGTGCCGCGGCCGAAGACCGCCCGGGTGGGCGGGAAGCCGCTGGTCGGACGGGAACTGCTGGGCTGGACCGGGGAGTTCCTTGCCACGATCCTCGGCTCGTAGGCGTGGCGCGTAGGTACGGCGCGTAGGCGCGGCTCGTAGGCACGGCGCCTAGGCACGGCGCGCAGGCACGGCGACGGCCGCGACGGGGCCTTCCGGTCCCGGGTCGCGGCCGATCGCGTTCCCGCGGGGGCTACTTGTTCGGGTCGTCGTCGATGCCGAGCTTCTCTTCCGCCTGCTGCTGGGCCTTGTCGATCTGGTCGGCGTACTTGTTGCCGGTCTTCTCGTTGGCCTCTTGTTCGAGGTTGTCCGAGATGTCCTTGCCCTTTTCCTTGAACCTGTCGAAAATCCCCATGCTCGGGCTCCTTCCGTAATCCCGTTTGCGACGCTACGCCCGTTTGGGGTGGTTCGCCCGCTGGAGAGTCGGAACGCCCTGTAAAGCCATGGAGTTTATGATCTTGTCCTATGCGTCCCCACCTGCTGTTTCCCGCCCTCCTGCTCACCTCGGCCCTCGCGGTCTCCGGCTGTGCGGGGCTTCCCGAGCCCGGCGTCGGTGCGGGTGCGAACGCCGTGGGCCCGGCCAACGGGCCCGTGGCCCTGGCCTCGGTGGACGGGCTCGCGGTCAAGGGGCGGGCGCCGAAGACGGGGTACGCGCGCGAGCAGTTCGGCAAGGGCTGGCTGGACACGGACGGCAGCGGCTGCGGGACCCGCGAGGACATCCTCAAGCGGGACCTGGCCCGGACCACCTTCAAGGACGGCTGCAAGGTGCTGACCGGGGTGCTGGAGAAGGACCCCTACACCGGCGCCCGCATCGCACACGAACGGGGCCGCACCGGCGTGGACATCGACCACGTCGTGGCCCTCTCCGACGCCTGGCAGAAGGGGGCCGGATCCTGGGACAAGGGCAAGCGGGTCGCCTTCGCCAACGATCTTATGTTGGCGGTTTAGGTGTCTCATGCGGTTGTGTCTCACGTACGAATTCGTCTTGATGGGGTGTGCGGGTGAAGCGGCTCGGGGAGTGGACATCGCGCGTGTCGGCGGCCGGATGCGCGGCTGTTCTGGTCGGCGCGGTGCTGGCCGGCTGCACGGTGAACGGGGCGCCGACGGGGTCCGCGGCCGGGTCGTCGTCCGGTGCCAGGGGCAGCGGTCCGCTGGCCAATCCGGAGGGCATGAAACCGGGGCTGGCGGCCATCAGCTCCGTGCAGGACCAGGCGGCGGCGCGAAAGCTGATCTCCGGACTCGTCACCAAGGGGCGTGGTCCGAAGACGGGGTACGACCGGAGGGAGTTCGGCTCGGCCTGGATGGACTCCGCGGACGGTGTGCCCCTGGCGCGGAACGGCTGCGACACCCGCAATGACGTGCTCAAACGCGATGGCCAGGGGGTCAGATTCCGGTCCGGCTCGGATTGCGTGGTGGTGTCGATGACCTTGTCCGATCCGTACACCGGCAAGGACCTGGCCTGGAAGAAGGAAGAGGCGGCGGAGGTCCAGATAGACCATGTCGTGCCGCTCTCTTACGCCTGGCAGATGGGCGCCGCCCGTTGGGACAAGCCGAAGCGGCAGCGCCTGGCCAACGACGTCTTGAATCTCCTGCCGGTGTCGGGCCCCGCCAACTCCGCAAAGGGTGACTCGGGCCCGGCGTCCTGGCTGCCGCCGAACAAGCAGATCCGCTGTTCGTACGCGGTCCGGTTCGCGCAGGTAGCGGAGAAGTACGAGCTCTCGGTGACGACGGCGGACCAGAGCGCGATGCTCAAGCAGTGCGGCGACTGAAGAGACCCAGGCGCCAGATGTCCGGCTGTGTCGGCTTCGGTCTGCAGCAGAAGCGTGCCTGACGTCCTGATCGCCAGGTGGGCGCCTGGGAACCCGATGGCGAAAGCGTCGGTGGCCGTGCAAGAGTGCTGCCCCGACCATCGACAAAGAAGCCCAAGATGACCCAGGACGATGCCCGGAAACAGCTCAGCCATATTGCGCGCGAGAGGGCGTTCGGTAGGCATGTTGGGTCTGACCGGCTAAGTGCGTTGTGGCAAACCGGATTTCGTTCGAGGCGTGCGGGCGCGGGTGATCATCTGGACGGAGGTACGGGTGCGACCGCGGGCATGAAAGAACGGGCCCCTTGGTAGTGACGCGGTTACGACACCC